>NZ_JBVIJC010000005.1:0-392110 GCF_055581605.1 Streptomyces sp. NPDC031418
CTCCTCCTCCCCCCCCCCCCCCCCCCCCCCCCCCCCCCCCCCCCCCCCCCCCCCCCCCCCCCCCCCCCCCCCCCCCCCCCCCCCCCCCCCCCCCCGGCCCTCGGCGTGTGCACGCTGAGAGCGTCACGGACCGGCTTGGTGAACCCGGCGGGCCGGCGCCACGGACGGAGAAAGAGACATGAGCGCACAGACCTACCTCGCGTACGACTATCCGCTGCTGAGCGCCTTCTGGACCATGCTGGTGTTCTTCCTGTGGATCATGTGGTTCATCCTGCTGTTCCGGATCATCGTCGACATCTTCCGCGACGACGACCTGAGCGGCTGGGCCAAGGCCGGCTGGACGCTCTTCGTGATCGTGCTGCCCTTCCTGGGCGTCTTCGTCTACCTGATCGCCCGCGGCAAGGGCATGGGCGCCCGGGAGATCAACGAGGCGCGGACCCGGCAGGAGGCCTTCGACTCCTACGTCCGGGAGACCGCCCGGGGCGGCCCCAGCAGCGCCGACGAACTCAGCAAGCTCTCCGACATGCGCTCCCGCGGTGACATCACCGACGAGGAGTTCCGCAGGGCGAAGGAACTCGTCCTCAGCGGCGCCGGACCGCAGCAGCGGTAGTCCGTTTCCCACCCCTCACGGGCGCTGACCCGCGCCCCGTGTGAATCGAGGCATGCACATGGCTACGACGCACCACACCCACGGCCACACCTCCTCCGCCAAGCAGGCGTGGGCGGGCGGGCTCACGATGTTCGCGGGCGTCATGCTGATGGTCGCCGGGATGCTCGGTGTGTTCCGCGGCATCATGGCGATCGCGCAGGACGACGTCTTCGTCACGACACCCAACTACGTCTTCAAGTTCGACCTCACCAGCTGGGGCTGGATCCATCTGGTGCTGGGCGTGATCGCCCTGGTGGTCAGCTTCGGGCTGTTCCAGCCGTCGCTGTGGGCACGCGTCGGCGGCATCACCATCGCCGGGCTGGTCATCATCGCCAACTTCCTCTCCCTGCCGTACTACCCGGTGTGGTCCGTGGTGATGATCGCCCTGTCCGGCTTCATCATCTGGGCCCTGTGCGTGGTCCAGCGGGACGAGTTCGCCGAGAGCCCGTAGCGGCACGAGCAGCTCCGGCACCGTCGCCCCGCGCCGGCGGGCCCCGAAAGGGGCCTGCCGGCCGCCGACGTTTTCAGGCCGCTCCGCCGCCGACGCCCTGGCCCGACCGCTGCTGGGGGATCACCACCGCTCCCTGCTGGAGGGAGACCGAACGGGTCGGGGCCGGGACGGAGATGCCCTCCTGCTGGAAGCGCCGGTGCAGACGCTTGATGAACTCGTGCTTGATCCGGTACTGGTCGCTGAACTCGCCGACGCCCAGGACCACCGTGAAGCCGATGCGGGAGTCGCCGAAGGTGTGGAAGCGGATCGCGGGCTCGTGCTCCGCGACGGCGCCCTCGACCTCGCGCATGGTCTCCGCGACGACCTCCGCCGTGACCCGCTCCACGTGCTCCAGATCGGCGTCGTAGCCCACGCCCGCCTGGACCAGCACCGTCAACCGCTGTTCGGGGCGGGTGTAGTTGGTCATGTTGGCCTTCGCCAGCTGGCCGTTGGGGATGACCACGAGGTTGTTGGAGAGCTGGCGGACCGTCGTCTGGCGCCAGTTGATGTCCACCACATAGCCCTCCTCCCCGCTGCTCAGCCGGATGTAGTCGCCCGGCTGGACGGTCCGGGAGGCGAGGATGTGGACGCCCGCGAAGAGGTTGGCGAGCGTGTCCTGGAGGGCCAGCGCGACGGCCAGACCGCCCACGCCGAGGGCGGTCAGCAGCGGCGCTATGGAGATGCCGAGGGTTTGCAGCACCACCAGGAAGCCGATGGCGAGGACCAGCACCCGGGTGATGTTGACGAAGATGGTCGCCGAACCGGCCACGCCGGAGCGGGACTGGGTGACCGTCTGCACCAGACCGGCGATGACCCGGGCGGCGGACAGGGTCACCACGAAGATGACCCCGACCTCGAGGATCTGGTTCACATGGTGCTGGACGGGCCGGGTGAGCGGCAGCACGGCCGCGGCCGCCGCCGCGCCGCCCGCGATCGCCGCCCACGGCACGACCGAGCGCAGCGCGTCCACGATGACGTCGTCGCCGCTCCAGCGGGTCCGCTTGGCGTGCTTGGCGAGCCACCGCAGCACCGCCCGGGAGAGGAAGGCGAGCAGCAGGCCCGCGGCCAGGGCGATGCCGGCGAGGACCAGGTCGTCCAGGGTCAGGGCGCGGTTCACCGGTCACCTCCGAGGCGCGGAGCGGCTGCGGGGAGCCTGGTGTGAAGTCTCGTCACGGTGTCACCTGCTCGATGTCCGGGATGTGCGATCGCGCCGGCCCGGAACTCCGGTGACCGGCGCGATCGCTCATCCTGCCGTATCCGGCACACCAGTTCGCACCCGGACCGGCGCTTGCCGGACAGCCGCTCAGATGATGCCCTCCGCGAGTTCCTCCTGGTCGCGGCCGCTGCCATAGGCGGCGGTGGGGGTGCCGTACGACCGGCGGGCCACGTACCACCAGACGCTGGCGAGGACCAGGACCACGGCGAGCGCCAGCGACGCGTAGTTCATCGTGTCGACCGTGACCGGCGAGGACTGCGGCAGACAGAACAGCACCGTCACACACGCCACCCAGACCACGGCGATCCAGCCGACCGGCCGGCTCCAGCGGCCCAGGTGCCACGGACCCGGCCGGAACCGGTCCCCGGCGCGCAGCCGCAGCAGTACCGGGATGGCGTAGGCGGGGGTGATGCCGATGACGTTGATGGCGGTCACCGCGTTGTACGCGGTCGACGAGTACAGCGACGGCAGCGCGAGGACGCCGGCCACGACCACCGACAGCCATACGGCGGCCACCGGGGTCTGGGTGCGGCCGCTGACCGTGCGCCACAGGTGGGAGCCGGGCAGCGCGCGGTCCCGGCTGAACGCGAACACCATCCGGCTGGCCGCGGCGACTTCGGCGTTCCCGCAGAACAGCTGGGCGATGATCACGACGAGCAGCAGCGCGCTCGCGCCGTTCGTGCCGAGGCCGTCGAGCAGGATCTGCGCGGGCGGCACCCCGGTGGCGGTGGTGCGGGTGGCGTCGTAGTCCTGGATGGCGAAGGTCAGCCCGGCGAGCAGGACGAAGCCCGCGAGCCAGGAGACCCAGATGGACCGGACGATGCCGCGCGCGGCGGCCACCGAGGCACGCGAGGTCTCCTCGGACAGATGGGCGGAGGCGTCGTAGCCGGAGAAGGTGTACTGCGCGAGCAGCAGCCCGATCGCCGCCACGTAGAGGGGGTTGTGCCAGCCGGTCTCGTTGGCGAACTTCCCGAAGACGAAGGACGGCGACTGGTGGTGGTCGGGGACGATGGCGAGCGCGCCGACGATCAGGGCGACACCCGCCAGATGCCACCACACGCTGACCGAGTTGAGCAGGCTGACCAGGCGGACCCCGAACAGGTTCAGCACGGCGTGCAGCAGCAGGATGGCGCAGAAGATCAGCATGGTCCGGCCCGGTGTCGGCGTGAAGCCCCACCGCAGGTTGGCGAAAGCGCCGGTGAACAGCGCGGCGCCGTAGTCGATGCCGGCGATCGCGCCGAGCAGGCCGAGCAGGTTCAGCCAGCCCGTGTACCAGCCCCAGCGGCGCCCGCCGAGCCGGTCGGCCATGTAGTACAGGGCGCCGGAGGTCGGATAGGCGCTGGTGACCTCGGCGAGCGCGAGCCCGACGCACAGGACGAACAGGCCGACCCCCGCCCAGCCCCACAGCATCACGGCGGGCCCGCCGGTGTTCAGGCCGAAGCCGTACAGGGTCATGCAGCCGGACAGGATCGAGATCACCGAGAAGCTGATCGCGAAGTTGCCGAAGCCGCCCATCCGGCGGGCCAGCACCGGCTGGTAGCCGAGTTCGCGCAGCCGCTGCTCCTCGTCCTGGGGCGGCGGCCCCGAGGCGGGCACGGGGTCGGAAGTGCGGGGGGACATGCGGAAACCTCCGGAGTCAAGGGGCCTGCGATCAGGGGGAGTTCACGGACGGGGGTCGTCGGCGGCCGCCCGGCAGCGGTCCCGGGCCTGGGTGAAGACCTCCACGGCACGGCCCCGGTCCGGGGTGCGGTACATCCAGGGCGCGGGGGTGACATAGGGGCCGATCGCCTCGAACACCCGGGCCGCGTCCGGGAAGAGCAGCGCACCCCACAGGGCGTGCGCGAGGTGGTTGAGGTCCAGCGGCGAGGCCTCGGCGTGCGGCGCCCGGTCGAACCAGGAACGCAGCCCGTGCCGTGCCTCGCGGGTCGCGTCGTCGGCCACCCAGTGCAGATCGAGCGCCGCGTCGTACCCGCTGCTCCGGCGGTAGCGCTCGACCCGGACGTACAGCGGCAGCAGATGCACCGCGGAACCCGGCGGGGCCTCGGCGGCGGCCCACTGGGCGTAGCCGGCGGCCTCCGTGAGCCGGTCCGAGCCGCCGCGCGCGTACAGGAACTGGAGCATCCGGTGGTGGGCCTCACGGTTGTACGGGTCGCGGGCGTGCGCCTCGGCCAGCAGCCCCCACGGACCCGGCGGCAGCAGCGGCCCGGGCGGCGCGGCCCGGTGCTCCTCCCAGCGCTGCTCCGGATCGAGCTGGGCCAGCGCCAGCAGGCATATCCAGGGCACCGGGTCCCGCGGTGCGATGCGGGTGGCCGTCTGCGCGGCGTCCCAGGCCTCGATCCACAACTCGTGGGTACGGCGGTGCCGTTCGCGCTGCGCCCGCAGCGCCCGCTCGACCCCCACCCGGGCCTGCATCACCGCCGCGTGGACGCTGTCCGGTTCCTCCGTGAGCCAGGCCCGCACCACGTCGCTGCCGGCCGCGACGGTCGCGAGGACCTGGGTGCGCCGGGTCCACTCCCAGCCCCGCGTGGTCTCCGCGAGCAGCGCGCGCATGGCCATCCAGCGGCCGGTGCGCAGCTCCTGGAGCGCGGCGCGCAGGGCGTGGTCGGGGCCCGCGGGGTCGTAGGAGAGGCGTGCTCCTTCCCTGGCCATCAGCCGTCGGCCCCGTGGCCCGGGGGCGCGGGCGAGGCGGCGGGGTGACGTGGCAACAGCCCTCCCCTGGGCGGTGTTCGTGATGTTCCTGGTCCTGGTCGGCGGTCACTATAGAGGGGTCGCCGGAACCCCGCCATTGTTATCAACTCAACTAACCAGCCATGTGAGTTGATAACCCGTCAGTAGCGCTTGACGCTGGGCGCGGCACGGCGGCAGGCTGACGCGGTGATCTTCACAGCGAAGTGCGGGAGGACGCGATGACCGGGCCGGTGCTCGCCGTCGACCAGGGCACGTCCGGCACCAAGGCGCTCGTCGTCTGCCCGGACCGCGGTGTGCTCGGCACCGGCTTCGCCGAGGTACGGCCGCGCCACCTGCCCGGCGGCCTGGTCGAGGTGGACCCGGCCGAGCTGTACGCCTCGGTCCTCGACGCCGGCCGGCAGGCGCTCGCCGCGGCGGGGGAGGACGTCGTCGCGCTGGGCCTGGCCAACCAGGGCGAGACCGTCCTCGCCTGGGACCCCGGCACCGGCCGCCCGCTCACCGACGCTCTGGTGTGGCAGGACCGGCGCGCCGCCACCGTGTGCGAGGAACTCGCCGAGCACGCCGAGGAGTTGCACCACCTCACCGGGCTCCCGCTGGACCCGTACTTCGCCGCGCCCAAGATGGCCTGGATTCGCCGTCACCTCACCCGCGACGGCGTCGTCACCACCTCCGACGCCTGGCTGGTCCACCGCCTCACCGGCGCCTTCGCCACCGACGCCGCCACCGCCGGCCGCACCCAGCTGCTCGGCCTCGACGACACCGAGTGGTCCCCGCGCGCCCTCGACCTGTACGGCCTGACCGGTGAACGCCTCCCCGAGGTGACCGACGTCGCCCAGCCGGTCGGTACGACCACGGCGTTCGGCCGGGAGATCCCGCTCACCGGACTGATCGTCGACCAGCAGGCCGCCCTGCTCGCCCAGCGCGTCACCGCGCCGGGGGCGGCCAAGTGCACCTACGGCACCGGGGCGTTCCTGCTCGCCCACACCGGCGAGCGCCCGCTGCGCAGCGCCTCCGGCCTGGTCGGCTGCGTGGCCTGGCGGCTGGCCGGAGCCACCGGCTACTGCCTGGACGGCCAGGTGTACACGGCCGCGTCCGCCGTCCGCTGGCTCACCGACCTCGGTGTCCTCGCCTCCGCGGCCGACCTCGACCGGGTCGGCGGCTCGGTCGCCGACAGCGGCGGCGTCACCTTCGTCCCCGCCCTCGCCGGGCTCGCCGCCCCCTGGTGGCGCGGCGACCTGCGCGGCTCGCTCACCGGCCTCGGCCTCGACACCACCGCCGGGCACCTGGTGCGCGCCCTGTGCGAGGGGCTCGCCGCCCAGGTCGCCGAACTCGCGGACGCCGCCGCGGCCGACCTGGGCGGCCCGCTGGAGGTGCTCCGCGTGGACGGCGGGCTGACCCGTTCCGCGCTGCTCATGCAGGCGCAGGCGGATCTGCTCCAGCGCCCGGTGGAGGTCTCGGCACTCGCCGACGCCACGGCCCTGGGCGCGGCGGCCCTGGCCCGGGTGGGGGCCGCCGACGGGCTGAGCATCGAGGAGGCGCTGCCCGAGTGGAAGCCGGCCGCGGTGTACGAGCCGCGCATCCCGCCGGAGACGGCGGAGGAACGCCGGGCGGCTTTCCGGGCGGCGGTCGCTTCCATGCTGGGCGGGGGCTGAGCGGGGGATAGGGGGCGACGGCGGCGTGGGGAGCGGGGGCCGGGGGCGACGGCTGGTGTCCGGAGCGGGGGCCGGGGCAACGGCCGGTGTCCGGAGCGGGGGAGAGGGACACGGTCGCGGACCGGAGCGCCGGTCCGTGGGAGCCGCACGCCGACCTGGGCGGCCCGCCGGAGGCACTTCGCGCGGACGATGCTGAGCCGGGGAGAGGGGGACGGCCGGCGTCCGGATCGCCGGTCCGGCGGGGCTGGTCGCGTCCATCCGGCGGAGCCGTATGCCGACCTGGGCGGCCTGCTGGGGGTGCTCCGTGTGGACGGCGGGCTGACCCGTTCCGCGCTGCTCATGCAGGCGCAGGCGGATCTGCTCCGGCGGCCGGTCGGGGTCTCGGCGGCGGTCTCTCACCTGCTGGGCGGGGACAGGGGAGCGACGGAGGCGTCCGGAATGCCGGCCGGCGGGGCTGGTCGCGTCCATCCGGCGGAGCCGTTCTGCGCCTCAGATCACCTTCAGCCGGACCAGTGCCCCCAGCGTCAGCGCGCCCGGCACCAGGGGGAGCCACACCGTGATGATCCGGTAGGCCAGGACCACCGCCAAGCGCCAGCCCGGCGGGGCTGGTCGCGCCCGCCCGGCGGAGCCGTTCTGCGCCTCAGATCACCTTCAGCCGGACCAGTGCCCCCAGCGTCAGCGCGCCTGGCACCAGGGGGAGCCACACCGTGATGATCCGGTAGGCCAGGACCACCGCCGTGGCCACCGCCACCGGACCGCCCACCGCGACCAGCGCCACGATCAGTGACGCCTCGACCGAGCCCAGGCCGCCCGGCGTGGGTACCAGCGCCACCGCGGCCGTGGCGGCGAGATAGGCGAGCACCATGTGCGCGGGCGGCACCGGCAGCCGCAGCGCCTGGCCGACCGCCGCCAGACCGGCCGCCTGGAGCGCCGGGAAGGCCAGCGAGCCGCCCCACAGGGCCAGCGCCCGGACCGGCCGGGTGTGCACCGAGCGCGCCTCGCCGAGGGCGTCCCGCACGAACCCCGAGACGCGCCGGCGCAGCGGTCGTACCCAGGCCAGGGCGGCCGCCCCGCCCGCCAGCAGACCGGCCGCGCCGAGCAGCAGCGGGAGCGCCGACCCGCCCGGGAGCAGCGGGCCGAGCCGCAGCGCGTCCGGGAAGGCGATCAGCAGCGTGGCCAGCAGACCCAGCCGGCCCACGCACTCGGCGAGCAGATACAGGGCGAGCGCGGCCGAGGAACGGGCGAGCGGCACCCCGCACACGGTCATGAATCGCAGGTTCACCGCGCTCGCGCCGAGCCCGGTCGGCAGCAGATGGTTGGCGGCGGCCGCCGCGAACTGGGTGGCCAGCAGCCGCCCCTTCGGCAGCGGCTGCACCACCGCGCCCTGCCGGGTGCACGCGGCCGCCACCCAGGTCAGACAGGTCGCGCCGGCCGCGGCCAGCAGCCACGGCCAGGAGGCGGTACGCAGCTGGCCGAAGCCCTCGGCGAGCACCGAGCGGTTCCGTACGGCGGCCACGGCGACCAGCAGGACCGGCAGCAGGCACAGCACCTGGCGCAGCGGGACGCGACGGGGGAGTCGTCCCCGGGACAGCGGCGGCAGCGGAGGGAGCGGGACGGCGGTCATATCCGCAGAGGTTCTCCCGGCCGCGCCAACGGCGGGTGGCAGCAGCGGGGACGGCGGCTTACAGACGGGGGTCATCGGGGCCTTCGCGAGAGTCGGGGCCTGCACGGGCGCGGTCGCCGGGCGGGGTGAAAAGGCAGGAACATTGACCTCAACGATGCTTGAGGTTCTACGTTCTCTCCCATGAGCATGGAGACCACCGCCTGGACGCAGCTGCACAGCGTGATGAACGCGCAGGCAGACCGCCGTCCCCTCGCCCGCGCCACACTGCGCCGCATCGCCGCCTTCGCCCGCCCGCACCGCGCGGGCATCGTCCGGTTCGTCCTGCTCGGGGTGGTGACGGCACTCCTCGCCGTGGCCACCCCCGTGCTCGCCGGCCGCGTCGTCGACGCGATCGTGGCGGGGCACGACTCCGGCAGGGTGATCCGGCTCTCCCTGCTCATCGCCCTCGTCGCGTTCGCCGAGGCAGGGCTCGGCATCCTCGGCCGGCGGCTGTCGGCGACGCTCGGGGAGGGACTCATCCTCGATCTCAGAACGGCTGTGTTCGATCATGTGCAGCGCATGCCCGTCGCGTTCTTCACACGGACTCGTACGGGAGCGCTGGTCAGCCGTCTCAACAACGACGTGATCGGCGCCCAGCGCGCCTTCGCCAACACCCTGTCCGGCGTGGTGAGCAACCTGGTCACGCTGCTGCTCACGCTCGCCGTGATGCTCACCCTGTCCTGGCAGATCACCCTGCTCGCGCTCGTCCTGCTGCCGGTGTTCGTGCTGCCCGCGCGCCGCATGGGCAGCAGGATGGCCCGGATGCAGCGGGAGGCGGCGGCGCTGAACGCGGCCATGGGCACCCGGATGACCGAGCGCTTCTCGGCCCCCGGCGCCACCCTGGTCAAGCTGTTCGGCCGCCCCGAGGAGGAGTCGGACGAGTTCGCGGCCCGCGCCGCCCGGGTCCGGGACATCGGCGTCCGCACGGCCACCGCCCAGTCCGTCTTCATCACCTCCCTCACCCTCGTCTCCGCCCTCGCCCTGGCCCTCGTCTACGGCCTCGGCGGCTGGTTCGCGCTGCACGGCACCCTCCAGCCGGGCGCCGTCGTCTCCCTCGCCCTGCTGCTGACCCGCCTGTACGCCCCGCTGACCGCGCTCGCCGGGGCCCGGGTCGAGGTGATGAGCGCCCTGGTCAGCTTCGAGCGGGTCTTCGAGGTGCTGGACCTGAAGCCGCTGATCGAGGAGAAGCCGGACGCGGTCCCGGCGCCCGAGGGCCCGGTCGCCGTCGAGTTCGACGACGTCCGCTTCGGCTACCCCGCGGCCGACCAGGTCTCGCTGGCCTCCCTGGAGGAGGTCGCCGCGCTCGACACCCGGGGCGGCACCGAGGTCCTGCACGGCATCTCCTTCCGCGCCGAACCCGGCCAGACCGTCGCCCTCGTGGGCTCCTCCGGCGCCGGCAAGTCCACCATCGCCCAGCTGCTGCCGCGCCTGTACGACGTCGATTCCGGCGCCGTCCGGATCGGCGGCGTCGACGTCCGGGACCTGACCGCCGCCTCGCTGCGCGGCACCCTCGGCATGGTGACCCAGGACGGTCACCTGTTCCACGACAGCGTCCGCGCCAACCTGCTGCTGGCCCGGCCCGACGCGTCGGACGCCGAGCTGTGGGACGCCCTGGAACGCGCCCGCCTCGCCGAGGTCGTACGGTCCCTGCCCGACGGCCTGGACACGGTCGTCGGCGAGCGCGGCTACCGGCTCTCCGGCGGGGAGCGCCAGCGCATGACCATCGCCCGGCTGCTGCTGGCCCGGCAGCGCGTGGTCATCCTGGACGAGGCCACCGCACACCTGGACAACACCTCCGAGGCGGCCGTGCAGGAGGCCCTCACCGAGGCCCTGGAGGGGCGCACCGCCGTGGTGATCGCCCACCGCCTGTCCACCGTGCGGGCCGCCGACCAGATCCTGGTGGTGGAGGCGGGCCGGATCGCGGAACGCGGCACGCACGAGGAGCTGCTGGCGGCGGACGGACGCTACGCCGAGCTGTACCGGACGCAGTTCGCCCAGCGCGAGCCGGCCGAGCCGGCGGGGGAGGCGGCGGCGATCTGAGCCCCGGACGTCCGGATCACCCCTCCCGACGTGTGAGCACCGCGGGTCTGGATACGCGGTCGTACGGCAGCACGCCTGACGGGACGGGGAATCCATGCCATGACCAGCGAACACCAGTCCGGCCACCGCTCCCACCACTCCGAGGTCACCCTCAGGGTGAACGGGAAACCGCACACACTGCTCGTCGACCACCGGCGCGTCCTGCTGGACCTGCTGCGCGAGGACCTCGGTCTCACCGGGTCCAAGAAGGGCTGCGACCACGGCCAGTGCGGCGCCTGCACCGTGCTGGTCGACGGCCGCCGGCTCAACAGCTGTCTGCTGCTCGCCGTCGCCCTCGACGGCAGCGAGATCACCACCGTCGAGGGCCTCGGCGGCGACGGCGAGGGGCCGCACCCGCTGCAACGGGCCTTCCTGGACCGCGACGCCTTCCAGTGCGGCTACTGCACCCCGGGACAGCTCTGCTCCGCCGTGGGCATGATCGCCGAGGCCCGGGCCGGCCACCCCTCCCAGGTCACCGACCCCGCGGCCCCCTCCGGCCGGCCCGTCCCGCTGGACCGGTCCGAGATCCGGGAGCGCATGAGCGGCAACCTGTGCCGCTGCGGCGCCTATCCGCGCATCGTGGAGGCGGTGGAGGACGTGATCCCGTGAACGGCTTCGGATACCTCAGGCCCGCCACCGTCCAGGAGGCCGTCGAGGCCTGCGCCGCCCACCCCGGCGCCCGCTTCCTGGCCGGCGGCACCAACCTGGTCGACCTGATGAAACTCGGCGTGGAACGCCCCGCCGTCCTCATCGACGTGAACCGGCTGCCGCTGGACACCGTCGAGGAACTGTCCGACGGGGCGCTGCGGGTCGGCGCCACCGTCCGCAACAGCGACCTCGCCGCCGACCCCCGGGTCCGCGACCGCTACCCGGTGCTGTCCCAGGCCCTCCTGGCCGGCGCCTCCGGGCAGCTGCGCAACGCCGCCACCACCGGCGGCAACGTGCTCCAGCGCACCCGCTGCCCCTACTTCCAGGACCTGGACAAGCCCTGCAACAAGCGCGAGCCGGGCAGCGGCTGCGGCGCCCGGGAGGGCGTCCACCGCGACCACGCCGTCCTCGGCCACTCCGCGCACTGCATCGCCACCCACCCCTCCGACCTGGCTGTCGCCCTCGCCGCCCTGGACGCCCAGGTCGAGCTGTACGGCACCGAGGGCCCCCGCACCGTCCCGGTGGCCGACTTCCACCGGCTGCCCGGCGACCACCCGGAGCGGGACACCGAGATCCGCCCCGGCGAGCTGATCACCGGCGTGCTGCTCCCGGCCGCCCCCGCCGGTGCCCCCTCCGCCTACCGCAAGGCCCGGGACCGGGCGTCGTACGCCTTCGCGCTCGCCTCCGTCGCCGTCGTGCTGCGGGTGACGGACGGGACCGTCGAGCACGTCGGACTCGCCTTCGGCGGCCTCGCCCACCGGCCCTGGAAGGCCCGCCACGCCGAACGGGCCCTGCACGGCGCTCCCGCCACGCCGGCCGCCTTCGAGGGAGCCGTCGACCTGGAACTCGACCACGCCGAGCCCCTGCGCGACAACGCCTACAAGGTGCCCCTGGCCCACAACCTCGCCCTGGACGTCCTCAACCGCCTCGCCCCCACGCCCGCCGGCGTCTGAGCCGGCCGGCCCACCCCGGGAGGAACCCATGACCGGAACTGCCCTGGGCGCCCCCGCCGAGCGGCGGGAAGGACGGCAGAAGGTCACCGGCGCCGCCCGCTACGCCGCCGAGTACCCGCAGCCCGGCCGCGCCTACGGCTGGCCGGTGCCCGCCGCGGTCGCCCGTGGCCGGGTCGCGGCCGTGGACACCTCCGCCGCCCTCGCGCTGCCCGGCGTCCTCGCCGTCCTCACCCCCGGCGACGCGGCGCGCCTCGCCGAGCCGGAGGACGCCACCCTCGCCGTACTGCGGGGGCCGGACGTGCCGCACCGGGGCTGGTGCGTGGCGCTGGCCGTCGCCGACACCCTGGAGACGGCCCGCGCCGCGGCCCGGGCGGTCCGCGTCACCTACGCCACCGAACCCCACGACGCCGTCCTGGACCCCGATCACCCGGACGCCTTCGAGCCGGAGGAGGCCAACGCCGGCTATCCCGGCCGGGTGGAGCAGGGCGACCCGGAGGCCGCCTTCGCCGCCGCCGAGGTCCGGGTCGACGCCGTCTACCGGGTGCCCACGCTGCACAACCACCCCATGGAGCCGCACACCAGCACCGCCCACTGGGACGGGGACCGGCTCACCGTCCACACCTCCAGCCAGGGCGGTACGACCGTCCGCTCCGTGCTCGCCGAGATGTTCGAGCTGCCCGAAGAGCAGATCACCGTCGTCACCGAGCACGTCGGCGGCGGCTTCGGCTCCAAGGGCACGCCCCGCCCCGACGTCGTGCTCGCCGTGCTGGCGGCGCGCCGCACCGGCCGCCCGGTCACCGTCGCCTGGCCCCGCCGGTATCTGCCCGTCACCGTCGGCCACCGCGCGCCCACCCTCCAGCGGCTGCGGCTCGGCGCGGACCGCACCGGCCGGCTCACCGCCCTGCTGCACGAGGCGACCACTTACACCTCCCGGGTCAAGGAGTTCGTGGAGCAGGCCGCGGTGCCGGCCCGCGTCATGTACGCCACCGAGAACCTGCTCAGCGCCCACCGGGTCGTCCCCCTGGACGTGCCCACACCGTCCTGGATGCGCGCCCCCGGCGAGGCTCCCGGCATGTACGCCCTGGAGTCGGCGATGGACGAACTCGCCGACGCGCTCGGCATGGACCCGGTGGAGCTGCGGGTCGCCAACGAACCGGACCGGGAGCCCGGCAGCGACAGGCCGTTCAGCAGCCGGCACCTGGTGGAGTGCCTGCGCGAGGGAGCCCGCCGCTTCGGCTGGGCCGACCGCGACCCGCACCCCGGCACCCGCCGCGAGGGCCCGCTGCTGATCGGCACCGGGGTGGCCGCGGCCACCTACCCGGCCTCGGCCGTCCCGGCCACCGCCACGGCCGAGGCCCGCGCCGACGGCAGCTTCGTCGTACGGACCAACGCCACCGACATCGGAACCGGCGCCCGGACCGTGCTCGCGCAGATCGCCGCCGACGCCCTCGGCGTGCCCCTCGGCCGGGTGAGCATCGAGATCGGGAACAGCGACCTGCCCTCGGCATGGCTGGCCGGCGGCTCCATGGGCACCGCGTCCTGGGGCTGGGCGGTGCACCAGGCGTGCACCGACCTCGCGGCCCGGCTCACCGGCCCGCCGCCGCCCGAGGGAGTCACCGCGCGCGCCGACACCAACGGCATCGCCGACGCGGACAGCCCCTACGCCCGGCACGCCTTCGGCGCGCACTTCGCCGAGGTCGCCGTCGACACGGTGACCGGCGAGATCCGGGTGCGGCGGCTGCTCGGCGTCTTCGCCGCCGGGCGGATCCTCAACGCCCGTACCGGCCGCTCCCAGTTCGTCGGCGGCATGATCATGGGTCTGGGCATGGCCCTCACCGAACACAGCACCCTGGACCGGGCGTTCGGCGACTTCCCGGAGGCCGACCTCGCCTCCTACCATGTGCCCGCCCACGCGGACGTGCCCGACGTCGAGGCCTACTGGGTGGACGAGGACGACCCCCATCTCAACCCCATGGGCAGCAAGGGCATCGGCGAGATCGGCATCGTCGGCACGGCCGCCGCCCTCGGCAACGCCGTGCACCACGCCACCGGCATCCGGTTCCGCGACCTGCCCCTGACCCCGGACCGGATCCTCACGGCGCTGCTGTCCGAGGGGTGAGGGCCGGCCGGAGGAGCGTGGTACGGGAGGGCGGGCCTGGGTGTCGGGGGGCTAACCCGCCTTCGATCTGTTGGGGCGTCACGCCGGGCCGGGCGGCAGGTGCACCGTCATGATCAGATGGCAGGTCCCGGTGCCCGCGCCACGGTAGGTGTGGGCGGTGTCGCCGTCGAACGTCGCCGTCTGTCCCGCCGTGACCGGGTACTCGGCGCCGTCGACCACGAGCACCATCCGCCCGGCGGTGACGCTGACCGTTTCGGTCACGCCCGCCTGGTGGGGGTGGCTGGGGTACTCCTCGCCGGGCTCCAGGGTCCAGCGCCAGACCTCGGTGGCCGCCGGGCCGCCGGTGGTCAGCATGAGCCGGGCCTCGCTGCCGTGCTCCCCCTTCCACAGAGGCGGGACGGCGTCGGCGCTCACCACCCGGACGCGTTCCTCGGCCCGGCCCTCCATCAGGGCCGAGACGGAGACGCCGAGGGTGTCGGCGAGGCGGACCAGGGTGGCGAAGTTCGGGTTGCCCTGGGCCTTCTCGAGGGCGACCAGGGCACCCTTGCTCACCTTGGCGCGGCGGCCGAGTTCGTCCAGGGACAGCCCGGCGCGGGTGCGGGCCGCGCGAACGTTGTGCGCCAGCGTCCGCAGGGCCGCCTCGGTCCCGGTCATCGCTCTCACCCCTCCAGGGCGGTTCAGTGGACTGCACCACGCGGTCGTTCAGTTGACGGATGGCGGTCGGTGCGTTGTACGGTGTGGTCGTTCCATTGATGGTAAGGGATGTGCCGTGATCGCTCTGCTGCTGGCCCTGGGCAGCTCGCTGGCCTACGGATGCGCCGACTTCCTGGGTGGTCTGGGCGCCCGCGAGGCCCACGTGCTGCGCACCGTGCTGATCGCCGCCCCGGCCTCGCTCACCGTCGAACTGCTGCTGTGGCCCTTCCTCGACGCCTCCTTCGCCCCCGCCACCCTCGCGTGGGGCGCCGCGTCCGGGGTGGCGTCGGCGGCCGCGTTCGCCCTGCTGTACCGCACGCTCGCGATCGGCCCGATGAACGTCCTGTCCCCGGTCACCGCGCTGGTCTCGGCGATGCTGCCGGTCGCGGTCGGGCTGGTGCAGGGCGAGCAGCTGGGGCCGGCCGGCCTGACCGGCCTGCCGCTGGCGCTGGCGGCGGTGGTGCTGGTCAGCGCCGGACACGGGGCGAAGTCGGCCCGCCCGTCGCGCACCGCGCTGCTGCTCGCCCTCGGCGCCGGGGCCGCCATCGCCCTTCAGCTCGTCTTCCTGCACCAGGCTCCCTCCGACAGCGGCGTCGGCCCGCTCATCGTCGGCCGCGCCGTGTCCTCGGCTGTCACCCTGGCCGCGGCCGGGCTGCTGTACCGGCGGCTGGGCCCGGAGAAGCCGGCGTACGCCATCTCGGCGACGGCCGGCGTGCTGGACTCGGTGGCCAACCTGCTGTTCCTGCTCGCCGCCCGCGGCGGCGACCTGGCCGTCGTCGCCGTGATCACCGCCCTGTACCCGGCCGGCACCGTCCTGCTCGCCCGCAGCGTGCTCGCCGAGCGCATCCACCGCGGACAGCTGATCGGCCTGGGCGCGGCCGCCGTCGCCGTCAGCCTGCTCGCCCTCGCCTGACCCCGCCCCCGCCCCCGCCCGGAGGAAACCGCGCATGTTCATCCTCAGCGTCAACGGCCTGCCCGGCCGGGCGCCGACGTCCCGCCCGGCTCCTACGTTCACCTGCCAGGCCACGATCGGCGACGATCCCGAGCGCGAGGCCGAGGCCGAGCTGCTGCGCGGCAACGACGCCGTCTCGACCGTATAGAGACCTGGAAGCCCTGACGCGCCCTCCCTTCCCCGCCCGCCCCTTCCCGGAACGGACCCCCTGTGACCACCTTCCGCATCAGCCCCGCCGTCGTGGACGCCTTCCCCGACACCCTGATCGCCGTCGTCACCGCCGTCGGCCTGCGCGGCCACGAACCCTGGCCCGCCACCACCGCCGCCCTCCAGGAGCTGGAAGAGCAGCTCGCCGCCGGCGCCTGGCAGCCCGCCGACGAGAGCGACCCGCGCATCGAGGCCTGGCACACCGCCTACCGCTCCTTCGGCACCAACCCCCGCCGCATCCGCCCCAGCGTCGACGCCCTCGGCCGCCGCCTCGCCAAGAGGGGCACCCTGCCCCGCATCAACCCGGCCGTCGACTCCTACAACGCCGTCTCCGTCCGCCACGGTCTGCCCGCCGGCGCCTTCGACCTGGACCAGGTCACCGGTGCCGTAGAGATCCGCCCTGCCGACGGCACCGAGACCTTCACCCCGCTCGGCGAACCCGACACGGTCGAGAACCCCAGGCCGGGCGAGATCATCTACACCGACACCACCGACGTGCTCACCCGGCACTGGAACCACCGCGACGCGCACCGCACCCGCGTCACCGAAGACTCCACCCGGGTCGCCTTCGTCCTGGAGACCGTCGCCGCCGCCCGCGACGGGCACCTGCTCAAGACCGCGGCCGACGACCTGCTGACCCTGCTCCAGCCGCACTGCGAGACGAGTACCGTGCACTACCTCGGCCCGGCACAGCCCACCGCCACCGTCTGACCCCGCGCCACTGCGGCCCCGGTCACGCGCCCGCACGCGGACCGCGCAGGTGGCCTCGACGGCGGCGGCCGGGGGCGGCACCATGCACACGGTCGACGGGGAAGGGAGTTGCCGGTATGAGCGCGACCGGCCGGTGGGCGCAGGCACAGGGCGACCGGCTGCGGGTGCTCGCGGTGGACGACGAGGAACCCGCGCTCGAGGAACTGCTGTACCTGCTGGGCGAGGACCCCCGGGTCGGCGGTGTCGTGCCCGCCTCCTCGGCGACCGAGGCGCTGCGCCGGCTGAGCCGGGCCGTGGCGGCGGGCCCGGACGGCACCGAACGCGTCGACGTCGTCTTCCTCGACATCGACATGCCCGGCCTCAACGGACTCGAACTGGCCGCGCTGCTCGGCGGGTTCGCGGACCCGCCGCTGATCGTCTTCGTCACCGCCCACGAGGACTTCGCCGTCCGCGCCTTCGACCTCAAGGCCGTCGACTACCTGCTCAAGCCCCTGCGCAAGGAGCGCTTCGCCGAGGCCGTACGGCGGGTCGCCGAGCTGACCCGGACCGGCCCCGCTCCCGCGCCCGGACCCGGCCGCGGCGACCACGTCCCCGTCGAACTCGGCGGCGTCACCCGGTTCGTGCCCATCGCGGACATCACCTACGTCGAGGCGCAGGGCGACTACGCGCGGCTGCACACCGGCGACGGCAGCCATCTGGTGCGCGTCCCGCTGACCGCGCTGGAGGAGCAGTGGCGCCCGCACGGGTTCGTCCGGATCCACCGCAGCCGCCTCGTCGCCCTCGGCCGGATCGAGGAACTCCGCCTGGACGGCGGCAACGTGACCGTCCGGATCGGCGACCGGGTGCTCGCCGTCAGCCGCCGCAACGCCCGCGAACTGCGGGACCTGCTGGCCAGCCACGCGGCGGGCCGGGCCCGCCGCGCGGACGGCACCGCGTCGAGGTGACGGACGTGTAGCGATTCTCGTACGGCGGCTGTGCCGGCGGTGGCGCTCTGCGTACACTCGCCGCACACAAGGTGATCACCGCGGCGTCGGGGAGAGCGTGATGGGTGCGGAGTCCGTCCCTCGCAGAGAGGTGGTCACCGGACGGCCGCACACACTGCACACACCGGACGGTGTGCCCGGCGCGCCGCACCCCACGGCCCCCGCGTCCCGGCCCGGCGTGGACGACCTGATGAGACGTCAACTCCGGCCGGCGATCGCCGTGTCGGCCGCACTGGCCGTCCTGCTCGGCCTGCTCCCGGTTCTGCTGCGGCTGCTGCCGGCCGCCGCCGACGCCTCCCCCCGGGTCCCGCTCGCCGTCTGGCTGCTGCTGGGCGTCGCGCCGTACCCGGCCCTGCTGGCCATCGGCGCCTGGTACGTGCGCCGGGCCGAACGCAACGAGATCCGTTCTGCCGCCCCGGCGGAGCGCCCCTGACCATGCGCCGCGCACCCGCCGGGACCCGCCCTTGAACCAGACGTACGGCATCGCGGGCGTCACGGCCGTGGTCCTCGCCACGGTCCTCGTCGGCGCGCTCGGCCTGCGGATCTCCCGCACCACCTCCGACTTCTACGTCGCCTCGCGCACCGTCGCGCCCCGGCTCAACGCCTGTGCCGTCAGCGGCGAGTACCTGTCCGCCGCCTCCTTCCTCGGCGTCGCCGGGCTCGTCCTCGCACAGGGCGTCGACATGCTGTGGTTCCCCATCGGCTACACAGCCGGATTCCTGGTCCTGCTCGCCTTCGTCGCCGCCCCGCTGCGCCGCTCCGGCGCCTACACCCTGCCCGACTTCGCCGAGGCCCGGCTGGAGTCCCGGGCCGTCCGCCGGGTCGCCGGTGTGCTCGTCGTCGGCGTCGGCTGGCTCTATCTGCTGCCCCAGCTGAGCGGCGCCGGACTGACCCTGCGGCTGCTCACCGGTCTGCCCGGCTGGCTCGGCGGGCTGGTCGTCGCGGGCGTGGTCACCGTGGCCGTGGCCGCCGGAGGCATGCGCAGCATCACCTTCGTCCAGGCCTTCCAGTACTGGCTGAAACTCACCGCCCTGCTGGTGCCCATAGCGTTCCTGCTGCTCGCCTGGCGCGCCGACCGGACCCCGGCCCCCTCCTGGGACGAGCGGCCCCTGTTCCACCGTTCCACCGAGGTGCGCGTCGACCGGCCGCTCACCCTGACCGTGCGCCGGCCGGTCCGGGTGACCGCCTCCGGAACCGTCGACGGCCGGGCCCTGCACGGCAGTTCCCTCACCCTGCCCGCGGGCCGCCACCGCATCGGCACCGGCACGGCCCTGCGCTTCCCGGCCGGAGCCGAGGTCCCCCTGCCGGACCGCCCGCCCCACGACACCGCGCCCACCAGCTGGGGCAACCCGCTTTCGGCGGACCGCGCGCAGCACAGCCTCTACGCCACCTACGGGCTGATTCTCGCCACCTTCCTCGGCACCATGGGCCTGCCGCATGTCGTCGTCCGCTTCTACACCAACCCCGACGGCCGCGCCGCCCGCCGCACCACCGTGATCGTGCTGGCCCTGCTGGGCGCGTTCTATGTGCTGGTCCCGCTGTACGGCCTGCTGGGCCGCCTGTATGCCCCCGACCTGCTCCTCACGGGCGACACCGATGCGGCCGTCCTGGTCCTGCCCGGGCGTCTGGTGGGCGGGGCCGCGGGCGATCTGCTGGGCGCGCTGGTGGCCGGCGGGGCGTGCGCGGCGTTCCTGTCCACCGCCGCCGGGCTCACCATGTCCGTGGCCGGGGTGCTCGCCCAGGACGTGCTGCCCAGCCTGGGCATCCGGCATGTGCGGCACTTCCGGCTCGCCACCGTGCCCGCGATCGCGGTGCCCACCGTCGCGGGCGCGCTGGTCGGCGATCTGCCCGTGGCCGACGCGGTCGGGCTGGCCTTCGCCGTCTCGGCGTCCTCGTTCTGTCCGTTGCTCGTCCTCGGCATCTGGTGGCGCGGCCTCACTCCGGCGGGCGCCATCGCCGGGCTCCTGCTGGGCGGCGGGTCGGCGTTCACCGCGGTGACGGCCACCATCGCCGGTATCGCCCGTTCGGGCTGGCTGCACACGCTGCTGGCCTGGCCCGCGGTGTGGTCGGTCCCGGTCGGCTTCACGGCCATGATCGTGACGTCCCTGGCCACCCGGCACCGCGTTCCGCCCGGCACCGCCGCCACCATGACCCGCCTGCACCAGCCCGAGCCCCTCCCCTGAGAAGGAGTGCCCGCATGCCCACCGCCGCCCCTCCGCCACGGCATCCGCCGGTGCCGGCCGACGCAGCGCAGCGGGACACACCCGTGCCGGCCCCATGGCGCGGGCGCGGGGGGTCCGGGTGAGCGTGTCGCCCATGACCGTGCTCGTCACCGCGGGGCTGGTGCTGACGGGGCTGGCCCTGTTCGCGCTGGGGGCCGCGCTCGGGCACGCCGCCGCCCGGCGGCAGTCGGAGCACACGGCCGGTGCCGACGGGCTGCGTGCCGTCGCGCACGCCCTGCACGGCGCCGCGCTCGCCGCCGCTCCGCTGCGGGCCGGTCTGACCGAGGAGACCGCGCGCAGAGCGGCCCGCCGGCTCCGCCCGCTGCTGGGGGTGCCCGCCCTCGCACTGACCGACGGATCGGCGGTGCTCGCCTGGGACGGCGCCGCCGAACACCACCGCGATCAGCTCACGGCGCAGCTCGCCCACGGTCTCCGCCCCCGGGGCTTCACGCTGTCCTGCGCCACCGAGGAGTGCGCCGTCCGCTGGGGCGCCCTGGTGCCGCTCGCGGCCGACGGCGAAACCGCGGGCGCGCTCGCCGTGTTCACCGGCACCGAGTCCGCCGCCGCCCTCAGGGCCGCCGAGGAGGTCGCCCGAAGGCTCGCCGTGGAGCTGGACCTCGCCGGTCTGGACCGGGCCCGGTCCAGCGCCCACGAGGCGGAGGTACGGGCCCTGCGCGCGCAGATCTCCCCGCACTTCATCTACAACTCCCTCGCGAGCATCGCCTCCTTCGTCCGCACCGACCCCGAGCGCGCCCGTGAACTCCTCCAGGAGTTCGCCGACTTCACCCGCTACTCCTTCCGCCGCAACGGCGACTTCACCACCCTCGCCGAGGAGTTGCGCTCCATCGAGCAGTACCTGGAACTCGCCCGCGCCCGCTTCGGCCGCCGCCTGCGGGTCACCCTGCGCATCGCGCCCGAGGTGCTGCCCGTGACCCTGCCCTTCCTGTGTCTCCAGCCCCTGGTGGAGAACGCCCTCAAACACGGTCTGGAGGAGTCCGTCGAGCGCAGCAGCATCACGATCGCCGCCGAGGACGAGGGCACCGAGGCCCGCGTCGTCATCGAGGACAACGGCGTCGGCATGGAACCGGAACACCTGCGCGCCGTCCTGGCGGGCACCGCCGGTCCGGCGACCGGCATCGGCCTGCGGAACGTGGACCGCAGGCTGCGCCAGGTGTACGGCGACGACCACGGCCTGGTCATCGAGACCGGCGTCGGCGCCGGCACCAAGATCACGGTCCGGGTCCCGAAGTTCCGCCCCGGGATCCAGGCACCGCCGCCCTGACCGGCCCGGGGCCGCGCAGGTCCGGGCTCGTATCCGCGGCCGAAGGTGTGTAGGTTCGCTCGCGAGACGTCCGCGCGCGGGCCGTCTCGGCTGTACTGGTGTTGTTGCTGGAGGTGTGTGGGCTGTGCTGATGACCGGCAAGGTGCTGCGTTTCGACGAGGTCCGGGGGTACGGGTTCATCGCCCCGTCGGAGCCGGGCGAGGACGTGTTCATGCACGCGAACGACCTGCTGGACGAGAAGTACCTCTACCGTGAGGGCAGCGAGGTCGAGTTCCATCTGGAGATGGGGGACAAGGGCCCGAAGGCCTCGCAGATCCGGTTGGTCTACCAGCCGTCCCCGAATCGGCTGCCCAGCCGTCCCGTCCTGGCGGAGGAGCCGGTCGCCGCCCGTTTCCAGGCGCCCGGGGAGGCCACGAGCGCCGCCCTGTTCCGTACCGAACTGACCGAGGCGCTGGTCGAGTCGGTCGACTCGCTGACCGCCGCGCAGATCCGGCAGATCCGCGGCTGCGTCCTCGAACTGGCCCGCGGCAAGGGCTGGCTGAGCGCCTGACCCCGGGCCGCTCCGCGGCTCAGCAGGGGTGGCCGGCCGCGTCCTGCGCGGCCGGCCGTGCGGAGTCTCAGAGGGCGGCCGGCTCCGGGTGCCGCGCCGTCAGCCGTCCCCGCCGTTCGAGTACGGCCACGAAGGCGGCGCACACCAGTCCGGTGGCCGTCAGCGCCGTCCAGGTCAGCCGGAGCGCGTCGTGCCGTACGGCGAAGTCCCACAGGGCGCCGACGCCCAGGTTGCCCACCGTGATGCCCAGGCCGGAGACCGTGTTGTACAGGCCGTAGTGCGTGGCGACGAGACGGCCGCCGGACAGCGCGACCACGGTCTCCATCTCGAACGGGTAGACCACCGCCGAACCCGCCGCGAGGAGCACCACCGCCGTCACCAGGGCGACGAGCACCGCGAGCGACGAGTCGGGCGGGGCGGCGATGAGCGGCAGGAACGCGAGCCCCAGCGCCGCCAGCCCGTACACCAGCGCCTGCTCGGGCCGCCACCGGCGCTTCGCCCAGCCCGTCAGCCGCAGTTGACCGGCCACCGCCACACCGGCCGAGACCACGAAGAGCCCGCTGGTGACCGCCGTACCGTCGGAGCCCAGGGCGTCGGCCGCGGCGAGCGGCAGCGCCAGGTACACCTGGAACGTCAGCACATAGGAACCGGTCATCGCGGTGGCGAAGAGCAGGAACGGCCGGTTCGTGACGACTCCGCGCCACTGGGCGGCCACCCCGCCCGCCCCGGAACCGGCCGGGCGGCCGTGCCGGGCGGGCAGGGCGCGCCACTGGAGCAGGGTCAGCCCGGCGAATACGGCCGCGGCCGTCGTGCACACCAGCCGGAAGTCGGCCGCCAGCAGGGCGAGTCCGACCAGCGGCCCGAGCAGCATGCCGGCCTGGTAGTACACGTTGAACACGGCGAACGCGTCGACGCGCCGCTCGCCCGCCTCCCCGGCCAGATACGCGCGGACGGCCGGGTTGAACAACGCCCCCGCGAAACCGGTCGCGGCGGAGGCGGCGAGCAGCGCGGGCAGGTCGTCCACCCAGCCGAGCAGGCCGAAACCGACGGTGCGCAGCAGGCACCCGGCCATGATCGGCGCCTTGTAGCCGAAGCGGTCGGCGAGGGTCCCGCCGATCAGGAACATCCCCTGCTGGGAGAAGTTCCGCACCCCCAGCACGAGCCCCACGGCCCAGGCGGCGAGCCCCAGTCCGTGCGAGAGATGCCCGGCCAGGTAGGGCATCAGCATGTAGAAGGCGAGGTTGATGGCGAACTGGTTCACCATCAACAGCCGGGCCGGCGCCGGGAAGGAACGGGTCTGCCGCCACAGGCTCCTCATCGGGCGGCCCCCTGCGGCGGCGTCGGGTCGGTGACCCGGGTGCAGCGGGTCCAGCGGGTGACGGTGCGCTCGCCGGGGTGCGCGATCTCGTCCGGGTCGTCGGCGGGCGGCCGGTCCAGCAGCTGGTGGACCCGGCAGTAGGCGTCGTCGTAGACGGTGCCCACATACCGCTGGGGCCCGTCGGGGAAGACGGCGACGATACGGTTCCCGGCGGGCAGGGTGCGGGCCAGCCAGCGCGCGACCAGGGCGACGGCGCCGACGCTCCAGCCGCCGGTGGCGTAGTGGTCGCGGGCCAGCCGCCGGGCGGCCCAGACCGCGTCGGCGGCGGCGACCCAGTGCACCTCGTCGAAGAGCCGGTGGGCGACGTTGCGCGGGTGGATGCTGCTGCCCAGGCCGCGCATCAGCCGGGGCGCGGCGGGCTGGCCGAAGATCGTCGAGCCGGTCGCGTCGACGCCGACCACGCGCAGCCCCGGGAAGGAGCCGCGCAGCACCGAGGCGACGCCGGCGGAGTGGCCGCCGGTGCCGACGGAGACGACGAGGGTGTCGACACGGTCGAGCTGGGCGGCCAGTTCACGGGCGAGCGGGGCGTACGCGGCGACGTTGTCGGGGTTGTCGTACTGGTCCGGGTGCCAGGCGCCGGGGTGCCGGGCCAGGAGCTGCCCGACGCGCCGGCGCCGGGCCTGCTGCCAGCCGCCGACCGGGTGCGCCTCGGTGACCACGTCGACCTCCGCGCCGTACGCCGTGAGCAGCCCGGTCAGCAGGGGCTCCATACCGGGGTCGGTGACCACGGTCACCGGGTGGCCGAACGTGGCTCCGGCCAGCGCCAGACCGAGGCCGAGCGTGCCCGAGCTGGACTCCACGATCCGGGCGCCGGGCCGCAACTGCCCGCGCTCCCGGGCCGCGCGCACCATGTGCAGGGCGGCGCGGTCCTTGATACCGCCGGGATTGTGTCCCTCCAGCTTGGCCCAGAAGCCGCGGCCGGCGGCGGTGAAGGGCTCTCCGATCCACAGGACCGGGGTGTCGCCGACGAGCCCGGCCGGCGTGCGCAGGGGGTGCCTGGCGGGGGTGGGCAGGGGTGTGTGGTTCATGGCGTGCTGCTCCTGCGGCCGCTCGGCCGAATGCTGAGCGCCGTGAGGTGGGGGCGAGATGAACGGAGACGGCGGCCGCGCCCCGGCGGGTCCCGAGGGACGGCCGGGGTCACTGCCGGGGGCCGCTCAGGTCCGCCACACCCCGAGCCGGGCCGGTGACGGCCCGGTCGACCGGCCCTCCGCCCGCCTGTCCGATGCCCTGCCGGGCCCGGACGACGTCGCCGCGGGGACGTGCGCCGGTCCGGCCAGGGTGGTCGCCTCGTGCCCGGTCGGCCCCGGCCCGGCGGTGCCGCGGGGCGCCTGGAGCGTCGGCTCGTCGCCGTCGCAGCAGTGCGGGTCGGGAACCGAACCGGGCGCGCCGGAAGTGGCCGCGGCCGCGACGGGCCCGCCGGCCCGGGGCGGTGACACGAGGTCGTGTCCGCACACCGCGAGATGCGTGAGGACGGCCAGGAGCAGCACGACCGCCGCGCCGGCACGCAGCACGGCGCGGCGGGTGCGCGAGGCGGGGCCGTTCCTCATGGCCGCCTAGAGTAACCGATCAATTGCACAGAGTTGCGATCTCGGGTCTCCGGGTTTCAGCTGCGCTGACGGAACTCCACCTCCGCGACCGCGACATGACGGCCGGACGTCAGCCCCGTGACCGACCGCAGCACCAGCCGCACCCTGACGACGTCGCTCACCCCGGTGGGGAAGGTCTGGGGCCCCGGTGTGTCGCTGAGCGAGAGCGTGCTGCGGTGCACCGTGCCGTCCGCCGAGGTGACCTCCGCATCCATCCGGAGCGCCCGGGCCTCGCGGGCGTACTGCTCCGGTGCCGTGGCCGCGCCGTTCGTGATGATGAGGTCGACCAGCCGGAACGGTTTGTCGAAGGTGTACGTCACCGAGGCGCCCACTCCCGGCGCCCCCCAGTAGCGGTTGTTGAGACCGTCCGTCGTGTCCGCCGCCGGATGCCCGGGCACCTGGGCGCTCGCCGTGACACGCGCCGGGGTGACGGCCTTGGCGTTGCCGAGTTTGTCGCGGGTGTCCTCGACCAGGGCGCGCCCGGCGGGCAGCAGCAGGAAACCGGCCACGCACAGGCCCACCACCACGGCGAGGATCACCAGCAGTCGTACCGCCCGGCCGGAGCCGGCCCGCACCCGGCGGCGCAACGGCCAGATGGTGCGCCACCAGGGCAGCGGGGCGGCGGCTTCCGTCGGGCGCAGGGGGGCGGCGCAGCGGCGGCAGAACCGGCGGTCGGGCGGGTTCGGCGTGCCGCACACCCGGCAGGGCGGCCCGGTGGCCTCCTCGGGTGCGGGTGCGGCGGGACGTACGACAGGACGCGGCGCGACCGGCTTCGCGGGCTGCACGGGCAACACCGGCCCGTCGTGCGGCCCGCTCTGCTCGATGGACGCGGGAGCCCGGGGGCCGGGGAAGGCGCGTGCGGGGGGTGTGGGGGTGGAGGGGCGGGTGGGTGAGGGGCCGGGTGTGGAGCGGCTCGGTGCCGGGTTGTCGGTGGGTGGGGGTTCGGAGGTCGGGGCGCCGGTCGCCGGGGCACGGGTCGACGGAGATGCCGGTCCGGATGCGGCCGGGCGGTCCGTTCGGGTCGTATCGGGGCGGTTGCGGTCACCGGCGCTGCCGCCCGCCGGGACGGCCGGGCTCGACGCCGAAGCAGTGTCAGGAGCCGTGGGGGAACCGGAATCCCGGGCTGCCCCCGCCGCCGGAGGCCCGGGGTTCCGCTCCGGGCTCGTGCGGCGCGCGTTCTGTGGCTCCCGCCGGGCACGGTTCGTCAGCCGGTCCCGCAGGGACGGGGAATGGTCGGGGGCGGTCGGGGACACGGCGGACCCGCCGTCCGCCGCGGACGCCGACGAGGGGGCATCGGCCGACGGGCCGTCCGGCGGCCGGCGGTCCGGCGACGGGGCGTCAGCCGAGGGCGCACCCGTCGATGAGGCGTCATCCGACGCCACGTCGTCCGACGGCAGGTCGGCCGGCCGCGCGTCGGCCGATCGGCTGCCCGTCGGCCGGTCCGGCTGCGGGGCCGGGGGATCCGGCCGCGGAGCCGGGGAATCCGCGGCCGGGGACTGCGCCGGCAGGGTACGCCCTTCGGACCAGCCCAGGTAGGAGCCGCAGTTGCGGCAGAAGTCGTCCCCGGGATCGTTGGACGCCCCGCACGAGGGACAGCTGCGCACGACGTCACCTCCCTCCGTCGTCGACGGGCGGGCCGGGCAGGACCTCCACCCGGCACGAGACATGCACCGGACACAGGGCCCGGACCACCTCGCGGACCCGGGCCTCGTCCACCTCGGGGTCCCGGCCCGGCCAGACCCGGACGACCACCTCACCGGACGGCTCCGGTGGCAGCTCGGCGCCCGCGGTACGGGACCAGACCGCCCCGCCGTCACCGGTGACCTCGGCGTGCACGCCGAGAGTGAGCCACAGCCGGTCGACCAGGCCGCGCCGGGTGCCGCGCCGGCGGTGCAGTTCCACCGCCCGAAGTACGGCCTCTCGGCGCAGCGCGGCCGGCCGGTGCGGGTCGTCCTCGGCGCCCACCCACGACGCCAGCCAGGCCACGAAGTCGAGCGGCGCCACCCGCGGGTCCAGGTAGGCGGGCAGGTTGTCGAGGGTCGCGAACACCGGGGCGAGGACGGTGTCCAGGCCCGCGGTGAACCGCTGCGCGAAGTCGTCCTCGGCGTACAGCGCGGGCAGCAGCGCCCCGATCGGGTGCCGGCTCGGCAGGCCCGGAACTCCCGCGCGGCTCATGCCCCGGCCTCCGGCTCGACCGGCTGTACGACGACCTGGTGCTGGTACGAGAACACCAGCGTGCCGGGCCCCACGTCGATGCGGTCCACCGGCGCGCCCCGCCGCCCGGTGATCGGGTCGGCGGGGAACAGCCGGATCTCCTCCACCAGCGCGTTGCCGGTGGCCTGTTGGAGCACGCCGAAGACCTCCCCGTACTGCACCGGCCGCCCGAACGGCCATCCGGTGCCGTCCGGCCCGCCGCGCAGCGGGTTGAGGTGCCGGAACAGCGCGGCGAGGGCGGCTTCGCGCACCCGGTCGGTGTCGCCGGGCGCCGCCGCGAGCCGGGCGACCACGGTGACGCCCTGGTAGGCGGGCGGTTCCACCACCAGCCGGGTGCCGATCAGCCGCCGCTCGTCCAGGCTCGCGGTGATCGTCTGGAGTACCTGGTCGGAGGGGATCAGCTGCTCGAAGCGGAGCCGGTCGCCGTCGTCGGCCACGGCGTCCGGCACGACGAGCACCCGCACCGCGCCGGCCGCGTCCGCGGCGGGCAGACAGCGCACCCGGCGCACCGAGGGCGCCGCCTGCCGGCTGATGGTCTCGTAGTCCTCGGCCGTGACCGCGCGCTCCTGCATCCGCAGCGCGTCCGGAGCCCGCAGCTTGGCGTTGGCGACGGTCTCCCCGTCCACCCCGCCGCGGGCCGCCTCCCGGTTGCCGACCCGCGCGATGTACGGCACGGAGCTGCGCAGCACCGAGATCGCGCCGCGGGCCACGTTGCCCGCCGGGCCGCCGCCGGTGCGGTAGCGGGCCACCCGGATGTGCGCGCCCTTCTCCGGCACCGCGCCGCACGGGCGCAGCGTGCCGTCGGGTTCGCGCAGCGCCGGCGGGAAGATGAACTCCCCGGTGGTGGCGTCCACTTGGACATGCCGGTCGGTGGGCTCCGAGCGGCCGAAGTGCTCCACGACCTGCCACGGGAGCCAGCCGTCCGCGGAGGAGACCTCCACCACCGGCGGCTCGCCGTCCAGCAGCACCGGCGGGCGGCCGAGCCGGAACGTCTGGCCCGGGACCCCCTCCGAGATGCCGAGCGGGACATCGGTGACGGTCTCGGCGTGCTCGACCGAGGTGGTGCCGCCCACCGTGAACACCGACGCCTCCCGCACCGTCGGGGACTCCGAGTAGAACGGCTGGCCCGGCTCCGGCTCGGTGACCCGGCAGCGCAGCCAGCCCGCCCGGTGCCCACCGATCACCGACGCCGTGTGCCCGGCCGGCACGAACACGGTCACCTCGCCGGGCCGGTTCAGCCCCCCGGTGGTGTCCGCACCGGTCTCGCACCGCTGCCAGCGGCCGCCGTCCCACGCCTCCCAGACCAGCGGCGGCTGACGCGGGTCCACACCGACGCCCTCCACCCGGCTGTCCAGCCGCACCGCGAGCACACAGCGCGGCACCGCCGATGGCAGCCCGAACAGCAGGGCGTCCCCCGGCTCGGGCGCCGCCTGGAAGCAGGGCACATCGAGGCCCTCGGCGAGCCGGCCGGTCCGGTCGGTCTGCTCACCGGAGCGGGGCGCCGTCACCAGCCGGACCAACTCGCTCGGCACGATGCGCAGTTCCTCCGTGGTCGCGAACACCACGGGCTCCTCCGACTCGCCGTCCGCCGTGGTCACCTCGGTGCCGGCGGGCAGCGTCACCGTGTCCGGCTGCGGTGCCGACAGCCAGAAGTCGACCTCGGCCGAGGCCGCCGCCGGCGGGAACAGCCGGATGCCCAACAGGTCCAGGAACGCGGTGTAGTTCTTGTCCGGCACCCGGTTCAGCCGGTACAGCAACTGGTCCACCAGGTAGGCGAACGTCTCGATCAGGGTGACGCCCGGGTCGGAGACGTTGTGGTCGGTCCACTCCGGCGCGCGCTGCTGCACGTACCGCTTCGCCTCGTCGACGAGTTGCTGGAACCGCCGGTCGTCCAGGTTGGGGGAGGGCAGGGCCATCAGTTCGCGACCGTTTCCTCGGCCCCCTCCTCGGAGGGGATCGTGTAGAAGGGGAAGACCAGGTTGCGCCGGTCGTTGGTGGAGCGCACCGTGTAGTGCACATCGATGTAGAGGGTCCCGGCGTCCACCTCGTCGAAGGCCACCACCACGTCGTCCACCGCGATCCGCGGCTCCCAGCGCTCCAGCGCCTCGCGCACCGCCTGCGCGATCCGCCCCGCGGTGGCGCCGTCGCCGGGCGCGAAGACGAAGTCGTGGATGCCACAGCCGAACTCGGGCCGCATCGGGCGCTCACCGGGTGCGGTGCCCAGCACCAGCCGGATCGCCTCCTCGATCTCCCGTTCCCGTTCCACCATGGCGATGCCGCCGGTCGGCCCGACCCGCAGCGGGAACGCCCAGCCGCGTCCGATGAACCGTTCACTCATCACAGGCCCCCGATCTGCACGTTGAGCGCGCCGATCTGCACCGTCGCACCGCACGCGGTGGAGTCGCCCGCCCGCGCGGCCGGCAGCCCGCCGATGAGGACCTGGCCCGACAGCAGCGCGGCCGGGGAGGGCAGGATCACATTGGCCGGTCCGAGGGCCGCGTGCGGGGGCATGACACAGGTGTGCAGGCTGCCCACGACGGCGGCGGGCCGGCCGCCGATCAGCACGCGCGCCACCGTCGCGGCGGCGCCGGGCGGCGGGGTGGCGATCACACCCCCGTGGCTGGTGGGATCGCCGGTACGGGCTGCGGCGGGCATATCCGGGCTCCTCGCGAGAACGGTACGGTACGGCCCTCAACGGGCGTGTCGGACAAGTGAGTTGACGTCAGTTGATGCGGACGAGATCCGCCTTCAGCACCCCCAGCAGACCGCCGTCGACCGTGACGTCCGTCCGGCCGGTGATGTGCACGGACGGAGCGCCGACACGGACCGCCGTGGTGCCGTCGATCTCCACGGTGCCGCCCTTGACGCTGACCTTTCCGGTTCCCGCGTCGAGCGCGATGCCCCGCTCGTCCAGCCGCACCGAGGACAGCGGCCGCCGGCCGCCGGGCGCGAACACCGTCAGCTCGATGGTGTTCTCCCGGTCGTGCAGCAGCACCTCCAGCCGCCCGTCCCCGGTGCGCAGCCGCACCCCGGACGGCCCCGGCGCCCTGGCGTCGAGCAGCTCCACCCGATGACCCGAACGCGACACCACCGAACGGCGGTTGACCCTGCCGCTGGTCGCGTCCACCAGCGGCACGTCGTGCGGCGAGGGCCGGTCCACGCCGTTGTACAGACCGCCGATGACATACGGGCTGTCCAGCAGCCCCTGCTCGAAGCCCACCAGCACCTCGTCGTTGACCTCGGGGCTCACCACGCCCCCGCCGCCCTTGCCGCCCCACTGCACCGTGCGCACCCAGTCGGTCACATAGGTGTCGTCCAGCCAGGGGAACCGGAGCCGGACCCCGCCGCTCTGCGCGCCGCCCGGCTCCCGTACGTCCGTCACCACACCGATCGCCAGACCCGGCATGCGCGGGCCGCGGCCGGGCGCGTTCGCGCCGGTCACCAGGCCCGCGAGGGACCGGTCCGGGCTGGCGCTGACCCACACCGTCGTCCGGTAGCCGCCGTGCGGCTCCAGACTGTGCCGCACCGCCGTCGCCGTGTACCGCCCGGAGAACGCCGGCCCCACGTTGCCGAGCGCGACCGGCCGGCCCGCACGCAGCCGCGGATTTCCCTCGGCCACCGCCTCCAGCTCGCCGAACCCCGAACTGACCTGCGCGGCGATCGCGTCCGCCGCCGCGGTCGTCTCGGCCTGGCTGCGGTACGGGGTGTCCGTCACCGTCAGCTTCGCCGTCGCACCGAACCGGGCGGCCAGCGCCGGGCTCAGCCCCGGCAGCACGGTCTCGCTGTGCACGGCGGGCTGCCGCGCCACCAGCGGGGTCTTGGTGGTCGCGTCCCAGCCCCGTACCTCGACCGAGCCCGCGCCGTCCGCACCCGACAGGGCGGCCCGCAGCGCGAGCAGGTTCCGCCCGTACTCCAGCACCATCGGGTTCTGGGTGGCGGGCGTCGACGGCGCCGGCGCGCCGGACGCCTTCTCGGGCCGGGTGAACTGGAGCACCCCCTTGTCGTCGACCCGCACCAGCGCCCCGCTCTCCCCGGCCAGGTACTGCAAGAAGTCCCAGTCGGAGACGTTGGCCTGCGACAGCTGGCGGTAGGTGACCGGCGCGGCCTCCACCTTCCCGCAGGGCAGGCCCGCCCCGGCGGCCACCTTGCGGACGATGGCGGCGGCCGTCATGTTCCGGTACGCCACCACCTTCCGGCCCCGCTGGAGCCGGTGCGCGGCCGAGTAGGCCCGCACCACCGTGAACGACCCGGTGCCGTCCCGGTCGATCTCCACCGCCGTGACCTCGCCGTTGAACAGCCGCTCGCGCGCCTGCCCGGCGACCGTCACCACGGACACCCGAAGCGGTGTACCGAGCGTGATGCCGGTCGACTTCAGGAACTCGTGGTCGGGGTCGCGGTAGGTGAGCACCGCGGTGTCCGGCAGACCCACGTTCTCGTCCACCACACAGCTCACCAACTGCGCCGCCCAGACCTGCGGCAGCTCGCCGGGCGCCTCCACGACGGGGTCCGCCGCGAACGACCGGCCGCCCCGCGCCTCCGGTGTGGTCACCGTTCCTCCTCCGCGCCCGCGTCCCCCAGCGCCGGCACCACCAGTTCGGTGCCGGGCACCAGGGCCATCGGGTCGTCGATCCCGTTCGCCTCGGCGATGACCCGCCAGGCCGTCGCGTCGCCGTACTCCCGCCACGCCAGCAGCGCCAGGCTGTCCCCGGCCACCACCGTGTGCGTACTGCGGGCCGTGCGCGCCCCCGAGGTCGGGTTCTGCCCCGGCGGGTCGACGCTCGCCTCCTCGACCGACAGCGCACAGGTCGCCCGCAGCGGCCTGCCGTCCACGTCGAACAGCGTGTACGTCACCGACAGGCTCGACAGCACCCCGTCGAACGACGTCGTCCGCGCGGTGCCCCACTCGAACCGCACCCAGGGGCTGGCCGGCTTCTTGCGGGCGAGACTCGCCGGCGTCGGCACACACGCCTTCATCAGCTTCTCCACCGCCTGCTCGACCGAGTTGTCGTGCGTCGAGGTCGCGTCGAGGAAGACCTCCAGGCTCAACTCCCGCGGGCCGCTGCCCACGAACTCGGGCAGCGCCGACTGCCCGGCCATCCGGGACGGAGTGCGCCGCCACTCGGTGGTCTTGCGCAGTTGCAGCGTGGTCGGGTTGAACTGGAGGTTCAGCCGCGCGATCGTCCCGCCGGGCTTGGCCCCGACCGCGGTCGGCGGCTCCTTCAGTGTCAGCTGGGCCCTGGCCCGGCTGGTGCGCAGGGACGGCATCAGGAAGGCCTCAGTCCCTCGTGGGCGATCTCCAGCGTCTCCACCGCCGGCTCCGAGGACGACGGGTCGAAGGACGGCCCCTGCCAGCGCACCGGCACGATGCCGAGCACCTGCCAGCTGATGATCCGGGTCAGGTCCGGCCTGAGCGCCACGATCTCCCCGTCCTTCGGCTCCACGCGCCGCAGCGTCTCGTCGAGCCAGCGGCCGATCTTCGCCGTGTCGGCGGTGACCGGCCGGGTCAGCGTGATGTTCGACCAGCTGACGCGGCCGGGCAACTGCCAGGTGAAGCCGTTGTTGCCGCCCTCGGCGTACGTCTCCATCTCCACCTCCGCCCCCATGCCGGAGCAGGTGTGGAAGGCCCCCAGGTCGTTGCCGCCGATCGCGAGCCGGAAGAACACGCTCGTCGCGAAGATGTTGTCCGTCATCCGTGGTTCATCCGTTCCCTGTCCTCGGCGTCCTGAGCGTCCTGCTGCCTCAACGTGTCTTCAACGTGTCTTCAACGGCGGCCGTCGTAGGGGCGGCCCGCGCGTTCCCGGCCGCGCCGCAGGTCGGCCCGGAGCAGCCGGGACATCGGCTCCAGAAGCCGCCGCGCCAGGTCGTCCAGGTCGATACCGGCGTCCTGCGGTGCCGGTGCCGGTGCCGACGCCGGGGCCCTGCCGGGCGCGGGCGGTGCGGAGGCCGACCGCTGTCTCCCGCGCGCGGGCACCGCCGCCCCCGGAACCCCACCCGCCTTGCCGGCCCCGTCCCGCTGGACGACCGGCGCCGTCGCCGTGCGGCCGGCGCGTACCACGGGCACGGGCGGTCCGGGCGAGGCCACCGGCACCGGGCGGTCCGGCAGGTGCAGCGGCCCGGCCGACGACTCGGCCAAGGGCAGCACCGGCGGCCGCGACACCGCATCCGCCCCGCCCACCGCCCGCTGAACGGGAGGCTCAGGCCGTACGACGGGAAGGGCCCGCCGAGCCGCGGGGCGGCCGGGGCCGCCGGGTGACGGGGGGTCGGTAGCCGGGGTCGCCGACGGGGAGGGATACGGCAGCGCTGCCGGGGGCGTGCGGCTGCCCGACGGCGGGAGCGCCGTCACCGGCCCGGCATCGGCGACCGGGGCGGGATGGGTCGGCGGGGAGACGGAGGAGGCCGCTGGCATCGGTGCCGGGCCGTCTGATGACGTCCGGTGCGGGAGCGCCGGCGCGGGGCCGGGGCCGGGGGCGGCCCGCTGTACCGGCGGTGCGGCGGCATGCGCGGGGACACTCCGGGCCGGTCGCGCGGATGGGCCCGATCCCGCGTTGCTCGGTACGGCGGGTGGGGGAGCCGGTGCCGTCGGTTCGCGGCGCCAGGACGCGGCCACCACTGGGCGCACGGGGGTGCGGGGCGTGGCAGGCGGCGCGAAGCCGTGCGGCGCACGGGTGTTGAGCGTCAGCGGACGCGCGGCGAGCAGCGACAGGGCACGGGGCGCGCCCGGCGCGACGCCCGCGCTGCGCCGCTGCACGGTGTACGGCGGCCGGCCGATGACACCGGGCGTTTCCGCGGTGCCCGGACCCGCAGGCCGCGCCGGTCCCGAGACCGCACGGGCGACGACGACCGGGCCCGGCGCGTCGTGACCACCGGAGCGCGGACGGTCCGCCGGTGACGCACCGCGCGCACCGGGGGCCGCCCGGTCGGCCGGCGAGGGCTCCGGGGCGGACAGGGACTGCGCCGGTCCGGGCCCTGCTGTGACGACCGGCGGAGTGCCGTCAGCCGTCGAGGGACCCGGCAGCACGGCCGAGGGGTCGCTGGACGCGCGTGAAACCCCGCTGTTCTTCCCAGAGTTGACGGCCAGTCCGGAACGTCCGGTGTCCGCCGCGCCCAGCAGGGGCGCGCTGCCGGAGCGCACGGTGACCGGCCGCCCGCTGGAGCTGGGGGAGTGGGGTGGAGCGGCAGTGGGGGGCATCGCGGGCAGCGGCGCCCCCAGTCCGCCCCGGTGCCGGGCATCGGCCGGCGCGGGGGCAGGGGTCTCCGGCTGTCGCCCGGTGAGCGGGAGTGCGGGTGGTGCCGTGGGGTGGTGCGGGTCTGTGGGTCGGCCGGTGGCCGAGGGGTGTGCGGTGGGCGGCACCTCGGTCAGGGGTGCGCCCAGTGCGCTCGGGTGTCGGGTGTCGGACAGCGCGGGACCGGCTGGTGCGGGGGCAGGGGTCTCCGGCTGTCGCCCGGTGAGGGGGAGTGTGATTGGTGCCGTGGGGTGGGGTGGGTCTGTGGGTCGGCCGGTGGCCGAGGGGTGTGCGGTGGGCGGCAGTTCGGTCAGGGGCGCGCCCAGTCCGGCCCGGTGTCGGGTGTCGGCTGGCGCGGTGGCCGGGCCGGAAGCGGGGCCGGGGGTGTGCGCCTGCTGACCGGTGAGGGGGAGCGCGGGTGCTGCCGTGGGGTGGGAGGGGTCTGCCGGTCGGCCCGTGGCCGAGGGGCGTGTGGTCGGTGGCATCGCCGGCAGCGGCGCCCGCACTCCGCTCGGGTGCCCGGCGTCGGCTGGCGCGGGGCCAGGTCCGAGGGGGAGCGCGGGTGGTGCCGTGGGCTGGGGCGGGTCTGTTGGTCCGCCGGTGGCCGAGGGGTGTGCGGTGGGCGGCAGTTCGGTCAGGGGCGTGCCCAACGGGGCTCGGTCGATCCGTCGCTCCGGGGAGGCGGGGCGAGAGGTGTCCTTGGGGGCCGGCTCGGTGGTGATCGAGGGCGTCGCGTCCGTGTCCGTGGTGCTGTCCGTGCCCCTGCCAGGGGCTGCGCCACGCCGGACCTCGGGCTTCAGGGCCGGGATCCGGCGTACGGGTTCCGCCGACCGCCGGGCAACCGTGAGTGAGGGACCCAGCGGCCGGGGCCGTACGGCATCGGCGCGTTGGGCGGTGATCGTGGCCCTGTCCGGGCCGTCCGCCGGAGCCGGGCCCGCCGTTCCGCCGCGCGGGGCGACCGGTACCACGGCGATCCGACGGACCGGTGGAAGTTCCGGCCCCGCCGCCGGGCGGCCGGGATCGGCGGGGCGGACCACCTGACCGGCGGGCCCCGCTGCGGCCCGCTGGACGGCCGCCGCGCCGGGCGCGTGACGGTTCGCGGTCGGGGCCGAGCGCTGCGGTGCAGCAGGCGCCGTACGGCGACGCGCGGGGGCCGTCGTACGAGAGGAGTCGCCCGGTCGGCCGGCGGATTCGGCCGGTTCCTCGGTGTCCGGGCGGGCGGCGGCCCGCAGCAGCAGTGGACCGCCGTCGGCGTGGTGGCGGGTGGCGGGGGCGGTGGCCCGCTGGGTGACGCCGTGCAGCAACCCCGCCGGGGCGGAGGGCAGCAGCGCGTGGCCGAGGCCCGCGTCGAAGGCCGGGTTCTGCCAGGAGGCGAGGCCCGCGCGGAAGGCGAGGCCGTCGCTGACGCCGATCGGGGCGCGGGCGACGGTCAGCGTCGGCGGCGGGGCGCTGCGCCACCCGCCGTCCCAGTCCCCCGGTACGGACGCGGACGCGGGCGCGACGACGGAACCGGAACCCGCATCGGACTCGGGGGCGGGGACGGTGCGCTCCGCCGTGCCGGTCGCCGCCGCGGCCCGGCGGCGCAGGGCGTGCCACCATGCCATGAACTCAACCGCCCTCGTTCATCCGGGTGTTGATACGGGCGATCTCGGCCACCCAGGTCTGCCGCTCGGCGTGGGTGAGGTCGAGGATCTCCTCGCGCTGCCAGTGGAAGTGATAGGCGACGTACGCGATCTCCTCCCGGAGCCGGGGGAGCGCGTACGTCACGATTCCCCCAGGCGCCCACCCGAGAGGTCCACCTCGAAGGCGCCCTCGCAGTGCGGACAGGTCACCGCGGCACGGGTGTGCCCCTCACTGTTGACCCGGCGGTAGAAGTCCTGGAGGAACGCCACATCGGTGGCGTACATCCGTTCCACGATCCCCGCGTGCACATCGGTGATGGCGCCGAGCCGGGTGATCACCTGGCTCAGCAGCACCACGCTCAGATACGCCGGGTTCTCCTTGACCCGCAGATCGATCTGCGGCCGCAGCTCGTCGCGGGCGGTCGCCAGCCGCATCGCGCCGTGCCGGTGCAGGGTGCCCGCCTCGTCCACGTACCCGCGCGGCAGCTCGAACTCGAACTCCGTGCGCAGGCCGTGCTCCCGTGGTGTCGGGGAGGGGGTGGCGGCGGGCGGGGTGGGCGGCTGCTCGGCGGCCGGGGCGGGCGCCGTCGCCTCCAGGATCTCCTCCAGGCTGCCCGCCGTGACGGTACGGCGCCTCATTCGACGACGATCTCCTCGAACACGATCGTGACGGACTCGGTGGCCGCGGCCGACTCACCGGCCTTGAGGGACGGCCCCTCCCAGCGGGAGGCCCAGCCGTTCATCAGCTGGATACGGCGGACCGTCTCGCCCTTGCTGTCCTTGATCTCGATGGTCAGGTTCTGCCGGGCGGTGTCGACGGCACCGTTGTTGAGCGTTTCCTTGATCCACTTGGTGAACTCGCTGCTCTTGTCGAGTCCCCGGGTGATCGTGATCTCGCCGGCCTGGCGGGCGCCGGGCTGCTTGCGGATGATCTGCTTGCCCTCCGAGCTGACCTGCCGTACCTCGACGACCTCCTCCTCGACGGTCAGCCCGCTGATCTCCTGGATGGACTCCACCAGGTATCCGCCGAGCTGCACGCCGAAGACGTGGGTGGAAAGAGCATCGCCCTCTGCCATGACTGTCTGTCACCTTTCCTTGGCCGACCCGCGGGTCACTCGTCGATGAGGCTGGTGCTGTCGGAGAACTGGGCCAGCCGGAACACCACGAACTCGGCGGGCTTGACGGGGGAGACGCCGATCTCGCAGACGACCCGGCCCTGGTCGATGGAGGTCTGCGGGTTGTTGTCGCGGTCGCACTTCACATAGAACGCCTCCTCGGCGGTGCGGCCGAAGAGCGCGCCCCGGCGCCATTCCTCGGTGAGGAACGCGGTGACGTTGCGGCGGATGCTCGACCACAGCCGGTCGTCGTTCGGCTCGAAGACCACCCACTGGGTGCCCAACAGGATGGATTCCTCGAGGTAGTTGAAGAGACGCCGTACGTTCAGATAGCGCCAGGCCGGGTCGGAGGACAGGGTGCGGGCGCCCCAGATCCGGATGCCGCGGCCGGGGAAGGCACGCACGCAGTTCACCCCGATCGGGTTGAGCAGGTCCTGCTCGCCCTTGCTGAGCCGGATCTCCAGGTCCACCGCGCCCCGGATCACCTCGTTGGCGGGCGCCTTGTGTACCCCGCGCTCGGCGTCGCTGCGCGCCCACACACCGGCGATGTGTCCGCTCGGCGGAACCGTCGCGGTGCGGCCGGCCGCCGGGTCGAAGACCTTCACCCACGGGTAGTAGAGGGTGGCGTACCGGGAGTCGTAGCCGGCCTCGTCGTTGCGCCAGGTCCGCACCTGCTGGGCGGTGAGCCCGGGCGGGGTGTCGAGGACCGCGACCCGGTCGCCCATCTGCTCGCAGTGCGAGATGACCGCGAGCTGGACGGTGCGCACGCCCTCGGCGTCGATGTCACCGCGCTGGTAGGCGCCCATCAGGTCCGGGACCGCGACCATGGTGATCTCGTCGATGGCCTCCAGCCCGGCGAAACCGGTGCGGGCGGCGGCGTCGCCGACGTACTCGGCGGGGTCGGTCCGGGAGACCTCGCCGGCGGCGGGACCCGCGGGAGCGGCCGGCGCGTCGGGCACCGCCACCGTCTGGCTCGCGGGCCGGGCCGGGGCGGCGTCCTGCTGCTCGGTCACCTCGACCAGCCGGGAGGCGCGCAGCTGGGTGACCACGTACCCCTTGACGTTCTTGCGGGTGGAGACGTCGTACGACTCCACCACCTGGTCGCCCTGACGGACCAGCAGCTTGAACCGGTCCTCGGGCGGGTTCTCGCCGTCCGCGTCGGCGACCTCCACCGACACCCCGGTCGCGCCGGGCCGCGCCGTCACCAGGAAGCCGCCGAGCGCGACGGGCTCCGCCGCGCGGATCTCCCGGGGCCGCCGGCCGCCGTCTCCCGCGGCCTCGGAGCCGGCCCCGGGTCCGCCGATCCGCACCACGTAGGCCGCGCCGCCGCCGTTGGCGAAGTAGCCGTACACGGCGTGCGCGAGGTAGGCGCCCTCGACGAAGCCGCCGAACAGCTGGACGTACTGGTCCCAGGTGGTGACCAGGGTCGGTTCGTGGAACGGCCCGGTCCCGGCGAACCCGACGAACGCGGCGACGGCGGTGCCGACCCCCTCGATCGGGCGGGCACCGGACTGCACCTCCTCCACGTACACGCCCGGGGTGAGGTACGTCGGCATGCTCGCTCCTTTGTGGTCCAGCGTGGTCACCTGCGTCGATGCCGAGTCTCCGAGGCGGGTCGGGCGCGGCGACAGGTGCGCGGGTACCTCGCCGGGGGCAACCGCGCTGCCTTTCCGGACGCCCGCCCGGGCCGTCCGGGCAGCGCGGCCGCCGCGCAAGGAGCTCCGGGCGGCACTCGGCGGCGGATGTGTGCAGGACCGGCCGGAGGGCTGTGGTCAGCCCTCGCTCAGCACATCCCGGGTCCACGGGCCGAACTCGCTCTCCAGCACCAGCCGGCCGAGCTTGCGGTACTCCTGGGCCACCGCCGTCACCAACTGCCGCATGCCGAGCGGCTGTCCGGACTCCGCCGTGAGATAGGCGGCGGTCACCGCGCAGGCCCGGATGGAGCCGCCGGCCAGCTCGAAGCGGTCCGCGCAGAAGCCGAGGTCCAGATCGGCGGCGCGCGGCAGCCGCTGCCCGAGACACCGCTCCCACAGGGCCAGCCGCTGGGCGGCGTCCGGCACCGGGAAGTCCGCCACCACGTCGAGCCGCCGGGTGAACGCCTCGTCCAGGTTGGCCCGGAGATTGGTGGTCAGTACGGCGATGCCGTCGAACGACTCCATCCGCTGGAGCAGGTACGCCGACTCGATGTTGGCGTGCCGGTCGTGCGCGTCCTTCACCTCCGCCCGCTTGCCGAAGATCGCGTCGGCCTCGTCGAAGAGCAGGACCGCGTTGACCGCGGAGGCCTCGGTGAAGATCCGCTCCAGGTTCTTCTCGGTCTCGCCGACGTACTTGTCGACGACCGTGGACAGATCGACCACGTACAGGTCCATCCCGAGGTCCGCGGCGACCACCTCGGCGGACATGGTCTTGCCGGTGCCCGACTCGCCCGCGAACAGCGCGATCACCCCGCGTCCCCGGCCGCCGCCCGGACGCATCCGCCACTGCCCGAGCACCTGGTCGCGGTGGCGGGCGCGCACCGCGAGCTCACGCAGCCTGCGGTGGGTCGGCGCGGGCAGGACCAGGTCGTCCCAGCCGACGCCGGGCTCCACCCGGCGGGCCAGCCGGGCGAGCCCCGCGCCGTTCTGTGCCCGTACGGCGGACCGCAGGTCGTCGGCGGTGACCGGGCGGCCCGCCAGCGCGGCGGCGCGCACCGCGGCCCCGGCGGCGCGGCGCAGCTGCCCGCCGTCGAGACGGTGCGCGGCGACCGCCCCGGCGAGCGTCTCCGTGTCCCCGACGACGCTGGCGCCGGCCCGGTCCAGGGCGTGCCGCCAGCGTGCCGCCCGCTGTGCGGCGGAGGGCGGGCCGACCGGCAGGACGACCGGGGTGTCGACCGCCCACGCCGGGTCCCAGCCGTCCACCCCGTGGGTGAACAGCGGGATGCCGCGCAGTGCCGTGCACAACTCCCGCACCGCACCCGCCCGTTGGGACGGCTCCGGCGGCAGCGCCGTCAGCGGGCCGAGGACGACGCCCGCCCCGGTGAGCCGGGCCTCCAGCGCCGCCACCCGGGCGAGCACGGGCAGGTCGCCGGCCCGTCGGGCGAGTGCCGCCGCGTCGAGCACCAGCGGCCGCAGCCCGGCCGCCCGCAGCGCCGCGACGGCGAGGCCCTGCGGATCCCCGCCCCGATCCAGCAGATGCACGAACTCCGCCCCCGACCGAACGGCCGCAGCGGCCCGCCCCACATCCCCCGACTCCCCGCTTCCGGCTTCGGTCCCTGCCGGATCAGCGTCGACCACCTCTTCGAGGGAACCCTCCCCGTCCAGCACCCCCGTGAGCCGGGTGTCCGGGTGGGTGTCACCCAGCAGATGGGCGGTGACCCGGTCCGGGACGGTCAGGGTGCGGGACAGCACCGGGCGGTCCGGCTCGGTGATCTCCAGCAGGCCGTTCGCGATCAGGGGCGCCGCGGGGGAGAGCCGGAACCGGGCGGTCGACGCGGCGGCGCACCCGCACAGTTCCAGCGCCAGCCCGACCGTCGGCCGGCGGCGCGTCAGATCGTCGTTGAGATAGCCGTACAGGCGCTCGAACCGGGCGTCCAGATCGGGGGCCACCGCGACCAGCAGCAGATCCAGGTCCAGCGGCGACAGCGCGAACCGCGCGGCGAGCGTGCCGAGCACGGAGCCGGTCGGCGCGGGCAGCGGCGTGTGTCCCGGCAGGCCGGGGCCGGCCGGCGGGTCCAGGATCCGCTGCACTGCCTCGGGGGAGAGGTACTGGCCCCGGTACGGATCGTCGGGGTCGGGATCGACGGCGCGGCGGGCCGCGACGGCCTCCCGCACCCGCTCCTCCACGAGCCGCAGCCGCGCCCACAGCGGGTCCACGGAGACGGCCGTGCTCGCGTCGGCGAGGTCCGTCACGGCTGTCGTCCCCTCCGGCGCCGGGCGGGGGCCGGGCGGCGCTCGCGCGGGCTGCCGAAGCCGTCCCGGCCCGGGTCGCTCACGTCCCGGTACCGCAGCCGGCGTCCGGCCTCCGGATCGCCCGTCTCCTCGCCCCGCAGCCCGCGCCCCGCCTCCGGATCGCCCGTCTCCTCGCCCCGCAGCCCGCGCCCCGCCTCCGGATCGCCCGTCTCCTCGCCCGTCAACCTGCGTCCGGCCTCCGGATCGCCCGCCTCCGCATCGCTCTCCCCGGTGCGGTCGGCGGAGCGCATCACGAGGCCCTCCGTCACCGGTGGCGCGGCCGCCCTGCTCACCGCGGCGAGCGGGGCGCGCACCCGTACCCCGAGCGACGCCCGCAGCTCGCCGCCGAGCGCCGACCACACATCGCAGGCGGCGGGCGCGTCGAGTTCGGCGCCGGAGGTGTCCAGGGACACGGTCAGGCCGAGTTCCGCGAGCGTCCCGGTGAGCAGCCGCTCGGGCAGCGTGTCGGTGGCCACGAGCGCGGCCAGCACCTGCGAGAGCAGCCGGTGTTCGTCCTGCGGGCGGCTCGCCCACGCCGTGACCAGGTAGGTCAGCTCGAACCAGCGGGGCGGGGTGCGCCGCGCCACCACATACCCGTCCGCGTCGTACACCTCCCCCGCGCCGCTGCCGCGCCGGGACGTGTCCTCCCGGATGTCGTAGAGGAAGGCACAGACGGTGGGCGCGGTCCGGCGCGCCGCCCAGTCGCGGGTGGGCGCGTCGAGGACGACCTCGACGCCGGACGCCTCCAGCCCGGACTCGGCGAGCAGTCCGCGCAGTGCCTCGTCGACCTCGTGGATCACCGGCGGGTCACCTCGTCGGGCGGCTGCACGCTGCCGGTCACCACCAGGAAGTCCGTCTTCACCGGGGAGAATCCGGGGCCCCGCGCGGTGATCGTGCGCGGCCCGGTCTGGTCCTTGGCGAGGATGAGCAGCTGGCCGATGAACGTGCCGTCCGGCTTCGGCACGGTCGGTACGGCGGCCGCGGTGATCCCCGGCTTCCAGGTGAACCGCACGGGCACCCCGGGCGGGAAGTCCTTGCCGCGTACCGAGGTGACGAAGCCGGGCTTGCCGATCGGCGGGACGGCGACGATCCGCGGCTGGAGGATGCGCAGCGTCGTACGGGCCGTGTTGTCGCTCCGGTCGGCGTCCGTGCCGGTGGTGGTGAGGACGCCGGTGACGCGGCCGGTCAGCGCCCGGTCGGGGGCGAGCACCACCTGGACGACGGTCCGGCCGCCCGGTGCCAGGTCGGGCAGCGCGCACCTCCACGAGGTGTCGCAGCCCGGCGGGGGCCCGCCGTTCGGTATCCCGGCGGGCAGCCCGAGCCGCAGCCGCAGCCCGGTGGCGAGCGCGTTGCGCCCGTTGCGCACGGTGTACGTCACCACGACCCGGCCGCCGACGTAACCGGGGTTCGGCTGGGCGGTGACCTGCACCCCGGGTCCGGCCTTGGGCGCGGGCGGAGCCGGCGGCGCGGGCTTCGGCGTCGGCCTGGGCGACGGGGGCGGGGTCGGAGTCGGGTGCGGCGGGGTGACCGGGCGCACCGGCACCACGGTCCGGGCGGTGTTGTCGCCGGGCGCGGGGTCGATGACGCTGCCGGTGACCGACCAGTCCACCGGCTGCGCGCCGGGGGTGTGCCCGGTCAGGGTCACGGTCACCGGCACGGTCCTGCCGGGCGGCACCACCCCGAGGTTGCACTGGAGGGTGATGGCGGCACAACTGCCGCCCGGGAGACGTACCTTGGTGACCGTCACACCCGGCGGGGGAGCGATGGTCAGCCGGGTGCCGGGGGAGGCGGCCGGGCCGTTGTTGACCACGTCGACGCGGACGTCCCGGGCGGTGCCGACACGGGTCGAGGGCACCGCGACCGGGGCGTGCACGGCCAGGTCCACCGACTGCTGGACGCTCGGCTCCTTCTGCCGCCCCGGCAGCTCGGTCGTGATCGGTGACACGCGCCCGGTCCTGATGTTCAACCGGTAGAGCTTCTCGGGGCAGTTGACCGGCTGCTTTTCGCGGGCGGTGAAGACCAGGTTGGTGCCGTCCGCCTTCCAGGCCGCGTCGCGCGGCTGGTGCGGGCCGGTGACCGTGGTGTCCGGCAGCTCCCGGTGGCAGCCGTCGGCGGTGTTCCGCGCGGCCTCGGGCAGCAGCACCCGGCAGTCGGTGCCGGACACCGAGGTGAGCAGCAGGCCGTTGCGCTCGTCGACCAGGCCGCCGCCGTTCTTCCGGTTGAAGGCGATGAGACGGCCGTCCGGGGAGAAGGCCGGGCTGTCGTCGATGACCGCGCACGTGCCGGGGCAGATCGCCGAGCTGAGGTCCCGCTGCCGGTCGAGGGCGCTCACCGGCACGGTCCAGATGTGCTTGTTGCCGCCGCGCCCGTCGATCACCTCGTTGCGGGTGAAGGCGAGGGTGGTGCCGTCGGAGGACCAGGTCGGCTGGGCGTCGCCGCCGGTCTGTTCGCCGGCCGGCGGCACGATCTCGTGGACGATCGCGCCGGTTTCGGCATCGGCGATCAGGACGCGGCTGAGACCCGGGGCGGAACCGGAGCCGCCCGGCGAGATCCGGGTGAAGGCGAGGTACCTGCCGTCAGGGGAGAACGCCGGGTCGGTGTCCCGGTCCTGCGGCCCGCGTCCGGCCAGCGGCATCGCCATCTGGTGGGTGCCGTCGGCGTCGACCGTCCAGATCCGTTCGATCCGCCCGGCCGCCCCGTCCTCGAACCGGGTGACCACGATGCGGCGGCCGTCCGGGGTGTAGGTCTGCCGCTCGGTCCACGGGTCGTACCCGGCGGCCGGCTGGAACAGCGGGTCCTTGGCCGGGTCGGTGTTCGTGTCGGCGGCCGGGTCCTCATTCAGCAGGGTCAGCCCGAGGTCGCGCGGATCGCTGCCGTCCCGTCGTACGTCCTGGAGCGTCACCACGTGCGGGCCGAGCGCCGAGATGCGGTCCACCACCGCGTATCCGCCGGACGACGGGCCCACCCAGGTGGCCGTGCCGACCGCGCGGTCCTCGCTGAGCACCAGCTGAGGGGTGTCCGCGGAGTGCGCCGGCACCCGGAACACATGGTCCCAGTCGCCCTCGCAGGAACAGGTGCGGTTCGGGCTGAGGAACAGCACCCCGTCCCCGTCGGGCAGCCAGGTCGCCCCATGGGTCCGCCACTGTGCCTGCTCCCCCGCGAGGAGCGGCTGGTCCCCGCCCGCTCCGCCGGTCACCCGCAGCCGCGGACCGGTCGTCCGGTCGGCGGTGAAGGTGTACGCGACGAGGTCCCGGTGCGCCGCGTCGCCCACCGGGTTCCACACGGGCTCGGTCGCCTTGCCGCCGAGCGTCCCGGTGATCCGGGCCGGGGTGCCCCCGGTCAGCGGCCGGACATAGATCTGCGGCCCCGCCGCCGGATCGGCGTCGGCGGAGTAGGCGAGCCGCCGCCCGTCCGGCGACACGGTCGGACTCTCCTCGTCGTACGGCGTGTCGGTGAGCCGGGTCAGATGGGTGCCGTCGGTGTGCACCAGCCAGAGGTCGCGCTGCTTCCTGCCGTCCGGGCCGCCGGGCTCCGCCGAGTCGAACACCACCGCCCCGCCGTCCGGCGTGAGCCGTGGATGCGCCGCGTCCCGGCCGTCGGTCAGCTTGCGCACCGTCCCGTCCGGGGCCCGCAGATAGATCTGCGGGCGCTTGTCGTCGCGGCGGCTGGCGAACACCAGCGTCTCGCCCAGCGCCGACGGCTGGATGTCGAAGTGTGCCGGGCCCGTCCCGAACAGGGGCTCGCTGGACGTCGTCTTGACGACCCGGCCGAGGCTGCGGTGCGCGGTGCCCGCGTAGGCGATCCGGGTGGCGGACGCGTCGGCCGGCGCCGCCGCCGGCTGCGGTTCGGCGTGGCCCGGCCCCGAGGCCGCCGTCACCGCGCACAGCGGGACCAGCAGCAGCAACGACGCGCCGAACCTCCGCAGCCGGTGCCGTCCGCCGGGGTCAGCGGTGCCGTTCACGGTCCACCTCGCAGTCTCGGAACACCTGGGTGCGCCCCGCCACCCTGCCGCGCACGTGGCGTACGCGGCAGGGCGGCGGGGCCGTGCCGGAGGGAAGCGTGCCTGCGCTTTCGGGCAGCGCCCGGGTGACGGGCGGCCGTCAGATCAGCCCGTTGCGCAGCGCGTAGCCGACGGCGTGCGCCCGGTTGCGCAGTTGCAGGCGCGTGGTGATCTCGTGCAGCACGTTCTTGACGGTCCGTTCGGAGTACGCGGTCTTCTGCGCTATCTCGGCGGTGTCGAACCCCTCCGAGACCAGGCGCAGCATGTCGGCCTCGCGCGCGGTGAGCGTGGACAGGGACAGGGCGTGCGGGTCGAGCCCGGCGCGCTGGAGGCTGCCGACCTGCGCCAGCAGGGTGGCGAGCAGGTCACCGGGGAGCACTCCCTCCCCGTTGGCCAGCGCGAGCACCAGGTGCAGCAGCCGGTCCTGGTCCGCCTCGGCGCGCCGCAGCACCGCCGCGACACCGCACTCGAGCACCCGCTGGAGCGCCGCGGAGTCGAACGCGCCGGCGACCAGGCCGGTGCGGGTGGCGGAGCCGCGGTGTAACCGTTGCAGCAGGGCGATCACCTCGTCGTCCACGGCGTCGACGACCACGAGCGAGGTCTGCGCCCGGTCAGCCTCGGCCGCGCCGACCAGCTCCACCTCGGGGCGCTGCCGCAGCTGATGGACGATGCCGATGTGCAGGACCGGGTCCTGGGCGTAGACGGCCACGGTCACCCGACGCGGGCCGTCGGCCGGGGTGTGGGGGGACGCCGTACGGGCAGGTGTACCCGTGCGCGGCGTGCCGGTGGTCATGAAAGGAATGTCTTTCGTGGAGCCGGACATGGTGGATTACTCGTTTCCTGGACGGAGGCGGGAACACAAGGACACCGGGGGAACCTCCGCCGGCGGCGGTGCGCGCGCCGTGCACCGGCTCAACCAGCTGCCCGCACGGCCGAGTCGGCCTTGACCGCGCGGGGCACGGCGATTGCCCGGGTGTTGCCCTCGCGTCTCTCGTCGCGTCCCGCCCCCCGCCCTACGGTCGTGGCGTGACGCCATCTGCTGCCTCTTCCGGCCCCGGAGCCCCCGGCCTCGACATACCGGCCGTGACGGTGACGCCGGGCGGTACCGCCGCCACCAGCCTGACCGTCCGCAACGACAGCGACATCGTCGAGGCGTACGCGCTGGAGGTGGTCGGCGACTGCGCGCCATGGGCCACCGTGGAACCCGAGCGGGTCTCGCTCTACCCCGGCACCTCCGAGACGGTGACCATCCGCCTGAACCCTCCGCGTTCCCCGGAGGTCCGCGCGGGTGACGTGCCGCTGGCCGTACGGGTGCTGCCGGCCGAACACCCCGAGTCCGTCACGGTGCCCGAGACCACCGTGCACGTCGAGGAGTTCCACGAGCTGCGCGCCGAGCTGGCCCCGCGCCGCCGGCGCGGCTGGCTGCGCGGCCGCTACCGACTGGCGGTGCGCAACGAGGGCAACTCCCCGGCCCGGGTGTCCTTCACCCCGGAGCAGGCGGGGGAGGAGCTGCGGTTCGGCTTCACCCCGGCCGAGCTGACGCTGGAGCCCGGTGAGTCGGCGGAGACGCGGCTGCGGGTGCGCACCGGCAAGCCGGTCTGGTTCGGCAAGCCCGCGACCTGGCCGTTCACGGTACGCACCCAGGACGCCGGCGCGGTGGAGGCGGAGCGGGCCGGGACCGTCGTACGACCGCCCCTGGAAGCCGAGTTCGTCCAGATCCCGGTGTTCCCGAAGTGGCTGCTGGCGCTGCTCGCGGCGCTGCTCGCGCTGCTGCTGGCCTGGTTCGCGCTGGTCCGTCCGGCGGTGCGCAGCACGGCCAAGGAGGCCGCCGACGAGGTGGTGCACCCGAGGCCGACACCCGGCGCCCGGCAGAACGCCGGGGCGCCGGGTACCGGGACGGGCAACGGCTCGGCGGAGCAGCAGGGCGGCCAGGGTAAGGCGGCCGTGCCCTCGGGCGGCACCACGGGCGGCGGGAGCGGAGGCGGGAGCGGAGGTGGCACCGGCGGCGACGCCGGTCTCGCCGGTGGCCAGCAGAGCTCGGCCACCATCGATCTCCAGACCTCCGGCGGCCAGACGAAGACCGGCACCTATGTGGTGCCCGCCGGAAAGATCTTCGGGGTCACGGACCTGGTGGCCGCAAACTTCCAGGGCGACGAAGGGGTGATGACCATCAGCTTCGGCGACCGGAAGATCACCACGATCGCGCTGGAGACCTTCCGCAACCAGGACTACCACTGGGTCACCCCCATCAAGATCCCCCAGAACGCCACCGTCACCGTGAACGTCACCTGCGCCAAGCCGGGCACACCGGCCACCGGCCGGCAGGCACAGCAGTGCCACGAGGTGCTGAACGTGAGCGGTCTGCTCGGTGACACCCAGCGATGAGACGTATCGTTTCTCGAAACATCGTTCGCCTGGTGGGACACAAGAGAAAGAGGCGACTCCTATTCCGTCCGAAAAGTGCCGCGAATTGTGCCGGTGAACGTCACTTCTCCGGTGCGGACCGGGTACTGCGCCGCTCGCGCCGCTCGGCCCCCAGCCGGGCGAAGTGGTCCAGGAGGTCGGGGCGGTCGACCGCCGCGGGGTTGACGACCTGCTCGGCGGGAGCGCCCTGGAGGAGCCGCTTGACGGGGACCTCCAGCTTCTTGCCGGTGCGGGTGTGCGGGATCCCCGGCACGACGAGGATCTCGTCGGGGACATGGCGCGGCGAGGCCCCGGCGCGGATCGCCTCCCTGATCCGCTCGCGGAGCGCGTCGTCCAGGACCACTCCGTCGGCCGGCACCACGAACAGCGGCATCCAGTAGCCGCCGTCGGGCTCCTCCGCGCCGATGACCAGGGCCTCGGCGATCTCGGGCAGGCGCTCGACGGCGTCATGGATGTCGGCGCTGCCCAGCCGCACGCCGTTGCGGTTCAGCGTGGAGTCGGAGCGGCCGTGGACGATCACCGAGCCGTGCCCCGTGACCGTGATCCAGTCGCCGTGCCGCCACACACCGGGGTAGGTGCCGAAGTAGGCGTCGCGGTAGCGGGTGCCGTCCGGGTCGTTCCAGAAGTACAGCGGCATCGACGGCATGGGCCGGGTGACGACCAGCTCACCGACCCGGTCCACCACCGGCAGCCCCTCGGCGTCGTAGGCGGCGAGCGCCACACCCAGGTGGGGCGCGGACAACTCGCCCGCCCAGACAGGGGCGTTGGGCGCGCTGCCGACGAAGCCGGACACCACGTCCGTGCCGCCGCTGGTCGACGCGAGCAGGACGTGTGCGCCGACGTGGTCGCGCACCCAGGGGTAGGCGGAGGCCGGCAGGGCGGAGCCGGTGCAGCCGAGCACCCGTATGGACGACAGGTCGTGCCGGGACGGTTCGATGCCGGCCTTGGCCATGCCCAGCAGGTACTGGGGGCTGGTCCCGAACACCGTCACCCGGTGGCGCGCGGCCAGCTCCCACAGGACGTCGAGCCTGGCGGCGGGCGCCGGACTGCCGTCGTAGGTACACGTCGTGGCGCCGGTCAGCAGGGCCGAGACGACCATGTTCCACATCATCCAGTTGGTGGTGGTGTACCAGAGCAGACGGTCGCCGGGGCCGACGTCGGAGTGGAGAGCCAGGGTCTTCAGGTGCTCCAGCAGGACGCCACCGTGGCCATGGACGATGCCCTTGGGCCGGCCGGTGGTGCCGGACGAGAACACCACCCACAGCGGGTGGTCGAACGGCACCGGGGTGCAGACGAGTTCCTCGCTCCGGGTGGAGGCCTCCTCCCACGGCACCACGAGGGAGGGGCCGTCGGCCTCGGGCCAGGGCAGGCCCACGTGGCCCACCAGCAGCGTCGCCTTCAACGTCGGGAGCGACCGGGCGAGTTCGAGCGCGGCCTCCCGGCGGTCGTGGATGGTGCCGTTGAAGAGGTAGCCGTCGGCGGCGACCAGGACGGTCGGTTCGAGCTGGGCGAAGCGGTCGGCGGCGGCCCTGGGGGCGTAGTCCTGGCCGCAGACCGACCAGACGGCGCCGAGACTCGCGGCGGCCAGGAACGCGACGATCGCGTGCGGGGTGTTGGGCAGGTACCCCACGACCCGGTCGCCCTGCCCGACGCCCAGCTCGCGCAGGGTCGCGGCCACCGAGGCGACCTGGGAGCGCAGCCGGGCCCCGGTCACCTCGTGTGCCGAGCCCGTCTCGTCGAGGGCGATGACCGCGACGCCGTCGTCGGCATGCGGGCGCAGGGCGTGATGGGTGTAGTTGAGGGTGGCGCCGGTGAACCAGCGGGCACCCGGCATGGTCTCCTCGGCCAGCACCTGCTCGTACGGCGTCTGCCCGTCGATGCCGAAGTAGTCCCACACCGCGGCCCAGAAGCCCGCCAGGTCGGTCACCGACCAGCGGTGCAGCGCGGCGTAGTCGGTGCCGTCCATCCCGGCGTGACGGGCGAAGTCCGCGATGCGGCTGGCCGCGACGGTCTCCGGATCGAGGGTGAAGAAGGGGGCCGGTGCGGTCATCGTGCGGTCTCCTCGTCAGGTTCTCGGCAGCGTTGCCCGGGGGTCCGTGCGGTGTGCAGCTGGACCGCCCGGTCGGCGGTCGCGGTGGAATCGTGCCCGCCGGACGGGAGGACATCCCTCACGACCCGGTCCGGCCGCAGCAGCGGGGCGTCCGCCCGCCCCTCGCGCAGCCAGGCTCCACTTCTGAGGAAATTCAGCAGGGACAGGTACTTCTGAGGAATCCAGCAGGGACAGGTTGACCATTTCATCAAAAATGTGGTCTCATGGGAGTCATTGGTAGACTTGTGCGTATGCCCACGTCAGCCCCGCCCCGCAACCGCTTCGAGCGGCGCCGCGCCGAGACCCGGCAGGCGCTCGTCCGTGCCGCGCGGCAGATTCTCGCCGAGACCGGCGACACCAGCGCCAGCATCCAGGCGATCGCCGAGCGCGCGGACGTCGGCTTCGGCTCCTTCTACAACCACTTCGAGTCCAAGACGGAGCTGTTCGACGCGGCGGTGCGGGACGCCCTCGAGGAATTCGGCCAGACAGTCGACGAGCATCTGGAGGGTGTCGAGGACCCCGCGGAACTCGTCGCGGCCGGCTTCCGGCTCAGCGCGCGCCTGGCCGACTCCCGGCGGGAACTGATGCAGGTGCTGCGCCGCCGCGGCCTCGGTTACGTCCACTCGGACTCGGGCCTCGCTCCCCGCGCCCTGCGCGATCTGGAGGCCGGTATCGCCTCCGGCCGTTTCACCGTCACCGATCCGACCGTCGCGGTGACCGCCCTGGGCGGCTCCCTGCTCGCCCTGGTGGAACTGCGGTTCGCCCGGCCGGAGCTGGACGGCGACGAGGCCGCGTCCCACCTGGCCGAGATGTTGCTGTGCATGCTGGGTGTCCCGCCGCAGGACGCCCGCGCGGTCGCCCGGCGCCCGCTGCCCGACCTCGGCTGACGACGGATCGGGCAGCCCGTCGGCTGTCGGCCGGACGCCGGCTGCGGTTATGCCCTGTCGGGCAGATCGGTGCGGTGCTGTTCGAGATCGGTGACACCGTCGAGGTCCACCGTGGCCGTGTACCGGGTGTGCACCCCGTCGGGGCCCGTCTCCGCGGTCAGCTGCCAGTTGTCCGCGAAGCCCCAACTGCCGCCCGTGTAGACGCCCTTGATCTTTCCGTCCACCGTTCCGACGGCCTCGAAGGGGCCGCCCTGCCAGCGGAAGGTCCAGTGGATGCGGTACCAGGCCTCCAACTGCTCCGGCGCGGCCAGGAAGTGCCCGCCGCCCGGGTGACGGGGATCGGCGACGAGATCCTCGGGCCGGTCCTGCCCGGTGCTCAGCGCGACCAGGCCCGAGGCGTCGGCCTCGGCGGCTGCCGGATAGGTCCGGCCGCGGTGGACCGCGTAGGCCTTGGGGCGGAAGTGGTCGACCTCGGACAGGCGTCGTACCAGCTCGCGCAGCGGCTGGAGCAGATCCTCGCGGTGCTCCGCCAGCTCGGTGACCTCCTGGCGGGGGAACGTACCGCGATACCCGATCACCCGGCGCTTGAGGTGCTCCTTGGCGAAGTGCTCGTCGGAACCGAGGTAATTGCCGGAGAGCGTCGTGGGCGTCGCGGCGGTGCACTCGAAGAGCTCACCGCGCCAGCGGAACGTCCATGTCACGGCGTACCAGGCTTCGAGGTCGTCCGGCGCAACCGGGTAGCCCACCGACCCGTCGGCGGCCTCGCGCGGCGCGACGTTCGCGGGTGCGGGGCGGCCGGGCTCCGGCAGCAGCTCGACGTGCGGCCACAGACCCGCGGCCGCACGGGCCGGGTAGAGGTCGCCATGGAAGACGGCGACCTCCCCCTTGACCGGGAAGGGGGAGCCCGCGGGGTCAGTCATAGTAATGCCACAGCCCTTCGTTCTTGTCGAAGAAGCCGACCGCCTCTTCGGATCCGTCATCGTGGAGACGCCAGATCTCGGCATGGTCCGGCAAGCCGGTGGGCTTGGCCTCCCACTCGGGGATGCCCCCGCCGGTGTAACCGGTGCCGAGGAACGGGTCGTCCCAGGCCCGTCCCGGGCTCTGACCGGCCATGCCGGCCACGCTGTCGGCCAGATCCTGGTCGCCGACGGCGCCGAGGGTCGGGTCGGCGCGCATGTCGGGCGGTGCGGGGAAGCGCAGCTGGTACGCCTCGGTCGCGCCCGGTGGGACGGGGGACCAGTCGGCATCCCCGAGAGCGAGCCCGTCGCGCAGTTGGTCCATGGTGCGCAGGTCCGCGGTGTCGCAGCCGCGCGCGATGGAGCCGCGGAACTCGCCGGGATTGAAGTCGTCGCTGCCGAGCTTCGTGGCGTTGTCCAGGTAGGCCTCCGCGACCTCGGGCTTGACCACCTTGGTCACCATCTGGCCATCGTCGAGCTTGATCCCGTCACGGACCCCGACGACCTCGCGGGCCTGCGGCTCGGTCAGCTCGTTGGTCGGTGTGAGCCGGAGCTTGTCGTGCTCGGAGCGGTCCAGGCCGCGTGCCGCGAGCTGGTCGTCGATCTCCTTCTGATAGCCGGGGCCGTCGCGCAGCGCTGCGTTGTCGTACCGTCCGGCACCCACCTCGGGCGCCTCGGCCTCCGGCTTGGCCTCCGGCTCGGCCTCTGTCGTGGTCTCGGGTGCGGGTGATTCGGGGGCGTCCGTCGGTGCCGTGGGTTCCGGGGCATCGTCGGCAGAGCGCGCCGCGTCCGCGGGGGACTGCGGCGTCTCATCGGCCGACTCCCGTCCGTCCAGGGCCGGTTCCGGGGCTTCGTCGGTCGACTCAGGGCTGTCGATCGTCGGCTCGGGCGCCTCCGCGGCCGATTCCGGGCTGTCGAGGGCCGGTTCCGGGGCGTCATCAGTCGACTCCCGTCCGTCCGGGGCCGGTTCCGGGGCTTCGTCGGTCGACTCTGGGCTGTCGATCGTCGGCTCGGGCGCCTCCGCGGCCGATTCCGGGCTGTCGAGGGTCGGTTCCGGGGCGTCATCAGTCGACTCCCGTCCGTCCAGAGCCGGTTCCGGGGCCTCATCGGTCGACTCAGGGCTGTCGATCGTCGGCTCGGGCGCCTCCGCGGCCGATTCCGGGCTGTCCAGCGTCGGTTCCGGGGCCTCGTCAGCCGACTCCGGGCTGTCCGTGGTCGGTTCCGGGGCGTCATCAGTCGACTCCGGGCCCTCCCCAGCCGGTTCCGGCGCCTCATCCGCCGTATCCGAAGCCTCATCCGCCGTATCCGAGGCGTCAGCCGGTGGCTCCGAAGCGTCGGAAGCCATGGGCGGCTCGGGCGCCTCGTCGGACGAGTCCGATCCCTCGTCGGCCGAATCCGAAGCCTCGTTGACCGGGGCTGCCTGCTCCGGCTGCTCCGGCTGCTCCGACTGCTCCTGCTGTTCCTGCTGTTCCGGTGTGTCGCTCGGTGCCGCCGGCTCCGGGGCTTCCGCGGTCGGGTCCAGGATGTCCGCGGGCGGCTGAGCGGCTTCGGTGCGTTCCGGATCGGCCTCCGCCGTGGGCTCGGGCGCGGACGGTTCGGGGGCGTCCGTCGGTGCCGTCGGTTCCGGGGCCTCCTCGTCCGAACCGGCGGCTTCCGTAGGTGACTTCGGGGCCTCGGCACCCTGGTCCTGACCGCCCGCACCGGGCTCCGGAGCCTCGTCGGACGAGGGCGCGGGCGTGGGCGCGGTGTCGCTGGAAGGTTCCGGAGCCTCGTCGACCGGTGCAGCCGGTTCCGGTGCCTCATCGGCCGGCCGCGGAGCTTCGGGTGCCGGTGGCGGCTCCTCGCGGGGGCGGTCACTCATGAGGTGGCTTCCAGGACTGCGTGTGTGCGGTAAACGGCGGACCCAGGACAGCGCTTGCGCTGCCGGGAGGTGTGTCTTCTCGGTCACCGTGACAGGGGCCGACGCCACCTCCGGGCAGCGTAGCAGTTGCTCAACTGGCCGTCGGGCACAGGTCGCCGGACGGGTGTTCCCGCCCGGCGACCGGGCGGGTTCAGGCCACCGCGGGTGTGTAGTGGGAGGCGTCGTCGCCCTCGATGGTGTGGCTGAGCCTGCCGTCGACACCGGCGGGGACGTCGCCCGCGACGGTCACCCGGTGCAGCAGGCGCGGGAGGTCGCCGTAGTCGTCGGGGGCGTAGTGCTGGGTGATGCGGTTGTCGAAGAGGACGAGGTCCCCCGGCGTCCAGGCCACCCGCACGATGTTCTCCGGGCGGGTGACGTACGACTGGAAGATGCGCAGCAGGTCGCGGGAGTCGGAGGGACCGAGGCCGACGATGCTCTGGGCGAAGCCGCCGATGAACAGGCCGCGCTCGCCGGTCTCGGGGTGGACGCGGACGACGGGGTGCGCGGTGCGGTACTTCCGGGAGACGAACTGCCTGCGGTGTTCGGCGGCCTTCTCGCTCTTGGGGGCGGCGTAGTCGTAGTCGTTGGTGTGCACCGCCCACAGCTTGTCGGCCAGCTCGCGCAGCGGCTCGGGCAGGTCGCGGTACGCGGCGGCCGAGTTGGCGATGAGGGTGTTGCCGCCGTAGGGCGGGACCACGATGCCGCGCAGCGTGGACGCCTTCGGAGGCGTACGGACGAAGGTGACGTCCGTGTGCCAGTGGTTGGCGCGGATGCCTTCGTCGCCGTCGACGGGCAGGATCTGCGGCCGGCCCTCGACGGACGGCACGGTGGGGTGGGCGGTGGTGAGCTCGCCGAAGAGGGAGGCGAAGCGGAGCTGACCGGCGTCGTCGAGGTCCTGGCCGCGGAAGACGAGCGCCTTGTGTTCCAGGAGCGCGGAGTTGATCTCGGTGACGACGGCGGGGTCGAGGTCGGTGGAGAGATCCACGCCGAGGATCTCGGCGCCGATCCGGCCGCCGATCCTGCGGATGTCGAAGCCGGGGCTGGTGGTCATGCGCGGGTGTCCTTTCGAGAGCGATCGGTGCATGCGATCGACCGGTCGGTGATCAGGAGGTGATGGGCAGGCTGGTTTCGGTGGAGCCCGGCGGTGCGAGGGGCGGACCGACGGCGCGCAGGGCGCCGGGTGTGCGGCCTTGTCCCCAGCCGATGTGCCGGCGGTAGCTGCCGAGCTGACCGGTACGGCTCAGGTACTGCTCGTCGCGGGCGGCGGAGTCGTCGGGCAGCGGGTGTGCCAGGGGCGAGACGTAGAGGGCGTCGGCCGGGCAGTTCGCCTCGCACTGGAAGCAGGTCTGACAGTCGTCGCGACGGGCGAGGACGGGGATGCCGTCCGCGCCCCGGTCGAAGACGTCGGTCGGGCAGACCTTGATGCACTTGTCGCAGGCGATGCATCGTCGTGCCGAGACCAGTTCGATCACGAAGCCACCTCCAGCGATGACGCGGGGGCCAGGGGTGCGGCCGGCGCGCAGGGCAGGGGTTCGGTGCGGGTCCATACCCGGTCGAGGCCGCCGGTGACGATGCGGTGGTGCTGCCCGGGGTCCTGGGCCGGGAAGTCCAGCCGCTTGGCCATGCCGCGCGTCTCGGTGCGGGCCAGGGCGGCGGTGTACATCCAGCGGGCGTGCGCCGTCATGGCTGCCGCCTGCCTGGCCCGTACGACGTCCCCGCCTCCGGCGTACAGGGAGGCGCGCGACTCCTCCCACACGGTGTCGAGCACCCTCAGCGAGGCCGTGAGCAGGTCACCATGGCGCAGGTAGTTCTTCTCGTACGGGAGCACTTCGGCCTGGACGGCGGCGATGACGTGCCGGAAGCCGTCGGCCGGACCGGGTGCCCCGGTGGGCCGGAGTCCGGCTCCGCCCGCCGCCACCAGGCGCCTGGTACCGGCGCGCGCGCCCAGGGAGCGGGCGTGGCGGGCCGCGCCCCGGCCCGCCCAGGTGCCGGAGGAGATGGCCCAGGCGGCGTTGTGGCTGCCGCCGCCGGTGAAGCCGCCGCAGATCAGCTCGCGGGTCGCGGCGTCCCCGGCCGCGTACAGCCCGGGGACGGTGGTGGAGCAGTCGTCCCCCGAAATGCGGATGCCGCCGGTACCGCGCACGGTGCCCTCGGCGAGGAGCGTGACGGCGAAGAGCTGGGTGAAGGGGTCGATGCCGAGCCGGTCGAAGGGGAGGAAGAAGTTCGGCTGGGCCAGCCGCATCGCCCGCCGGGCGGCCGTGTCGGCCCGGTCCAGCCGGCAGTACACCTTCTCGCTGAGCAGCGTTCGCGCGATCACGGACCGGCCGCCCTGGGCCGTCGCGCCCTCCAGGACGGAGCCGTCCGCCCGGTAGAAGGTCGCGAAGGAGTAGAACGCGGTCTTGGTGACGGAGGTGCCCTCGGGTGCGATGCCGTACGCGTTGGAGAACTCCATCCCCGACAGCTCTGCCCCCGCCTCGGCGGCGAACAGGGCACCGTCGCCGGTGTTGACGTTGCAGCCGAGCGCGCCGCTGAGGAATGCGCAGCCGCCGGTGGCCAGGACGACCGCCCCGGCGCGCACCCGGTACGACTGCCCGGCCTGCCGCCGGTGGCCCCTGGCACCGGCGACGGCGCCGGAGGGGTCGGTGAGCAGTTCGGTGACCGGGCTGTGGTCGAGGATGCGCGCCCCGGCCCGCTGGACCCGGATCCGCATCCTGCGCATGTATTCCGGCCCCTGCAACCCGTTCCTGAGCTGCTTCCCGTCGGGCCCGGTCGGGAAGGGGTAGCGTGCGGCCGCCGCGAGTTCGTTGACGCCGGCGTACGTCTGGTCCAGGACCCGGGCCATCCAGCGTCGGTCGGCCAGGTGTCCGCCCAGGGCCTCCCTGCTCGCCATGGCCGCCTCCCGTGCCGCGGGCTCCGCCGGGACGTACCAGACGCCGGTACCGGCCGAGGCGGTGGCGCCGCTGGTGCCGCAGTAGCCCTTGTCGGCGAGGATCACGTCGGCCCCGTCCTGCGCCGCCTTGAGCGCGGCCCAGGTGGCCGCGGGGCCGCCGCCGACCACCAGGACGTCTGCGGTGAGGTCCAGCCCGCTCATACCGGTTGCCTCTCTTCGGCGGCTGCCGCGACCAGCCGGTTGGCGGGGCGGGCCAGGCCGTAGTGGTCGCGCAGGGTGCGGCCGGTGTACTCGGTGCGGAACAGCCCGCGCCGCTGGAGGAGCGGCACCACGTGGTCGACGAAGTCGTCCAGGCCGCCCGGCAGATGGGGCGGCATGATGTTGAAGCCGTCGGCGGCGCCCTGGGTGAACCACTCCTCGAGCTGGTCGGCCACCTGCTCGGGGGTGCCGGCGAAGACGCGGTGGCCGCGCCCGGCACCGAGCCGGGCGATGAGCTCGCGCAGGGTGAGGCCGTCGCGCCGGGCGAGTTCGGCGACCAGGGTGAACCGGCTCTTGTTGCCGTTGATGTCCCGTTCCTCGGGCAGGTCGGGCAGCGGTCCGTCCAGGGGCAGCCCGGTCAGGTCGGTGCCGAGCATCCCGGAGAGCTGGGCGAGCCCGTACTCGGGGACCTGGAGTTCGGTCAGCTCCCGCTCCAGCGCCCGGGCCTCGGCCTCGGTCGAGCCGATGACGGGGGCGATGCCCGGCAGGATCAGCAGCTGGTCCGTCGTACGGCCGTAGCGGGCCAGCCGGGACTTGAGGTCCTTGTAGAAGGACTGGCCGTCGGCGAGGGTCTGCTGGGCGGTGAAGACCGCCTCGGCGTACCGGGCGGCGAACTCCTTGCCGTCCTCCGAGGAGCCCGCCTGCACCAGCAGCGGATATCCCTGGGGTGTGCGGGGCACGTTGAGGGGGCCCTGCACGCCGAAGTACTCCCCGCGGTGGTTGATCGCCCGCACCTTGTCGGTGTCGGCGTAGATGCCGCGCTCCCGGTCGAGCAGGATCGCCCCGTCCTCCCAGCTGTCCCACAGCTTGGTGGCGACCTCGACGAACTCCCGCGCCCGCTCGTAGCGCAGCCGGTGTTCCAGATGCTCGTCCTGCCCGAAGTTGCGGGCCTCGTCCACCGTTCCGGAGGTGACGATGTTCCAGCCTGCCCGGCCACCGCTGATGTGGTCCAGGGAGGCGAACTTGCGGGCGGTGTGGAAGGGCTCGTTGAAGGTCGTGGAGACGGTGGCGATCAGGCCGACGTGCTCCGTGACGGCCGCCAGGGCGGACAGCAGGGTCAGCGGTTCGAAGCCGCCGAGCGCGTTGTGCCGGACCTTGCCCCACAGCGCGAGGCCGTCGGCGAGGAAGACCGAGTCGAGCAGACCGCGCTCGGCGGTCTGCGCGAGCTGCTGGAAGTAGCGCAGATCGGTGGCGCGTTCCGGCTGGGTGCGGGGGTGCCGCCAGGCGGCGTCGTGGTGGCCGGCGTTCATCAGGAAGGCGTTGAGGTGCAGTTGACGGGGTGCGGTCGCGGGCATGGGGTACCTCGGTCGGTGGGAGTGGGCCGATGGGTGCACAGCGGACGTCGGGCGCGTGAGCCGTCGCGGTCCCTGAGCCGGATCGCTCGTACGACGGGACCGGGAGGCGGCGGGACGGGCCGACGGCCGGGTCAGCCGCCCGCGGGCACCCGCCAGGACGTGAGCCGTCGCTCGACGGCGACCAGGACCTGGTTGAAGGCCACGCCTATGGCGGCGATCGTGAGGATCCCGGCGTACATCTGCGGGATCGCGAAGTTGTACTGCGAGGCGTTGATCAGATAGCCGAGGCCCGCCTTGGCGCCCACCATCTCGGCGGCGACCAGGACCAGGATGGACGCCGCTCCGGCCAGCCGGATGCCGGTGAAGACCACCGGTACCGAGGAGGGCAGGATGACCTTCTGGAACAGGCGTGGTGCGGACAGGTCCATCGACTTCGCCAGCTTCAGCAGGGTCGGGTCGACGGTGCGCACCGCGCTGATCGTGTTGAGCAGGATCGGCCAGGTGCACGCGTACACCACGATGGAGATCTTCGAGGTTTCGCCGATGCCCAGCAACAGCACGAACACCGGCAGCAGGGCGAGAGCCGCGGTGTTGCGGAAGACCTCCAGCAGCGGCCCGAGAAGGTCGGCGACGGGCCGGTACCAGCCGATCAGCAGGCCGAGCGGAACCGCGACGGCCACGGCGATGCCGAATCCGCTGAAGGAGCGGACCAGGCTGGCGCGTGCGTTGTCGGCGAGCCGGCCGTCGGCTGCCAGCCCCCACCAGGCGCGGGCGACCTCGCTGAACGGCGGCAGGAAGGTCCGGTCGACCAGGCCGAGCCGGGGCGCGGTCTCCCACAGGACCAGCAGGGCCACGATCGCCACGGACTTGGTCGCCCCCCTCACCAGCAGGGACGGCAGTCGCGACGCCGCCCGGCGCACCCGGGAGGGGCCGCGGTGCACGTCCGGTGCCTCGGGTGCCCGTGAGGGGGTGGGCGCAGCAGGGGAAGGGGCCGGGACGGGCGCGGTGGTGCTCGCGGTGTCCGGCACTGTGGTGGTGCCGGTGGTCGTGCCGGTCGTGGGGCTCATACGGCAGCCTCCTCCTTCTCCAACTGCTGGGCCCTGGCCACCTCGTCGTGCAGCAGCGACCAGATCTCGTGCCGGTAGCGGGCGAACTCGGGACTGGAGCGGAGGTCGTCCGTCGCCGTGCGGGCGCCGAAGGCGACCGGCACGATCTGCTTGATACGGCCGGGCCTCGATGTCATGACGGCGACGCGCTGTCCCAGGTAGACGGCCTCGTCGATGCCGTGCGTGATGAAGACGACGGTCTTGCCGGTGCGCTGCCAGATGCGCAGCAGTTCGTCCTGGAGCGACTCCCGGGTCTGTGCGTCCAGCGCGGCGAACGGCTCGTCCATCAGGAGCACATCGGGGTCGTAGGCGAGACTGCGGGCGATCGCCACCCGCTGCCGCATCCCGCCCGACAGCTCGTGCGGATGGCGGCTCTCGAACCCGGTCAGGCCCACCAGATCGAGGAACTCCCGGGCTCGGGAGGCGCGTTGGCGCCGCGGGACACCGGTGGCCTCCAGACCGAACTCGACGTTGCCCAGCGCCGTTCGCCACGGCAGCAGCGCGTACTGCTGGAAGACGATGCCGCGGTCCAGGCCCGGCCCGGTGACCGGTTTCCCGTCCAGCAGGATCTGTCCGCCGGTGGGCTGGGCGAGGCCGCCGAGGAGGTCGAGCAGGGTCGACTTCCCGCAGCCGCTGGGGCCGACCAGGACGATGAACTCGCCGGCCGCCACCTCCAGGTCGATGCCGTCGAGGGCGGTGAACCGGGAGCCCCGCCCGGCCGGATGCGGCCCCCGGTCCCTGACGGCGAACTCCTTGCGCACCTGCCGCAGCTCAATCTTCGGCGCGATGGTTTCCGGCATGGGTCAGCTCCCGCTCGTCGAGGAGGAAGAAGCCGTGCTGTACTCGTTGGTGTAGAGATCGGCCGCCTTGACCTGCCCCTTCTTGATGTCTCCGCGCTGGGCCAGCCAGTCGATCCACAGCTGGAACTCCTTGTCGGTGATCCGGCCCGCCGTCTCGGCGACGCCGAAGGAGCGCCAGTACTTCAGCGGCGCGGTGTCCTCCTCACGGCCGCGCTTCTTCACGATGTCGGTCATCCGGGCGACGACTTCGCCGCGCGGAGTGGTGCGGGCCCACTCGATGGCCTTTCCGACCCCGGTGACGAAGGCCCGGGCCGTGTCGGGGTTCTGCTTCAGGAAGCGGTCGGTCATCACATAGGTGCCGGCGCTGAACGCGCCGAGCAGCTGGTAGTCGGTGAACAGCGGCCGGATGCCGCCGGCTGCCAGGGCCTTGTCGCGCAGGATGCCGCCGAGCACGGCCACGTCTATCTGCTTCTGGCGCAGTGTCTGCTCGGTGTTGACCGGAGGCACCACCAGAGGCTCGACCTTGTCGATCTCCGCCCGGGACAGACCGCCGCGCTGGAGATAGATGTCGAGCATCGCCTCGGCATGGGCGCCGAGGGTGTTCATGCCGACCTTCTTGCCGATCAGGTCCCTGGCCGACCGGATCGGGCTGTCCTCGGACACGTAGAAGCCGTTGTAGGCGTACTTGTCGGAGCCGTAGTAGCTGATGACCGCCTTCACGGGGGCCCCGTTCGCCGCGAGTTTCACGACCGCGCCGTTGAAGGCCCCGCCGAAGTCGACCTGGCCCGTGGCAGCGGACTGGATGTCCTGCGGCCCGCTGATCGTGTTGCCGATCCACTTCAGCTTCACCTCGCCCAGGTAGCCGAGGTCCTCGGCCAGCTCCGGCAGGATGACCTGGCCCGCCCAGCCCTGGTAGCGCAGCGTCGTGGTTCCTCCCTTGCCGGAGGAGGCTCCGCTCGCGTTCGTGCCACAGCTCACGGCCACCGCAGAAAGGCCGAGCAGAGAGAGAAACTGGCGTCGAGTCGATGCCGTCGTGCCCATGGATGGGTCCTGTTCGAGTTCGATGGAGCGACTGGAGTGCGTACGGCGATTGCCGAATACGGTGAACAGAGCGCACAAGCCCAGCAGAAATGGCTGTGGGGGGCCCGGGAATTGCGCGGACACGGCCTGACGGAGAGGCCGATTCGTGAAAGGAAGCGCGGGTGAGCTGCGTCTGTCAGCGGGTACAGGGACCGGCAGGACAGAGGGCGGAGAGGTTCTCGAACGTGCTCACAGCCAAGAGACTTGCAGTGGAATTCGGCCAAGTCAACGGCGCCTGCGCGTCGGTCTCACATTCTCAACGTTCGACATGTGGGTGAAGTACTGCGTTCACAATCTCCGGCTTTCCGTCCGGTATTCGGGCCGTGGTTGACGAGACGCGAGACGTCCTGCTCAAGTAATTGCAACCCCTGGGAGGCAGCCGATGAGTGAGGTCATGGTGGACGTCCACGGCGTCCACAAGAGCTTCGGCCCGCTGGACGTGCTCCGCGGCGTCGACCTGAAGGTCCGCACCGGCGAGGTCACCGTGATCCTCGGCCCGTCCGGCTCCGGAAAGTCCACCCTGCTGCGCACCATCAACCACCTGGAGAAGGTCGACCGCGGCTGGATCAGCATCGACGGCGAACTCATCGGCTACCGCCGCGCGGGTGACAAGCTGCACGAGCTGAGGGAGAGGGACGTACTGAAACAGCGCACCCACATCGGGTTCGTGTTCCAGAACTTCAACCTCTTCCCGCATCTGACCGTGCTGGAGAACCTCGTCGAGGCCCCCGTCTCCGTGCTGCGCCGGCCCCGCGGAGAGGCGGCGGACACGGCCCGTCGGCTGCTGGCGCGGGTCGGCCTCGCCGACAAGGCCGACGCCTACCCGCGGCAGCTCTCCGGCGGCCAGCAGCAGCGCGTGGCCATCGCCCGCGCGCTCGCCCTCGAACCGAAGGTGCTGCTCTTCGACGAGCCCACCTCGGCGCTCGACCCGGAACTGGTCGGCGAGGTCCTCGACGTCGTCAAGGACCTCGCCCGTACCGGAACCACGATGATCGTCGTCACCCACGAGATCGGCTTCGCCCGCGAGGTCGCCGACACCGTGGTGTTCATGGACGGCGGAGTCGTCGTGGAGCAGGGGCCGCCCGCGGCCGTCCTGGACGCCCCGCGCCAGGACCGCACCCGCGCCTTCCTCTCCAAGGTCCTCTGACCGCCCCTCACTCCGTCGTCCGACGGCGGCACCACCGAACCGGCGGCCGCGTCGGCACCAGGACGACCGTCGTCACAGTGCCCGCGCCGCATAGGCCCTGACGTCCGCGTCCGAGTCCGCCGTCGCCGTGGCCAGGGCCGCTCGGGCCTCCTCGGCGGCGCGGTGCCGGGTCAGGGCCAGTACGGCGGCCTTGCGGACGTCGGCGTTGGGGTCGGCCACGGCCTTGGCGAGCGCGGGGACGGCCACGCCGGGGTCCGCGGCGGACAGCGCGGTGGCGGCGCCGGCCCGCACCTGCCAGGCGGGGTCGGACAGCGCGGACTCGGCCTGTACGGCGAGCGGCGCCGGGCAGCCGGCCGTGCCCAGGGCCTCGTAGGCCGCGCCGCGCACCAGGGCGTCGGGATCTCCGGCCAGCCCGGCGAGGGCCGCGTGGACCACGTCCGGGTCCCGGCCCGGAGCCACGCCGGCCAGGGCCTTGGCGATCGTGACGCGGACCTCGCGGGACGGCTCGGTGGCCGCCTCGCGGGCGACCTCCGCGACGGCGTCGACCGACACCAGCGCCCGTACGGCCGCGGTACGGACGGCGATGTCGGAGTCGGACAGGAAGGCCGCGAACAGGTCCGCGTCCCCGGCGCGCAGGCCGCGCAGGATGTCGAGGGCGGCCGCACGGACGACAGGATCGGCCTCGGAGAGGGCCGCGACGAGACCGTCCCGCAGCACCGGTTCCGGGGTCAGCGTCTCGGCCAGTTCCCGCAGTGAGGCGGCCGCGGCGGCGCGGACGCCGGCGTCGGGGTCGGCGAGCGCCGCGGCCAGTGCCGCTCCGGTGCCCGGCGGTGTGGTCTCCGTCAGGACGGCGATGGCCGTTCGGCGGACGGCGGGCTCGGGGTCGGCCAAGTAAGGCCTGAGGACGGCGAGTTCCGGTTGGTCCTCGGTGAGGGCGAGGAGTTCCAGGAGACGCGGCGTGGCCGGTGCCTCCGCCTCCGTACCGGGGCGGGCAGCCGTGGCCGCGGGGGCGGGGGCCGGCCGCGTGGTCGTCGGGGCCGCCTGCGGGGGTCCCGCCGTCGCCACCTGCTCCGGGTGGACTTCGCCGAGGTGCCGTGAGGGGCCGCCGACCGGGGTGAAGCCGGGTACCGGCACCGGATACGGCGCCACGGGGCGTGCCGTGAACTCCATCGCGCCCGACGGTGACTTGCGCAGGTCGAGGTGGTGGAACCAGGACGCGTCGTCACGGTGGGGGTGGTCGAGACGGTCGTGGTAGAGGCCCCAGCGGGATTCCGTGCGGGCCAGGGAAGCGCGGGCGGCCATTTCCGCGCAGTCCCGGATGAACGTCACCTCCGCGCACCGCATCAGCTCGTGCGGGGTGCGCGCCCCCATCGCGGCGATGTCGGCGCGCATCCGCTCGAACGCCTCCAGGGCGAGGGACAGCCGGGCGCCGGACTTGGGCGGCGCCACGTAGTCGTTCACGAAACGGCGCAGCTTGTACTCGACCTGGGGCTGCGGCGGGCCGTCGGGGTTGCGCAGCGGGCGGTAGATCAGCTCGTGCGCGTCGCGCAGTTGCCCGGCGGGGAGTTCCCCTTCATAGGGCGTGTACTGGGCGGCGTCCGCGCCCGCCAGGTCGCCGAAGACGAACGCGCCGATCATGTAGTTGTGCGGTACGCACGCCAGGTCGCCGGCGGCGTACAGGCGGGGAACGGTCGTACGGGCGTGGTCGTCGACGCGGACGCCGGAGGCGGAGTGGCCGCCGCACAGGCCGATCTCGGAGATGTGCATCTCGACGTCGTGGGTGCGGTAGTCGTGGCCGCGGCCGGCGTGGAAGCTGCCGCGGGTGGGCCGCTCGGTGGAGTGCAGGATCGACTCCAGGGCCGTGATCGACTCCTCGGGGAGGTGGCTCAGCTTCAGGTACACCGGGCCGCGGTCCGACGCCACCTCCGCGGCGAACTCCGCCATCATCTGGCCCGACCAGTAGTCGGAGTCGACGAAGCGTTCCCCGTGCCGGTTGACCTGGTAGCCGCCGAACGGGTTGGCGACGTAGGCGCAGGCCGGGCCGTTGTAGTCCTTGATCAGCGGGTTGATCTGGAAGCACTCGATGCCGGTCAGTTCCGCGCCCGCGTGGTACGCCATCGCATAGCCGTCACCCGCGTTGGTCGGGTTCTCGTACGTGCCGTACAGGTAGCCGGACGCGGGCAGGCCGAGCCGGCCGCACGCGCCGGTCGCCAGGATCACGGCGCCCGCGCGCACCACCACGAACGCGCCCGTGCGGGTGTGGAAGCCGGCCGCCCCCACCGCCCGGCCCTCGGCGGTGAGCACGCGCACCGGCATCACCCGGTTCTCGATCCGGATCCGTTCGCGCATCTCCCGCCGCCGCAGCTGCCGGTACAGGACCTTCTTGACGTCCTTGCCCTCCGGCATCGGCAGCACGTACGAGCCGGAGCGGTGGACCTGGCGCACCGCGTACTCGCCGTGCTCGTCCTTCTCGAACTTGACGCCGTACGACTCCAGCCGCTGCACCATGGCGAAGCCGCGGGTGGCGGTCTGGCGGACGGTGGTCTGGTCGACGATGCCGTCGTTGGCGCGGGTGATCTCGGCGACGTAGTCGTCGGGTTCGGCGCGGCCCGGGACGACCGCGTTGTTGACGCCGTCCATGCCCATCGCGAGTGCGCCGGAGTGACGTACGTGCGCCTTCTCCAGCAGCAGGACGTCCGCACCGTGCTCGGCGGCGGTCAGCGCCGCCATGGTGCCGGCCGTGCCGCCCCCGATGACGAGGACGTCGCAGGTCAGCTCCTCGGCGTCGGTGAGTGCCGGGATCTCCAGAGGGGTGTCCACCAGGGTGCCTTTCAAGAACCGAGTGACGTGAGGATGTCGCGCCGCAGCGCGGTGCGCGCCGGATCGTCGTGCGCGCCGCGCTCGCGCGGACGCGGTACGTCCCGTACGGCGACGAGGCGGCCCGCCCCGAGCACGGCCACGCGGTCGCCGAGGAACAGGGCCTCGTCGACGTCGTGGGTGACGAAGACGACCGTCGCGCCCGTCCCGCGCAACACCTCCACCAGCAGGTCCTGCATGCCGGCGCGGGTCTGGGCGTCGAGGCCGCCGAAGGGCTCGTCCATCAGGAGGGCGCGCGGGCGTCCGGCGAGGGCGCGAGCCAGCTGGGTGCGCTGGCGCTGACCGCCAGAGACGCGGTGCGGCAGCTGCCGGGCCCGGTCGGCGAGTCCCACCCGTGCCAGCCAGATCTCGGCCTGTTCCCTGCGTCGCGTCCGGGGCAGGCCCTGGATGGCGAGGGGCAGTTCGACGTTGGCGCGCAGGGTGCGCCAGGGCAGGAGGGCGTCCTCCTGGAAGATCAGCGCCCGGTCCGCGCCCGGGGCGGTCACCGGCCGGCCGTCCTGTTCCACCGCCCCGTCCAGCGGGGGCAACAGCCCGGCCCAGGTGCGCAGCAGCGTCGACTTCCCGCAGCCGGAGGGGCCGACGACGGTGAGGATCTCGCCCGCGGCGACGTCCAGGTCGACGTCGGCCACGGCGGGGGCGTCCGGCCGGCCGAGCACGGCGCCGCGCAGGGTGAGGCGGGCACCGCGCGGGGCCGCCGGACCGCCCCTCGCCCCGGCCGGTCGGGTCTCAGACGAGGTGCTCATCGCGTGCCTCCTCGGCCGGCGCGGGTTCGGTGGGGGACGTGGCGGTCAGGGCCCGGGCCGGCCGGGGCCGGGGCCGGGTGCCGGGGACGTACGACGTGCGCGGCAGCCAGCGGGTGAGGCGGCGGCCGAGCAGTTCGACGGCGGTGGAGGTGAGCCAGCCCAGCAGGCCGATGGTGACCATGCCGACGAACACGCCCGGGTAGTTGACGATCGTGTAGTCCTGCCAGGTGCGGTACCCCACGCCGTACTGGCCGGAGATCATCTCGGCGGAGATCACACAGATCCAGGACACGCCGATGCCTACGGAGAGGCCGCCGAAGATGCCGGGCAGTGCGCCGGGCAGGACGACGGAGCGGAGGATCCGCCACCGGCTGCCGCCCATGGTGCGTACCGCCTCCTCCCATACCGGGGTCAGGGCGCGCACCGCGTGCCGGGTGGAGACCAGCACCGGGAAGTAGGCGGCGGTGAAGGTGATGAAGACGATGCCCTGCTCGTTGGAGGGGAAGGCGAGGATGGCGACCGGGACCAGGGCGATGGCGGGGATGGGCCGCACCACCTCCAGGACCGGGCCGAGCAGGTCCTCGGCGAGCCGCGAGCGTGCCACGAGCACGCCGGTGGCCACGCCCAGGACGGCGGCGAGGAGGAAGCCGGTCAGGATCCGGGTGAGGCTGTGGGTGAGGTCGGTCCAGTAGTCGGCGCCGGACAGCCGGTCGGCGAAGGTCCGGGCGACATCGGTCACCGTCGGGAACTGCGAGAAGCGCACCCACACGTCCACATGGAGCGCGGTCAGCAGCTGCCACAGGCCGAGAGCGGCGGCCAGCGAGCCGGCCCGCAGCACGAGCCGGCCCGTCCGCCGGGGGTACCCGCTCATGAGGCCCGCCCCAGGGCGTCCGCGTAGGTGATCACCCGGGCCCCGCTGTGACCGGCCACATAGGCCTGTGCGGTGGCCGGGGCCACGAAGGGCAGCAGCTGCGCGCCGTCCGCCACCCAGCCGGCCTTGTCGGCGAACCAGAGGGTGCCGGTCGTGGCGTCGGGGACATAGGCCGCGCGGATGCCGTCCCTGTGCCGGGCGACATAGGCGAGCAGCCGGGCGGGGGACGTGAAACTCCGGGTCTTCGTGGCCCCCTTGGGCCAGACCTCGCTCCCGGCGGCGGGCGGGGCCGCGGCGAGCCGCCCCGCGTAACCGGCGCCGAGGGCCTTCCTGACGTACCGGTCGTCGACGAAGGCCTTCACGTCGATGTCGCCGGTCAGCTTGGCCGCCTTCAGCACCGACACGTCCTGCTCGAGCGCGGAGACGAGCTGCGGCTTGACGGCGGGGTCGAACGTGGCGATGCCGTGGGCGCCGTTGTAGAGGTAGACGACCTCGGCGGGCAGGCCGGTGGCCTTCGCGACCTTCTCGGCGGCGTCCACCGGACGGGCGTCGAGGTAGTCGGTCGCTTCGGCCTGGGCCTTCAGGAACGCCTCCAGCACGGCGGGGTGCTGCCGGGCGAAGTCCTCGCGGGCGGTGACGCCGTGGAAGGTGGGCAGGTCCAGCTGGGCGCCGTCGTACAGGGCCTTCGCCTTGCCCTGGTAGGCGAGCAGGCCGGGCCAGGCCACGAACTGCGACAGCGCGTCCACGCTGCCCGCAGAGAGGGCCGACGCGCCCACCGCGGGCTGCTGGTTCAGCTTCTCGATCCCCGTGTCCGGGGCGATGCCGGCCCGTTGCAGGGCCCGCACCAGGGTGCCGTCGGCGGCCGAGCCGACGCTCGTGGAAACCTTCCTGCCCTTCAGGTCCTTCAGGGAGGTGAGGGTGGAATTCGGTGCGACGACGACCGTGTTCAGGCCGCCCTTGAGGTTGTAGCCGGTGACCGAGACCAGGTGGGTGGGCCGGCCCAGCTGCTTGCCGCGGGCCGCGTTGATGAGCAGCGGAAAGTCCCCCATCGAGCCGATGTCGATCTTCCCGGCGGTCATCTGGGCCGTGATGGGCGCGCCGGTGGCGTAGTCCTGCCAGTCGACCTTGTACGTCCTTCCGTCATGAAGGGCGTTGAGCTGCTTCTCGAAGTAGCCGAGGGAGCGCAGGAGGGTGCCGGCGGTGACGGTGTTGATGGTCTTGGACTGGTATCCGACGGTGACGGTGACCGTGGAGCCGCCACCCGCCTCGGCACTGCCGCCGCAGCCGGACAGGGGGAGCAGCAGAGCGGATGCGGCGAGTGCGACTGCCGTGCGTTTCATGGGAGTTGGGGCCTCTCAACGGAGCAGGTAGGGCATGTTGACCGTGACGGCTCCGGTGGGACAGCGGGCCGCGCACGGGCCGCAGTACCAGCACTCGTCGACGTGCATGTACGCCTTGCCGCTGCTGACGTCGATGGCGAGGGAGTCCAGCGGGCACATGTCCACGCAGAGCGTGCAGCCGTCGATGCACTTCGACTCGTCGATGGTCACGGGCACGTCGGCCCGCTGGGGCGCCAAGGGCATGGCTGTCTCCAGTGGATGTCGAGCTGTTCGGGGATGACGTCAGACGGAGCGGTGCAGCAGGCCGCTCATCGTGATGCGGTCGCCGCGGAAGCGGATGAACTCGAGGTCGACGGGCCGGCCGTCGGCGAGATGCGTGAGGCGTTCCAGCATCAGGACGGCCGAGCCGTGCGGGGCCTCGAGCACGGCGGCGGAGTGGGCGTCGGCGTTGACGGCCTCCAGGGTGATCTCGGCATGGCCGAGCGGCAGCCCGCAGACCGCCTCCAGCAGGCGGAAGACGTCGGTGTTCTCCAGGTCCGCGGTCAGCAGCGCGGTGCCGATGTCCAGCGGGATGTAGGTGAGGTCGAGGGAGAGCGGGAGGCCGTTGAGGCGGCGCAGGCGCTCGATGTAGAGGACGTCGGTGCCCGCGGGCAGGCGGAGTCGGTCGGCGACGGGGGCGGGGGCCGGGACGGGGCCCATGGTGCGGACCTCGTTGGTGACCCGGCCGTGTTCGCGGAGGGTCTCCGCGAGGCCCATCAGGCGGTCGAGACCATGCGGGTATTTGCGGGCCACGACCAGGGTGCCGACACCGGGCTGGCGCTCGACGAGGCCCTCGGTGCGCAGCAGGTCGAGGGCCTGGCGGACGGTGTTGCGCGAGGCGCCGTACTCGGTGGCGAGGGTCGACTCGTGGGGGAGCGCACCGTCCGGAAAGGCGTCGCTGAGGAGCTGGCGCCGGAGCAGGTCGGCGAGTTGCCTGGCCCGGTCGGCGCGCAGCCTGCGCCGGCTGCGGTGGGCGGCGACCGTGGTCGCGGCGCCTTGGCCGGCGTGGTCTCGGATGCGGTCGGTGGGCGGCATGGCCCGAACCATAGCCATCCGCTGGGAATGGTGGTGTTGCTGGATTGTTGCGCCACCTGACGGACTGCGGGAACCGTCGCTGGCCTGGGCTTTCAGCGGGACGGTGGGAGCATCCGCCGTCCGGCCTCCCATCATGTGAGACATCGGGCGGGCGGGATGTTCGCCGAACCGGCCGCGCCCGCCTGGCACGGCATCCGAATCGCTCCGTATGCCGGACTGTGTGCTACGGCAACATGACGACTTTATGGCGTCGCCAGGCAAAACCTGGTGCCGCGCCACACCGCGGACCAAGCTGACGTGTACATCTCCACGTCCTCTTCACAGCCCCAGAAAGCCTCACCGCGCATGTATTCGACCTGTCTCCTCGGTGCTCCGGAAGCACACATCTCGTGTGGGGCGAGGAGGTGCCGCGCGTGGCCCGCTATGTGATGCGCAAGGCGGTCGGCTGGCTCCTGATGATCGTGGTCGCGACGAACGCCACCTACTTCCTGGCCAGTTGGTTCCTCGACCCGCGGTCGAACTTCAAGGAACTGCGGCCCGTCCGCAGCGAGGCACAGATCGACCGCGCCCTCGCGCCGTACAACCTGGACCCCAGGGTCCCGCTGGCGCACCGCTGGTGGGACTGGCTGACCTCGGTCGTCCTGCGCTTCGACTGGGGAAAGTCCCCCACCGGCGTCTCCGTCAACGGCGAAGTGGGCTACCGGGCGCTCATCAGCGCGGAGTTGGTCGTCATCGCGACCGTGCTGTCCGTCGTGCTCGGCGTCGCGCTCGGTGTCTACACCGCCGCACGGCAGTACGGCTGGGCCGACCGGATCTCGCAGGCCGTGTCCATCGTGGTGTTCAACGTCCCCACCTCCGTCGCCGCCCTCGTCGTGGTCTTCGTCGCCATCTGGCTGAACCAGCACGCCGGGCTGCACTTCCTCTATGTCGCGGGGGAGAACTCGCCGGGCGTCGAAGGACTGCTCCCCACGATCGGTGACCGCCTGCTGCACCTGATCCTGCCGACGCTGACGCTCACGCTGATCGGCTACGTCGGCTATCACCTGACGCAGCGTTCGCTCCTGCTCGACACCCTCCACGCCGACTTCGTGCGGACCGCCCAGGCCACCGGCCTCACCCGCGCCCAGGCCATCCGCAGGCACGCGTTGCGGGCCGCGCTCATCCCGACGGCCGCGTCCGTGGCGTTCAGTGTCCCGGCCATCTTCACCGGTGCCGTCATCACGGAGACGGTCTTCGGCTGGAACGGCATGGGCCGCTACTTCATCCAGACCATCAGCAAGAACGACGTACACGGCGCGGTCGCGACGGCCGCCTTCGCCGCGGCTCTGACCGCGATCGGCGCGATCCTCGCGGACATCGCCACGGTCTTCCTCGACCCGAGAGTGCGGGTGAGCTGACGTGAGCACCGATGCCCCTTCCCGTCCGGTCGCGGAGCACATCGCCACCACCGCGCGGAAGCGTTCGAACCTCGGCCTCGGCCGGCTCTATCTGCGCCGCTTCCTGCGCAACCGCCTCGCCGTCGTCGGAGTGGCGATCTTCGCGCTGCTGGTGCTGTTCGCAGCCTTCGGCGGCCGGTTCACCTCCTACGCCTACACCGACACCGACTTCGCCGCCCTCACCCAGCCTCCGAGCAGCCTCCACTGGTTCGGCACCAACCAGGGAGGCAACGACATCTACGCCTGTGCCGTGCACGGGCTCCAGCGCTCCCTGACGATCGCCGTGACCGTGTCGGTCCTGACCATTGTCCTTGCCGCGATCATCGGCTCCGGCGCCGCGTACTTCGGGGGCCGGGTCGAGCGAGTGACCCTCGCCGTCATCCACTTCCTGCTGATCGTGCCCTCGTTCCTCATCCTCGCACTGGTCTCCCACCGGCTGGCCGGCGACTGGCGGGTCCTCATCGTCGTGCTGACCGTGTTCGGCTGGATGTCCACGGCCCGGGTGATCTGGTCCGTCTCGACCTCACTGCGCGAACGGGACTATGTGAAGGCGGCCGAGTTCATGGGGGTCGGTCCGCTGCGGATCATCTTCCGGCACATCATCCCCAACCTCGGCTCCCTGCTGATCGTCAACCTGACGCTCGGGGTCGTGGCGACCGTGCTCAGCGAAACCGCCCTCTCCTTCCTCGGGTTCGGCGTCCAGACCCCGGACGTCTCCCTCGGCACGATGCTCGCGGACGGCGCGACCACCGTCACGAGCGCCCCCTGGCTCTTCGCCTTCCCCGCCGGTCTGGTCGTCCTGCTCACCGTGTCGATGACCTTCATCGGCGACGGCTTGCGCGACGCCCTCGACCCCACCTCGGTGACCGGCTCGGCAGGAGGCCGACGATGACCCTCGCCACCCCGCTGCCCGCCCCGGCAGCACCGGCCGACGCGACTCCCGTCCTCTCCGTGCGGGATCTGCGGATCTCCTTCCCCTCCGAGGCGGGCACCGTCGAGGCGGTGCGCGGCGTGAGCTTCGACCTGCTGCCCGGCCGGACCCTCTGTATCGTCGGCGAATCCGGCTCGGGCAAGTCGGCCACCGCGATGGGCGTCATGGGCCTGCTGCCGCCCACCGCCGACCTGCGCGGCCAGGTGCTGCTCGGCGGACAGAACCTCATCGGCCTCGACGACCGGGCACTGTCCAAGATCCGCGGCAACTCCATCGGCATGGTCTTCCAGGACCCCTTGTCCGCCCTCACGCCGATCTTCTCGGTGGGCAGGCTGCTCTCCGACGCCCTGCGCGTCCATCAGGACCTGACCAGGCGGGCGGCCTGGGAACAGGCCGTGCAGCTGCTCGATCTCGTCGGCATCCCCGACCCGCGCAACCGGGCCGCCGCCTTCCCGCACGAGTTCTCCGGAGGCATGCGCCAACGCGTGGTCATCGCCATGGCCATCGCCAACCGGCCGTCCGTGCTCGTCGCCGACGAACCCACCACCGCACTCGACGTCACCGTGCAGGCCCAGATCCTCGACGTGCTGCGGCTGGCACAGCGGGAGACGGGCGCCGGTCTCGTCCTGATCACGCACGACCTCGGGGTCGTCGCAGGCCACGCGGACGACGTCGCCGTCATGTACGCCGGCCGGTTCGTGGAACACGCGGGCGTCGAGGAACTCTTCCGCCGGCCGGCCATGCCGTACACCGCCCGGCTGCTGGCCGCCGTGCCGACCGTCGACGGCGGCTCCCGCCGCCCCCTGGTGCCCATCGGCGGAGAGCCCCCCGCCCTGGTCGACCTCCCGGCCGGCTGCCCCTTCGCCCCCCGCTGTGCCGTCGCCCTCGACGCCTGCCGCTCCGACGAACCGGAGCTGCGCCATGTCACCAGGCACGGAGACGTGGCCTGCCTCCGCGCCACCGAGATCGCCGACGGATCCCTGGACCCGGCGGGCGATGTCGCGCCCGTCGACCCGCCCGCACCCCCGCGTGGTGCCGGGGCCGGCGAGGTGGTGCTACGTGTCGAGGACCTCGTCAAGACCTTCCCCGTCACCAAGGGCGCCCTCCTCAAGCGCCGGGTCGGCACGCTGCACGCCGTCAATAAGGTCAGCTTCGAACTGCGCGCCGGGGAGACGCTCGGCCTGGTCGGGGAGTCCGGCAGCGGCAAGACCACCACCCTGATGGAGATCCTCCGGCTCAGACGGCCCGAAGGCGGCCGGATCGAGGTCGCCGGCATCGACGTCGGCACCGACGCAACCGGGACGCGCCGACGGGAGCTGCGGCAGGACGTACAGATCGTCATGCAGGACCCCCTGGGGGCCCTGGACCCCCGGATGCCCGTCTTCCACTCGCTGGCCGAACCCCTGCGAGCGATCGGGCGCGACCGCGAGGCGATACGCGCACGGGTCCACGAACTGCTGGCCCTGGTGGGGCTGGACGACTCGGTGGGCGACCGCTTCCCGGCCGCACTCTCCGGAGGCCAACGCCAACGCGTCGGCATCGCCCGCGCCCTCGCGACGGAGCCGAAGCTGCTCGCGCTCGACGAGCCGCTCTCCGCCCTGGACGTCTCCGTGCAGGCCGGAGTGATCAACCTGCTGGCGCGGCTCAAGCGCGAACTCGGCCTCGCCTACCTCGTGGTCGCCCACGATCTGGCCGTGATCCGGTACATCTCCGATCGCATCTCGGTGATGTACCTGGGGCACATCGTCGAGAGCGGAGACACCGAGACGATCTTCTCCGATCCGAAGCACCCGTACACCCGGGCGCTGCTGTCGGCGATCCCGATCCCCGACCCCGGGCGCGAACGCACCCGCGAACGCGTCGTGCTGACGGGAGAGCAGCCGAACGCCGCGCGCATGCCCGCGGGCTGTGTCTTCGTCGACCGCTGCCCGCTGTACCGGCTGGCCGGCGAGGAACTGCAGAACCGCTGCCGCACCCAGCCCCCCGTGCCGACCTCCGCGGCCGGGTCCCCCGGCCATCAGTACGCCTGCCACGGCGTCTGAACACCGGCCCGCGACCTTGTCCCTCACCGACCTCTAAGGAACCTTCCACCATGCGCACGAGACTGGCCCTGCCCGTCGCCCTGATCGCCGCCGTCTCCGTCACCGCCACCGCGTGCCAGTCCTCGTCGGGGAACTCCGCGCAGTCGGACGCGAAGAACGCCCCCTCGGCCGCGTCGTCCGTCGCCGACTACAACCCCACGCCGTACGACCGGATCAAGGACGGCGGCACGTACACCACGGTCGGGACCTTCGACGACCAGGGCAACCCGTTCAACGTCAACTCCACGCTGACCGCGTCCCGCGTATGGTCCTGGTACAACGCCGACGCGATCACCTACTCGCCGACCGGCGAGGTGCAGTACAACCCGGACTACTTCAGCGATGTGAAGGTCTCCGTGGAGGGCGGCAACCAGAAGGTCACGCTCACCATCAACCCCAAGGCCGTCTTCAACGACGGCACTCCCGTCGACTGGACCGCGATCAAAGCCACCTGGCAGGCCAACAACGGTTCCAACCCGGCGTACGCCGCCTCCTCCACGGACGGCTACGACCAGATCACCTCGGTCGAGAAGGGCCGGAACGCCAAGCAGGCCGTGATCACCTTCAAGGGAGTGAACCCCGCCTGGTCGAGCCTGTTCACCACCTTTCTGCATCCCAAGGCCGCAACGGTCCGGAACTTCAACAACGCCTACGTCAAGAAGGCCCACCCGGAGTGGGGTGTGGGGCCGTACACCGTCGGCACGTGGGACACCCACTCGGGCGACATCACGTTCGTCCGCAATCCGAAGTGGTGGGGCAGGAAGGGCAAGCTCGACCGGCGCGTCTACGTCAACCTGGAATCGACCGCGGCGGTCAACGCCTTCAAGAACGGGCAGCTCGACTACGTCTCCGCGGTCGACGCGGAAAGCCTCAAGCAGATCAAGGGGCTCAAGGGCACGGAGATCCGCAGCGGCGGAAGCCCCTTCGAGTACTCGCTGTACTTCAACACCAAGTCCCCGGTGCTCGCCGACCCGGCCGTACGCAAGGCCATCGAGGAGAGCATCGACCGCACACAGATCGCCAGGATCCGGTTCCAGGGCCTGGACTACAAGGAGCCGCTGCCCGGCTCCGCCATCCTGTACAGCTTCCAGAAGGGCTACCAGGACAACGTCTCGGCCGTGCTGAAGTACGCGCCGGACGCGGCACGCAAGGCACTCGACGCAGCGGGCTGGAAGCCCGCTGGCGACGGTGTACGCGTGAAGAACGGCAGGAAGCTCGAAGTCGGCTACACGCTCCTGGGTGACGACCCGCTGGACAAGGCGACCGCCGGCGCCTTCGCGGCGATGCTGAAGCCGGTGGGCGTCCGCCTCGACATCAGGAAGGCCGACGAGGCGGACTTCTCCAAGATCCTCAGCGACCGCAGGTTCGATCTGTTCCTGTCGGGCAACCGCTCGATGGACCCGTTCGGCGCCCGCTACCTGTGCGACTTCTACTGCTCCGACCGCGACTCCAACATCACCGGTGCGGGTTCGCCCGCGCTGGACAAGGAGATCCGGGCCACCGGCCGGATCGCCGACCTCGGCAAGCAGGCCGCGGCGGCCAACCAGGTCGAGCGCAAGGCACTCCGGCAGTACGCCTTCCTCCCGCTGTTCAGCGGCCCCTCGACCTACGGCGTGAAGAAGGGCCTCGCCAACGTCGGCGCGACCATCTTCTACAACCCGCTCCCGGAGACGGTCGGCTGGGAGAAGTGACCACCCGCAGGACGGCCGCGCCCACGGTGGCCGGCCGCGCTCCCCGAAAGGACGTACCGGCCGCTACGGCGAGGTCGGAAGCTGCGGGGAGCGGAGCACGAGCAGGGTGATCTCGCTGGGGGCGAAGACGCGGAAGGGCGGGCCCCAGAAGCCGGTGCCCCTGCTGGTGTAGAGCAGGGTCCGGGTGCCGTGGCGGCTGAGGCCGGCGAGGACGGGCTGGTCGATGCCGACCAGGTGGTGGAAGGGCCAGATCTGGCCGCCGTGGGTGTGGCCGGAGAGCTGGAGGTCGACGCCGGCGGCTGCCGCCCGGTCGACGAACTTCGGCTGGTGTGCCAGGAGCAGGACGGGCAGGCCGGGATCGGCGCCGTCCAGGGCTCCGGCGAGATGGGCACGGTGGCCTGCCAGGCCGGAGGACTCGGCGGTGACGTCGTCCACCCCGGCGACCACGAGGGTGTCGCCCCCGCGTTCGAGCAGCAGATGGCGGTTGCGCAGCGGCTCCCAGCCCAGCTCGTCCATCAGGTCGACCCAGCCCTGGGCCTCGCTGTAGTACTCGTGGTTGCCGGTGACGTACACCCGGGCACGAGTGGCCCGCACGGTCCCGAGGGGGGCCGCCTGGGCGCGGCGGCGGTCGGCCGTGCCGTCCGCGATGTCGCCGGTGTGGCAGACCAGGTCGGCCTCCAGGGTGTTCACCGTCTCGCACACCCGCGCCGACCAGCGGGCACGGTCGAGCGGGCCGTAGTGGGTGTCGGTGATCAGGACGACACGGAGGCCGTCCAGCCCGGCACCCAGCCGCGGGAGCTGCACGTCGAGCCGGCGCACCCGCGGCACGCGGCGGGCCTCGGCGTACCCCCAGGCGAGCAGGACGGCGGTCACACCGAGGACGGCCCACGTCACGATCCGGGCCCGGCCCTGACCGTCCCCGACGCCGGCCACGCTCAGGGCGAGCCGCAGGAAGAGGCCGAGCAGAACGGACCAGGTGAACAGCACCCAGCCGGCGCCCAGCAGGGTGTCACCGACGATCGCCGCCCGGTCCTGCTGGCGCGGGCCGTGGCCGCGCACCATCGCGAGCGGCATCCCGATGAGGCCGAGGACGAACAGCGCGGTGCCGGCCAGTGTGACGGGCAGCGGCCAGTGCTGGCCGCCGTACAGCAGCACCCAGCAGGGCACGGCCCACAGCAGGACGGGGGCGATCACGGGGAGGTAGCGCATCAGGCGGTGCAGCCGGCTCGGCCGCAGGTCTCGTGTCTCACCCTCGGCGGGCCGGGTGCTGCTGGTGTCGGTCACGCTTCCCCTCCTGACCAGGCTGCCGTGCGACAGCTGTCATGAGCGTAGTCCGTGTCCGTCGCACAGGGTCCTCGCGTCGTGATGACGGACGTGCGGTCGGGTAATTCAGCGAAGGCGCGTCATCGCAGCGAGGCACCCCACCGCACCTGTTCCCGGATACGGCTCTTGAGGAGTTTGCCCCCCGGCCCGCTCGCGTTTCCCCGCGCGTACGGCCGGCTGCGGGACGTGCGGGTGCGGGAGGTGGGCGACGACGCGGTGATCGAGGCCGACGGCCACCACTGCCTCGATCGCGTTGCGAGCGGCGGTCGCGAAGTCCTCGATCGTCTGGTGGATCTCGCCATCAGCTCGGTCGGCTCCGCACTGGGTCCGTACGCGCGGCTGCGTGTCACCGGGACGCGCAGCGCGCCGGCGCCGGGCTGATCATCACGGAGGGGATCTGCGGCAGGCGGGGTTCCACGGCGTAGCGGAGTACCGCTTTGTGGCCCTCCGTCCGGTAGCGGCCGCGTCGCCTGAAGCGGGCGGCCGGCTCCACGGCGATCACCGGCCGGTGTGGTGCCCGACCAGGTGGAACCGGCCGGCCCGAGCACCTCCAAACAGATCTCCCGCCGCGTCCGTGAATCCGTACGGGCCGGTCCACGTGGTGCAATCGGCCGAAGCGGACCCACTGGCTCAGGCGTCGATGATGACGGGGATGATGAGGGGCTTGCGGCGGTAGGTGCGGAACGCCCAGTTCGCCACGGCGCGGGCGATGAGTTGTTCGAGTTGGCGGGCGTCTCCGACGCCTTCCTCGGCCGCGGCGGCCAGGGTCTTCTCGATGACGGGGATGACCGGCTCGAAGGTGGCGTCGTCGTGGACGAAGCCGCGGGCCAGGAAGTCGGGAGCCTCGGCGAGGGCGCCGGTGTCCGCGTCGACGATCGCCACCACCGTGACCACGCCTTCGGCGGCGAGGGTGAGGCGGTCCTTGAGCGATGCTTCAGTGGCGCCGCCGACTTCCATGCCGTCCACGTAGACGTTGCCGGCGGGGACCTTGCCGGTGATGGATGCGCGTCCGTCGATCAGGTCGACGACGACGCCGTCCTCGGCGATGACGACCCGGTCGGGGTCGACACCGGTGCGGATGGCGAGGTCGGCGTTGGCCCGCAGGTGTCGCCATTCGCCGTGCACGGGCATGACGTTGCGGGGTTTGACGATGTTGTAGCAGTAGACGAGTTCGCCGGCGCTGGCGTGCCCGGAGACGTGCACCTTGGCATTGCCCTTGTGGACCACGTGGGCGCCCCACCGGGTGAGTCCGTTGATCACCCGGTAGATGGCGTTCTCGTTGCCGGGGATGAGGGAGCTGGCGAGCAGGACGGTGTCGCCCTTGCCGATGCGGATCAGGTGGTCGCGGTTGGCCATCCGTGACAGCGCGGCCATCGGTTCGCCCTGGGAGCCGGTGCACACCAGAGTGATCTTGTGGTCCGGGAGCTTCTCCAGCTCCTTCGTGCTCACGACCAGACCGGAGGGGACCTTCAGATACCCCAGGTCCCGGGCGATGCCCATGTTGCGCACCATCGACCGGCCGACGAAGGCGACCTTGCGGCCGTGCTGGTGGGCGGCGTCCAGGACCTGCTGGATGCGGTGCACGTGGCTGGCGAAGCTGGAGACGATGACCCGGCGCGGCGCGGTCCGCATCACCTGCTCGATCGCTGGGTTCAGCTCTCGCTCGGAGGTGGTGAAGCCGGGTACTTCGGCGTTGGTGGAGTCAGTGAGGAACAGGTCCACGCCCTCCTCGCCGAGGCGGGCGAAGGCGCGCAGATCGGTGATGCGGTCGTCGAGGGGGAACTGGTCCATCTTGAAGTCGCCGGTGTGCAGCACCATCCCGGCCCGGGTGCGGATCGCGACCGCGAGGCTGTCGGGGATGGAGTGGTTGACCGCCACGAACTCGCAGTCGAAGGGCCCGAAGCCACGGCGGTCGCCCTCCCGCACCCGCACCGTGCGCGGCCGGATGCCGTGTTCCTTGAGCTTGGCCTCCAGGAACGCCAGCGTCAGCTTGGAGCCGACGACGGGGATGTCGGACCGCTCGCGCAGCAGGTACGGCACGCCGCCGATGTGGTCCTCGTGGCCGTGGGTGAGGACCACGGCCACGATGTCGTCCAGCCGGTCCCGGATCGAGGTGAAGTCCGGCAGGATCACGTCCACGCCGGGCTGGGTCTCCTCGGGGAACAGCACGCCGCAGTCGACGATGAGCAGCTTGCCCGCGTGCTCGAAGACGGTCATGTTGCGGCCGATCTCACCCAGGCCGCCCAGGGCGATGACCCGCAGCCCTCCTTCGGGAAGGGGCGGGGCGGCTTTCAGTTCGGGGTGCGGATGACTCATACCCTGACGGTACCCGGAAAGCGGGACGGGATGATCCATTGCGTGTGTGATGCAACGAGCGCTCGACACGCACCCGCCCCTCCGGGGCCTGGTCCCGGCGCAGCAGGGCGCTCAGCTCGTGCTGGACCTTGTGCGCCCCGCCCCCGCCCTCTCCAGCGGGCAACACGAGGCTGATCGGGTGACGATGGAATGGAACAGATGGATGCGACGACGCTGCTCCGAGAAGGAGGCAGGTGCGATGACAGCTCCTTCACAATCCTCCGGCCCCGATTCCCCACACGGCACCGAGCCGCAGGAGGGCGCCCTGACCGAAGGCATGACAGCACTGGCGAACCTGGGCTGGCAGCTCTTGCTCACCATGGGCCTCGCCACCATCGCCCTGGGCGTCGTCGCGCTGGTCTGGCCCGGTGCGACGCTTCGTGTCGTCGGCGTGCTCTTCGGCGTCTACCTGCTTGCCACTGGTGTCTTCCAACTCGCCGCCGCCTTCGGCACCCACGTCCCCCGGCATCTTCGCGTACTGCACTTCGTCACCGGTGCTGCCTCCATCCTGTTGGGACTGATCTGCTTCAAGGGCACCCTCGAGTCGATCTTTCTGCTCGCCCTGTGGATCGGCTTCAGCTGGCTCATGCGGGGCATGCTGGAGACGGTTGCCGCAGCCTCTGACCGGACCATGCCGGGGCGCGGCTGGCACGTGGCCTTCGGCATCATCGGCACCATGGCCGGCATCGTGATGATCGTCATGCCGTTCGCATCCATCGCGACACTCACGCTGGTGGTGGGCGTCATGGCCATAGTTGTGGGCCTGACCGAGGTGGTCCGCGCCATCAGGACACGCGTCGAGATCGGCCATCTCGCTTCCGGCCCGACCACCCAGAGGCGCCCTCTGTTCCACCCACGTGCGCACCCACAGCACTGAGACCCTTCACCGGCGGACGGCGGAGGCCTCGCCGGTGCGGCAGGCGGGTGACGGTGCTGAACCTTGCTGCACGGCGGCGCAAGTGCCGGTGGCCGGGAGCGGGTGCGGGGCGATCCCGTGGACCCGTGGTCCGGTAGAAGATCCGCTTGCCGAGCTCTACGAGGAGCAGGTAGACGGCGACCATGGCGGCCACGGTGGCGAGGAAGACGGTCGGCAGTGGTTGGAAGCCCAGGACGTGGGCCAGGGGAGTGGCCGGCAGGGCGGCGCCGAGCGCGACGACTCCCAGCGCGGTCAGCGTCAGAGGCAGACTGGGGCGACTGCGCCAGAACGGAATGCGGCGGGTGCGGATGGCGAAGATCACCAGGGTCTGCGTGGCGAGTGACTCCACGAACCAGCCGGTGTGGAACTGGGCGGCGTCCGCGTGGAAGACGCCCAGCATCACGGCGAACGTGACGAAGTCGAACAGTGAACTGATCGGTCCGAAACAGATCATGAACCGCCGGATGAAGGCAATGTCCCAGTGAGCGGGCCGCCGCACCTGCTCCTCGTCGACCTCGTCGGTGGGGATGGCGAGCTGACTGGTGTCGTACAACAGGTTGTTGAGCAGGATCTGGGACGGCAGCATCGGCAGGAAGGGCAGGAACAGCGAGGCTCCGGCCGCACTGAACATGTTGCCGAAATTGCTGGACGTGCCCATCAGGACGTACTTGATCGTGTTGGCGAAGATGCGTCGTCCCTCGGCGACCCCGTCCGCCAGAACCCCGAGGTCCTTGTCCAGCAGGATCACGTCGGCCGCGTCCTTGGCCACGTCGGTGGCCGAGTCCACCGAGATGCCCACGTCGGCGGCGTGCAGCGCGAGGGCGTCGTTGACGCCGTCGCCGAGGAAGGCGACGTCGCCGCCGGTCTTCCGCTGGATCCGCACGATGCGGGCCTTGTGCTCGGGGCTGACCCGGGCGAAGACGGTGGTGTCGCGGATGGCGGCGGTGAGCCGCTCGTCGTCCATGGCGTCCAGGTCGTTCCCGGTCAGCACGGTGGCGTCGGTCAGCCCCAGGTCGTGGCAGACCTTGGCGGCGACCGTGGGGTTGTCCCCGGTGACGATCTTCGTCTTGATGCCGAGCCTGTCCAGCTGCCTCAGAGCCTCGGCCGCGTCGGGTTTGGGCGGGTCGCGGAAGACCAGCAGGCCGGCCAGGCGGAGGCCCCGCTCGTCGGCGGCACTGAGTGCGGTGGCGGGGTGGGCGGGCCGGGTCGCCACCGCGACCACCCGGTTCCCGGCGGCGAACTCCGCGTCCAGCGCCTCGCGGACCGGCTGGGGAACCTCCGTGCAGCGTTCCAGTACCGTCTCCGGAGCGCCCTTGGTGATGAGCAAGGTGTCACCGGCGGGATCGGTGACGGTGACGGAGACCATCCGCCGCTCATGGTCGAAGGGCAGGACGCCGGCCCGTCTCCAGCCGCTGGGGACAGGGTGCTGGGCGGCGGCCGGTGAGTCCCACAGGGCGTCGTCGAGCGGGTTTCCGCCCACCGGCCGGCCTTGGCCGTCCACGTCCGATCCGGTGCACAGCAGTCCCCGGTGCAGCACTTCCTCCGCCAGGGTGCCGGGGACCGGTACGGCCCGCATGAAGTCGATGCGTCCCTGGGTGAGGGTTCCGGTCTTGTCGGTGAACAGCACATCGACGTCGCCGAGGTCTTCGATGCACACCAGCCGTTTGACCAGCACCTTGCGCCGGCTCATGCGCCGGGAGCCGGCGGCGAGGCTGGTGGAGACCACCGCGGGCAGCAGTTGCGGGGTGATGCCGACCGCGATGGCGAGGGAGAACAGCAGGGCGTCGATCAGCGGCTTGTGCAGTGCGACGTTGATGATGAAGACCGACGTGGTCAGTGCCCCGGCGACGTAGACCAGAAGCATGGAGAAGCGGCGCAGGCCGCCCTGGAACTCGGTCTCCAGCTGGTGTCCGCTCAGGCCGGCGGCGATCTTCCCGAACTCGGCTTCGGCACCGGTGGCGACCACGACACCGCGGCCGCTTCCCGCGTGCACCACCGTGCCCATCAGGGCGCAGCCGGACAGGTCCGCCAGAGCCGTGCCGGCCGGAACCGGGGCGGTGTCCTTCGCGACCGGCAACGACTCGCCGGTCAGCACCGACTCGCTGCACTCGAGCCCGGCTGTCTGAAGCAGCCGTAGATCCGCGGGCACGATGTCGCCGAGCCGCAGTTCGACCACATCACCCGGCGCCAGGGCGGTGACCTCGACCTCCTGTGCTCGCCCGTCGCGCAGTACGACCGTGCGGTGCCGGATCTTCGCGTGCAGCGACTGGGCGGTCTTCTCCGCCCGGAACTCGTTGACGAAACCCAGGCCGACGGAGAGCGCGACGATCACCGCGATGATCATGGCGTCGCTGCGTTCTCCGACGAAGTACGACACGACGGCCGCGGCCAGCAGCAGGCCGAGCAGCGGGGACCGCAGCTGATGCCACAGCACCAGCCACGCCCGAGCTCGGTGGGAGTGGACGGCGTTCGGGCCCCAGCGCTTCAGCCGTGTTGCCGCCTCCTCCGACGTCAGGCCGCCCTCGGGCACCTGGAGATCACGGAGCACCTGCGCGGTGGGCAGGGAGGCCGCCGAGACGGCACGCCCCGCGGCCACCGGCCTCGCCCCGACCGTGGTCGCCATCAGCGCCCACCGCCCGGGCGTGTGCCCTCCAGCACAGGGAAACACACATGGCTCGACGAACGTTTGACAGTGCTGAGCGGGCGGCAGAACGGGTCCGCGCCCGCATCATCTGGCAGTCGCCTCACCATCCCACCCTCCACCCTTCACCGGTCACACCCCCATGGGCCGTCGGGCCCTGTCGCCGGGACCTGCTGCTCACCACGCAGCGCGCTCCGGTCAGTCGCCGTGACGGCCATGAGACCGTCCGACGAGTGAGGCCGCCCGCTGGACGACGGCCCATCCCGGCGGTCGCCATCCGGTGGGCGCGACGCCCGGCCGATGGCGGGGCACCCACACCCGCAGCGTCCCGGGGCTGATCCGGCACCGCACGGGGGTCCGCAGGGTGACGGCTTCGCCGTCGAGCCCGACGGGGACGACCGGGGCGTCGGCGTGGATGACGACGTCATCGGGTGTGGCCAGCCGGGTCAGTCCGTGCGTCTGCCCGCTGCGCAGCCTGGCGGCGGTTTCGGTGGGCGTCTCCGCCCTGGCGGTCAGTACTCCCAGGAGCCCGGAGTCGAGCCGCGCCCGCCTGTCGAGCCCGGCCGGGTCGTCGAGTTGGTAGGGATTGTTGCTCACCAGCACGGCATCAGGCCGGTCCACAGTGAGCAGCCCTGCGCGTACCCGCAGCTCCGGACCCTCGTGGCGGGCCAGGAATTCCGGGAGGATCCGTACCATCGTGCCGATCTTGTCCTCCCGGTAGGCCGGGTCCTGCACCAGGGCGGCATACGCGCCGAACGACACGTTGTTGACGAATGCCCGCTCGCCTGCGTACCCGAGATCCACGCGCAGCTCGACGCCGTCCCTGAGGGCCTCCAGCGCGGCTGAAGGGTCGTCACGGTCCAGGCCGAGATCCATCGCGAAGTGGTTGCGGGTACCCGCCGGAACGACCATGAACGGCAGGCCGCTTGCTGCGGCCACCTCGGCCACACGTGCCTGTGTGCCGTCTCCGCCGGCCACCCCGAGCAGATCCGCACCGTCGTGCACGGCGCGTCGCGCGACAGTCGCCAGGTCCTGGGGCAGGGAATGATCGATCAGGAAAACCTGAGCTCCGCACGCACGGGCGCGCTCCGCGATCCGGAACCGGCTCGCTTTCCCTCCCCCTGAGCGCGGGTTCACGATCAGATAGGGCCGTCGCACGCCGGCCGCAGGTCGCGACGCGCTCTCGGTCACGGCACGTACCGATAAGCCGCATGCACCGGCCCGGCGCACTTCAGGAGCGACAACAGGACTGCCGCGATCACACCCGCAGCCGGCGGCGCCGGCCCCGTCCGGGCCGACGCTCCGGCGATCGCATGTGCGGCCACCGCCACCATGACACTCCTTCGACAGGTGCGGCCTACGGCACCAGCTTGCAGCGGGGCCCGAGCATCCGCACCTGGGACGTACCTGGTCCACCCGCCACCGCGCCGGACGGTCGAGGCGCTGCAGCGACGGGTGCCGCAGGGCTACGACCCTGCCGCCCGACCGACGAACCCGCCCGGGTGCTCCTGGGCGGTAACGCTCCTCCTGACGCCCTCTCGGTCGCCGTCCGCTGCGCCGAGCCGGATGAGCGGGGCTTCGGCGAGGTCGTCGGGGGTGAGGCCGGTCCCCGGAGTCAAGCCAAAGGGGTTCGTTGCGCCGGACATGCCGTTGTCCATGGCGCTCGGGGTCAACGTCGGCTCACAAACCGGGATCGTCGAACTGGTCGAGGTCGAACTGGTCGAGAAGGAAGTCGACCGGTGCGAGGCCCGAGGCATCGGATTCGCCGTCGTGAAGAAGCTGCTCCGTCCAGATGACCTTGCCGCGGGTCGTGTACCGCGTTCCCCATCGCTGCGCGAACTGCGCCACCAGAAAGAGCCCCCGCCCGCCTTCGTCCGTGGCCGCCGCCCGCCGCAGGCGCGGCGAGGTACCGCTGCCGTCCGAGACCTCGCAGATCAGACAGCGTCCGTGCAACAGCCGCACGCCGATCGGCGGCGAGCCGTACCGGATCGCGTTCGTGACCAACTCGCTGACGATCAGCTCCGTGGCGAATCCGGTCTCTTCCAGCCCCCACTCCGACAACGTCTCCCTGCAGCGCGCCCGCACCGAGGGAACCACCGCCGGATCGGGCGGCACGTCCCACTCGGCCACGCGCGAGGGCGGGAACATCCGGGTACGTGCCGTCAGCAGCGCGATGTCGTCGGAGGGGCGTGACGGCTTGAGCGCGTCGATCACCGCCTGACACGTCTCCTCCGGAGTGCGTTTCCCGGACCCGTCCAAAGCCCGGCGCAGCCTCTCCATCCCGACGTCGAAGTCGTGGGCGCGGTTCTCCACCAGGCCGTCGGTGTACAGCACCAGTTGTGAACCCTCCGGCAGGGACACCTCTGCGCTCTCGAAGGGGTAGCCGCCCAGACCGAGGGGTGCCGAGACCGGCACACCGAGGCAGGTGACCGTCCCGTCGGGGCGCACCACCACCGGTTCCGGGTGTCCCGCACGGGCCATGGTGCAGGTCCCCGCCACCGGGTCGTACACCGCGTACAGACAGGTCGCTCCGGTCACCGCCTCCCCTTCGTGGCCATCCGCATCACCCCTGTTCCTCTCGTTGTCCATGCGCACGACCAGGTCGTCCAGGTTCCCGAGCACCTCGTCCACGGGCAGGTCCAGGGTGGAGAAGTTGTGCACAGCGGTGCGCAGCCGACCCATCGTCGCCGTCGCGTGCAGCCCGTGACCGACGACGTCCCCCATCACCAGGGCCACACGCGCGCCCGGAAGCGGGATGACGTCGAACCAGTCCCCGCCCACCCCCTCCTCCGACGGCAGATACCGCCAGGCCACCTCCAGCGCGTCCTGCTCCGGCTGTCCACGCGGCAGCAGACTGCGTTGCAGCGCCACCGCCATCGCGTGCTCCCGGGTGAACCTCCGGGCGTTGTCGAGGGCTACCGCCGCCCGTACGGCCAGTTCCTCCGCGAAGGTGAGATCCTCCGGCTCGAACGCAGGGGAATCCGCCGTCCGGTAGAAGTTCGCCACGCCCAGCGGTACGTTCCGCGCCCGCAGCGGCACGGCCACCAGCGACCGCAGCCCGCCCTCCAGGGCCTTCCGGGAGCGCTCCGGGTCCTGTTCCCGCCAGCCGTGTGACCGGCGCAGGTCCGTCTCCAGCATCCCCCGCCCCTCCTGCAGCGTCCGCATCTGCGGGGTGTCGGGCGAGAACGCGATCACTTCGTCCAGCGGATACACCGGCATCATCCGCTGTTCGCCCCCGATCGCCGCCCGGCGCAGATGCCGCCAGCCCTCCGCCGTCGGCTCCCACCCCCGCAGCACCGCGTCGAGCAGATCCACGGTCACGAGGTCGGCGAACTGCGGCGCCGCCACGTCGGCCAGCTCCTGGGCCGTACGTCTCACATCCAGCGTCGTCCCGATCCGCACCCCGGCCTCGTACAGCAGCCTCAGCCGCTCCCGCGCGACCTCGGCCCGACCCGAGATCTCCGCCAGCTCCGTGGTGTCCCGGAGGGTCACCACGCTGCCGCCCCGGTCGCCCTGCGGGTACGTCGGCCGCTTGTTCACCGCCAGCAGTCGGTCCCCCGCGCGCCGCACCTCGTCGGTGACCTCGTCCCGCGACGACAGCAGGCTCGTGACCGACTCCGAAAGTCCCAGCTCCCGCACCGAGCGCCCCCGCACGTCAGCCGGCAGTCCGAGAAGCCGCGTCGCCTCGTCGTTCGCCAACAGCAGCCGTCCGTCGGCGCCCGTGATCAGCACCCCTTCCCGTACCGCGTGCAGGACCGCGTCGTGGTGCTCGTACAAATGTGCCAGCTCCACCGGAGTCAGGCCGTAGGTCTGCCGCCGCAGCCGCCGGGACACCAGCGTCGTTCCCGTCATGGCCAGCGCCAGCGCGACCACGCCGCTGGCCAAGATGATCGACAGCTGCGGCAGCCACAGCCCCGCCACGTTCTTGACCGTGATTCCGGCGGAGACCAGGCCGACCACCGTGCCGCGCGAGTCGGTCACCGGGACCACCGCCTGCACGTCCGTCCCCTGGCCGGCGGGCAGAGGCGGCCCACCGGCCTGCTCGACGACGGTACGGCCCTTCAGCGCCGGTGCGATGTCGCCGACGAACTTCTTCCCGATCTCCCGCGGATAGGGGTACGTGTAACGAATCCCCTTCGTGCTCATGACGACGACGAAATCCATGCCTGTGCGCTTGCGCGCCGCCTCGGCCCGCGGTTGGAGCACCGCTGAGGGGTTCCGGCTCTGCAGTGCCGCGGCCACGCCGGGGGCACTCGCGAACGACTGGGCCGCGATGACCGACTCCCGTCGTCCTTGCTGCAGAGCGTCACGCGCCGCCTGGAGCACCATGCCCACCACCGCGGCCACCACCAGCAGGACCACGATGACGACCTGGAGGAGGAACACCTGACCGGCCGCACTGCGCAGGTCCATCCGGGAAGCGCGGCCCTTGCGCGAGCGTCCGACGGGCGGATGACGTTCCGGGCTCAGAGAGCGTCCGGAGAATGCCTCCATACACCCTTGATAACACCACTGTGGGCAAGCCGACGCTGATCGAATCCCTCGCGCGGCTGCCGGTCGCAGCGGCAGAGGGCGTCGGTGCAGGGAGGAACGAGCTGAGCGGGAGCAGGGCGTCGAGAGCAGATGCCCGCCTGCTCACCGGGAGCGGACGCAGCCGTGACACGGCTTCCAGCCACCTACGCGGTGCGCTCTGGGGTCCCGGGACGCCTACAGCGGACGGCGACGGCCGCGATGTCGTCATCGAGCCTTCCGCCGCTGTAATGGAGTAGGTCCCGGTGAAGCCGGTCCAGCAGCTCACGGGGCGTCGCCGGGCCGAGTTGCCGCATCCACTCCGGTAGCGGGAAGAACGCGCCGGCCCGGTCCCGGGTCTCCGTCACGCCGTCGGTGTAGAGCAGCATCTGGTCGCCGGAGGCGAAGGCGACGGTGTCGACGTTGTAGTCGCCCCCCAGGAGGGCCGCGAGGTTGAGGGGCGGTGAGGGAACGGTCGGCTCAAGGACGCGGATCTCGCCGCTGTGCATCACCAATGGTGGAGGATGTCCGCAATTGAGGATTTTGACGTGTCCGCCGCCCCTGGGGATCTCGGCGATCAGAGCAGTGGCGAAGTGCTCAGGCTGATCCGGGTCGAGGATGGCCACGCTGTAGCGCCTCATGCTCGTCTCCAGCCGATGGATGACGCCCTTCAGGTCGGGCTGGTCGTACGCGTTCTCCCTGAAGCAGTTGATGACCGCCGAGGCGGCTCCCACGGCCGACAGCCCTTTGCCGCGCACGTCACCGATGAGCAGCCGAACCCCGTACGGCGTGTCGGCCACCTCGTAGAAGTCGCCTCCGATCCGGGCCTGCTCCTGAGCCGCCAGATACAGCGACTCGACATCGAGGCCTTGGACACGGCGCGGCAGCGGGCGCAGCAACACCTGCTGCGCTGCGTCGGCGACGAGCCGGACCTGGAAGAGCGTTTCCTCCCGTTGGAGTCGAAGATGACTCGTATATGCGGCCGTCAAAGTGACCGCGACGATCGCAGCCGCCGTGTAGGGCGTTCCGAGATCGGAGTACACGAGGCTCAGCCCGATCATGGTCATCAGGCAGAAGGCCCCCAGTGCGATCGTCGGGAGCACGGGCCACATCGCAGCGGCCAGGGCGGGTGCGGCAGGCAGGAGACGGCTGAAGGCGATCTCCCTGGGAGTGGCGAAGGCCAGGCCGGTGATGAGGGCGGTGAGTATCACGGGGGACAGCAGGACGATCTCGCGTCGGGCATCGGATGAAGGGCGGTGGCGCCGGGGTCGTCCTATCCTCATCACAAAAATCATTTTAATGGGGCATAACGGGCTTCGTTCGTGAGAGCATCGGCGCCCATGCGCGCCGACCGGCCGCTGGACCGCGCCGTGCAGCCCTCCCGGCTGTGAGCGGCCCTTCCGCGATGGGCAGCCCGGGGCCGCACAGTCGGCGTCAGCGGCGTGCCAGCGAGTGCTGCGGCGGAGCCCCGTCGAGAACCATCCCGACGGGGCGGTTCGTCGTGGCCGCCGGCGGCCTGTCGGCCTGGGTTCTGTCTCTTTGGTCAGTTCCGGGTTCAGATGAGGATGGCCGCGAGGCGGAGTGCGGCCTGGCAGGTGAGGGCGAGCTTGACTCTCGGAAGCTCACCCGCTAGTCACCGCGGTCGTCCTGCAGCGCGCTGCGACGCTCCTGTTCACGCTTGGAGTAGGCGGCTGCCCGGATCGCCTCATCGCTCTCCAGGCCGGATCCCAGCGCACCGCCCACCGTGGCGACGGACGCGACGAACCAGGACAGCGTCCAGTACTGCGTGGGGTGCAGCGGCGTTCGTGTCGTGGAAGCGAACAGCCGGTCGTTGAGGATGAACAGCGCCCACACCAGGTTGATGACCACCAAACCCGCGTAGCAGACGATCACCCCGATACCCACGGTCACGACCGTCGAGGCGTTGTAGAGAGCCGCCCTCTTCCTGGCCTCCGGCGAGACCTCATCCGTTCGATGCCACAGGTTCGCGTCCACGATCAGCCAGCCGATCATGAGCGCGACAGACCCGACCATGGCGATCACCAGGCGTGGCGTGCTCAGGGAGGTGGCCAGGTTCCAGATGGTGGAGTTCACGGTGGCGACTGCTCCCGTGGCGAGTGCGGCCGCCAGGGCTTTCGACAAGCCCGGAACCAAGCGCCACGGCCGGTTGGCGCGGACCATACCGCCGAGCACCCTCAGGTATCCGCGCGGCCCACTGACGACGTACCGCTGATCGGCGATCTCCTCCTCACCGATCCGGCCTGGATGGACGGGCGCGAGACGACCGATGAAGGGCCCCCGCAGCTGACTTCCCGGAGGCCCTTCAGGCCCAGTGGCCTGCGGGCCCGCCAAGCTGAGGACGGCTTCTTCCACGGCCTGCCGGGCCCTGGTCTGCAGCCGGAAGCCCCCCAGCGCGGGAAGAGACAGCAGCGCCAAGCCGTGTTCGTGACTCAGATCCACCACAAGCTTGCGCCCATGTGAGTGCACGGGAAGGTCGGTGAGGGCCACGACGATGTCCCAGTTCCCCTCACTTCCGCGGTCCATGATGCGGCGCGTCAATGTGGACAGGTCCTCGGTCCCTGCGGTGAAGGGCTCACTGACCACCACGACGTCGAACCGTCGTCCCTGGCCTGACCTGTCGGCGAGCCGAGCAGGCAGCATCTGGGCCATGCGCTGCGCGATCTCCGTCGGCGTGTCCGGATCCGCCAGAAGAGCCACGACCGTAACGTCCTGCGATGACTCCCGCATGACCGGCCCTTTCCAGTCGGCTGACCCGGCGCTCACCAGTGCCCAGAATGTCCCCGATATAACGCCGACACCGCCTGACACGCTGGCCCCTGCCCATACCATCGGGCCTTGCCGACCAGCAACGCCGGGACGATGATGCGCCGCCGGCCGAGCCACGACACCGTGCTCCGCTGGAGCATGCATCTCGGCACGTCGACGACCCGGCCGCCCGGCTCGGCTCTGCGAGCGATGATCGAGCTGGTCGACCTCCACGTCATCGCCTTGTGACGCCGGGCCGGGGCTCGGACGTCACCCGTCGGTGGTGTCCGGCCCCTGCGTTCGCCTCGCTCAGGCCGCGATATCCGCTGCGCATCCGCCGATGCTCGCGCAAGAGTTCCAGTGAGGCATCAGCCGGGTCCGCCCAGCACGATCTTCCACACTCGGGTCGCCACCTGGAGGTTCAGCCGGTCCTCGACGTTCGCGAGGTCGTGGCCGCTGATGTCGCGGATGCGCTGGAGCCGATAGCGCAGCGTGCTGCGGTGGATCGCGAGGGAGTCGGCGGTCTCGTCGTAGTTGCCGCCGCAGTCGAAGTACCGGGACAGGGTCTCCACCATGGTCGCGTGGTGCCGGGAGTCGTAGTCGATGAGCTGCCCGAGCCACTCCTGGACGAACGTCTCCAGTTCCCGGTGACCGCTGCCGGGTCCCAGGATGCGGTAGAGACCCAGCTCCTCGAAGAACGACGTGCCGTAGCGCTCGCGGGAGTGGCGGCGCACGTCCAGCGCGCGCTGCGCCTCCTGGTAGTGATGGGGGATGTCGTCCACGGAGTCGCAAGGGGCGCTCACCCCGATCGTCCCGGACCGTGTCCCGTGCTCTCGGGCGAGCACCTCGTACAACGCGCGGGCGTGCGGTCTGTCGCCGGTGATGAGGACGACGTGGTCGGAGCGGTGGGTCAGCAGGGAGCGCATGCCCACCGCAGCGGCGGCCCGACCCACGGTCTGCGCGAAGGCATCGTCGGCGGTCCGGTTCGACCACTGCACCACGACGATGTAGTGGCTGCCGTGCAGGTCGTGTCCGACGGCCTCGGACCGGGCGTAGGCGCTCGGCTCGTCCGTCCCTGCCAGGAGGTCGTCGGCCAGCTCACGGTGCAGCCTCAGCTCCACTTCGGCCAGATCGCGCAGGTGCGTCAGCTCCAGGGTGAGCGAGGTGGCGGCGTGTCCGAGCGCGAGGATGGTGTGCTCGTCGGCCTCGTCCCGGGTGTCGACCAGGGCCAGCACACCCAGGATCTCGCCGTGCGGGCGGATCAGGGTGATCAGCCGGTCCCTTACCCGCACCGGTCCGGCCTGACGGGCGACTGCGTGCAGCATTTCGTCCTGGCGCACGGGGTCCGGTTCGGGATAGGGGACGGGGCGGCCGGGGCCGGTCCAGGACCTCAGCCGGCCGAAGCGGTCCTCGACCAGCGCGGGAAGTCCTGTGAGCCCGTGCAGTGCGCGGGTGACGGCTTCCTCGCCGCCACCCGAGGCAGCGGCGTCGGCCAGGAGAGCGTGAACGGCTCGCTCGTAGCCCAGCTCAGCCGCCACAGAGATCAGCTGCCGCTGGAGGGCTGTGCGTTCCTCCCTCAGCCGGTGCAGCTCCAGCGCGTCCTCGCGTCGGCGGCGGTGTGCGACGGCGACCGACAGTGCAGCAGCGGTGTGCCGGACGAGCAAGGCGAGCAGGGACTGCTCGGCCTTGGTGGGCCGGGAGCGGGACGTGACCACGAGGTAGCCGTGCAGGACCCCGGGTCCGCGTAGCCCCAGGGCGCGGCCCCAGGGCCTGCCGGCTACGGTCACGTTGCCGTCCTGCCCGGCCAGCTCCCGCACCCTCCGGTCCAGGGTCAAGGCATGCGCTCGCCCGTTCCACGGGCTGGGGACCAGGTCGTCGCCCACCTTGAGATATCCGGCCTCGGCGCCGTACGGCCCCGCGGCGACTATGTGATCCATGGCCAGGCGAAGGATCTCGCCTTCGTCCGGAGCGTCGAACTGGGCGCGGGAGAGCGCGACCAGTTCGAGGAGGGAACGGGCGGCTGGGGTACGAGCGGGCAGGCGGGGCCGCCCGGGCGCGGCCGTGGGGCGCCGCCCGGCGCTGCCCCGCGGAAGGCCGCCCTGCCGGTCGGAGCAGCGGTGGTACGGGCTGTACGCCCGACTGCCGGTCATGGGAGATCGCTCCCGTCCTTCGAGGTGAGCGGCATTCGCGTACCCGGTCCCGGGCCGGCTACCCCGACACGTGTGGGTTCTTTCTCTCGTACTCGTGGGGTGACCGGACCCGTGCATTCCTGACTCGCCAGGCGCAGGCGTGGAGCCACCCGGTTCGTCACCCTGGGGAGTGCTCGAGACGCTCCGCGCGCACCGGTGGGAAACCGGCGGAGTCCCGCCTCTGTCTGAACGAACGTGATCCGGAGAGTCGACGCAGGCGCTGCACCGGGAGGAGTTCCTCATGGCCAAGGCAGTGGGCATCGACCTGGGCACCACCAACTCGGTGATCGCCGTGTGGGAGGGCGGCGAGCCGTCCGTCGTGCCCAACAGCGAGGGCAACCGCACGACACCGTCCGTGGTGGCCTTCACCGACACCGGGGAACGTCTGGTGGGCCAGTTGGCCCGGCGCCAGGCGATCCTCAACCCCAAGGGCACCATCTACTCGGCCAAGCGGTTCATCGGCCGGCACTACGACGAGATCTCCGACGAGGCCAGGGCGGTGGCGTACGACGTCGTCGAGGGCGACGGCGGGGCGGCCCGCTTCAAGGTGCGCGACAAGCTGTACGCGCCTGAGGAGATCAGCGCACAGGTGCTGCGCAAACTCGCCGACGACGCGTCCAAGCAGCTGGGGGAGCGGGTCACGGAGGCGGTCATCACGGTGCCCGCCTACTTCAACGACGCCCAGCGGACCGCCACCAAGGACGCCGGACGGATCGCCGGACTGGAGGTGCTGCGGATCATCAACGAGCCGACGGCGGCCGCCCTCGCGTACGGCATGGACAAGAAGGAGCACGAGACCGTGCTCGTCTTCGACCTGGGCGGCGGCACCTTCGACGTGAGCATCCTCGACGTCGGCGACGGCGTGGTGGAGGTGCGCTCCACCGCCGGGGACAGCCACCTGGGCGGCGACGACTTCGACCGGCGTCTGGTGGACTACCTCGCGGACGGCTTCCAGAAGGAGAACGGCATCGACCTGCGCAAGGACCCGCAGGCGCTGCAACGACTGTTCGAGGCGGCGGAGAAGGCCAAGACCGAGCTCAGTTCGGTGACGCAGACGCAGGTCAGCCTGCCGTTCATCACCGCCGACGCCGCGGGCCCCAAGCACCTCACCGACTCGATCATGCGGTCCACTTTCGAGCAGATCACCGGCGACCTGGTGGAGCGTTGCCTGGGACCGGTGCAGCAGGCGATGGCCGACGCGAAGGTCGGCGAGAGCGACATCGACGAGGTCATCCTCGTCGGCGGTTCCACCCGCATTCCCGCCGTCCAGACCCTGGTCCGCCGGCTGACCGGCGGCAAGGAACCCAACATGAGCGTCAACCCCGACGAGGTCGTGGCCCTGGGCGCCGCGATCCAGGCCGGGGTGCTCAAGGGCGAGGTCAAGGACGTCCTGCTGCTCGACGTCACCCCCTTGTCGCTGGGCGTGGAGACACGCGGCGGAGTGATGACGAAGATCATCGAGCGGAACACCACCATCCCGGTGCGCCGCAGCGAGACGTTCTCCACCGCCGAGGACAACCAGCCGGCCGTCGATGTGGTGGTCCTCCAGGGCGAGCGCGAGCGGGCCGCCGACAACCGGGTGCTGGGCCGGTTCCAGCTCACCGACATCCGGCCTGCGCCGCGGGGCGAACCGCAGATCGAGGTCACCTTCGACATCGACGCCAACGGCATCCTCAACGTCAAGGCCCGCGACCGGGACACCGGCAAGGAACAGGGCATCACCATCAGCGAGAGCTCCAACCTGGACCGCAGTGAGGTCGAGCGCATGGTCCAGGAGGCCGAGCGCAACCAGGGCCAGGACCAGGCACTCCGGGAGGCCGTCGACGCCCGCAACGAACTCGACGCCGTCGCGTACCAGGTCGAGAAGCGCCTCGCCGAACTGGGCGACGCAGCGCCCGCGCACGAGAAGGCACGTGCCGAGATGCTCGTGTCCGATGCCCGGGCGGCGGTCAAGGAAGAGGCGGGCGTGGAGCGCGTGCGGCCTCTGACCTCCGAACTCCAGCAGGTGTTCGCCGGGCTGGCGGCCCATCAGGGCGCCGCCGCCACGGACGGCGGTCCCGGCCAGGACGGCGCCACCGGCGGTCCCACGGGTGGCGGTGGCGGTGACGATGATGTCATCGACGCCGAGTTCGACAAGGGCTGAGGCGCGCCATGCCCACCCACCCCCAGGAACCCGACCGGGCCGCATCGGATCCGGGCGCGCAGGTCCCGGCAGGCGCCGGGCCTGGTCCTCGCGGGGATCTGCCCCAACCGGGGCCGCCCCGGTCCGACGCGACGAACGGCGAACCGGGGCCCGATGCCGCCGGTCCCGCGCCTGCCGAGGACGAGTACACGACCGCGATCCAGGAACTGGAGGACCGCTGGCGGCGTGCCCTCGCCGACCTCGACAACCTTCGCAAGCGTCACGCCAGGGAGCTGGATCGCGAACGGGCGGCAGAGCGGTCCCGCACGGCGGCCGCCTTCCTGCCCGTCCTCGACAACCTCGAACTCGCCCTGACCCACGCCGGCGCCGATCCGGGCGCGATCGTGGAGGGCGTCCGGGCCGTACGCGACCAGGCGGTGAACGTCCTCGAACTGCTCGGCTACCCGCGGCACGCGGAGAGCGGTGTCGCCTTCGACCCGGCGCGGCACGAGGTGGTCGGCGTCGTCCAGGACCCCGACGCCCCACCGGGCACCGTCGTCGAGGTGCTGCGCCCCGGCTACGGGGACGGTGAGCGGCAGCTCAGGCCCGCCGCCGTGACGGTCGCGAAGCGGGAGTGACCGGCGATGGCACGGGACCACTACGAGGTGCTGGGCGTGTCGCGGACCGCGAGCCAGGACGAGATCCAGCAGGCATATCGCAAGCTCGCCCGCAAGTACCACCCCGACGTCAACAAGGACCCTGGCGCGGAGGAACGCTTCAAGGACCTCAACGAGGCGTACGGCGTCCTGTCCGACCCCAAGACCCGGGCCCGCTACGACCGCTTCGGCGAGGACTTCCGCAGGATCCCCGAGGACTTCGACGAACGGGTCGCTGCCGGAGCGGGCGGCGGCTTCCGCGCTCGCAGGACCACAGGCGCGGGCGGCCCTCGCGTCCGCTACACCACCGGCCTCGGTGGCGACTTCGGCGCGGAGGGCATCGACATCGAGGACCTGCTCGGCTCCATGTTCGGAGCCGGCGCCGCCCGAGGCGGCGTCCCCGGAGCGGACCAGGAGGCCGAACTGCCGCTCACCGTCGAGGAGGCGTACCGAGGCGGCCGTCGCACCGTCACACTGGCCGGCCCCACCGGGCAGCCGCGGCGGTACGAGGTCGACGTGCCGCCGGGCGTCACCGACGGGCAGCGCATCCGGCTGGCGGGTGAGGGAGGCCAGGGCAGTGGTGCCGCGGCCGCGGGCGACCTGTACCTGCGGGTGCGCATCCAGCCCCACCCCCGGTTCCGGCTGGACGGCCGTGACGTGCACGTCCAGGTCCCGGTCGCCCCCTGGGAGGCGGCCCTGGGCGCGACCGTGCCGGTGCCCACGCCCGGCGGCGGCACGGCGAAGGTCACGGTGCCCGCGGGCTCGTCCAGCGGCCGGCGGCTGCGGCTGCGCGGCGAGGGCATGCCGAATCCGCGGGGCGCGAGCGGCGACCTGTACGCCGAACTTCGCGTCATGGTGCCTCCCGCCCTCGGCGACCGGGAGCGCGAGCTGTTCGAGGAGCTCGCCGCCACTTCCTCGTTCGACCCCAGGAGGACGCGATGAACGACCGACCCGCGGGAGCGGGAGGCATCGGCCGGGCCGACGTGGGAGCCCGTCAGGTACGAAGGGGCGCCGACATCACGGCCTCGACGGCTGTCCGGTACGCGCTCGTGCCCGTCCCCAGGCTCTCCCTGGCCGCCGTGGCCCTTCGCTCGGGCCTCCACCCCGAGCTGATCCGCCGGTTCGTCGCCCTCGGCCTGGTCGACGCCGAGCGCGACTCCGCGGGGCGACTGGTGTTCGATCCCACGGCCCCGGCGGTGCTCGCCCGTATCCAGCGGCTGCGCACCGGACTCTGCCTCAACTACGCATCCATCGGCCTGGTGCTCGACCTGCTCGACCGCATCAGCCTGCTCGAAGCCGCCCTGCGCGGCCGCGGCACGAGGAGTGAAACACCCCCATGGACATGAACCGTCTCACCCAGAAGTCGCAGGAAGCCCTCCAGGAGGCCCAGAGCGCGGCCGTCGGCATGGGGCACACCGAGGTCGACGGGGAACACCTGCTGCTCGCGCTTCTCGATCAGGAGGACGGTCTGATCCCACGGTTGCTGCAACAGGCCGGCACCGGGCCGAAGGAGCTGCGCGCGGCCCTGCGCGAGGAACTCTCCCGCCGCCCGAAGGTCACCGGTCCCGGCGCGGCACCCGGCCAGGTCTTCGTCACCCAGCGCCTGTCCCGCCTGCTCGACGCCGCCGAGCGGGAGGCCAAACGCCTCAAGGACGAGTACGTGTCCGTGGAGCACCTCCTGCTCGCCCTGGCCGAGGAGGGCTCGGCGACCGCCGCCGGACGCCTGCTCAAGGAGCACGGCGTGACCCGGGACTCGTTCCTGAGCGCGCTCACCCAGGTGCGCGGCAACCAGCGCGTCACCTCCGCCAACCCCGAAGTGGCCTACGAGGCTCTGGAGAAGTACGGCCGCGATCTCGTCCTCGAGGCCCGGTCCGGGCGGCTGGACCCGGTCATCGGCCGTGATGCGGAGATCCGCCGCGTCACCCAGATCCTCAGCCGCAAGACCAAGAACAACCCCGTCCTGATCGGAGATCCCGGTGTCGGCAAGACCGCCATCGTCGAGGGCCTGGCCCAGCGCATCGTGCGCGGCGACGTCCCCGAGGGCCTGCGCGACAAGACGGTGTTCGCTCTCGACATGGGCTCCCTGGTCGCCGGCGCCAAGTACCGCGGCGAGTTCGAGGAACGCCTCAAGGCCGTGCTGTCCGAGGTGAAGGCCGCCCAGGGACGCATCCTGCTCTTCGTCGACGAACTCCACACCGTCGTCGGCGCGGGCGCCGCCGAAGGGGCCATGGACGCGGGCAACATGCTCAAGCCGATGCTCGCCCGCGGTGAACTCCACATGATCGGCGCCACCACCCTCGACGAGTACCGCAAGCACATCGAGAAGGACGCCGCCCTCGAACGCCGCTTCCAGCAGGTCCTGGTCGACGAGCCGAGCGTGGAGGACACCATCTCCATCCTGCGCGGACTGCGCGAACGCCTCGAGGTCTTCCACGGCGTGAAGATCCAGGACACCGCACTGGTCTCCGCGGCCACCCTCAGCCACCGCTACATCACCGACCGGTTCCTGCCCGACAAGGCCATCGACCTCGTCGACGAGGCGTGCGCCCGGCTGCGTACCGAGATCGACTCGATGCCCGCCGAACTCGACGAGATCACCCGCCGCGTCACCCGCCTGGAGATCGAGGAGGCGGCCCTGTCCAAGGAGACCGACGCCGCCAGCAGAACTCGTCTGGAGGAACTGCGCAAGGAACTGGCCGACCTGCGCGGCGAGGCAGACGCCAAACACGCCCAGTGGGAGGCCGAACGGCAGGCCATCCGCCGCGTGCAGGAACTACGCCAGGAACTGGAGCAGGTCCGCCACGAGGCGGAGGAGGCCGAACGCGCCTACGACCTCAACCGCGCCGCCGAACTCCGCTACGGCCGCCTCCAGGACCTGGAGCGCCGGCTGAAGGCCGAGGAGGAGCAACTGGCCACCAAACAAGGGAAGAACCGGCTGCTGCGCGAGGTCGTCACCGAGGAGGAGATCGCCGAGATCGTCGCCGCCTGGACCGGCATCCCCGTCGCCCGTCTCCAGGAGGGCGAACGCGCGAAGCTGCTGCGCCTCGACGAGATCCTGCGCGAGCGCGTCATCGGCCAGGACGAGGCCGTCGAACTCGTCGCCGACGCCATCATCCGCGCCCGCTCCGGCATCCGCGACCCGCGCCGCCCCATCGGCTCGTTCATCTTCCTCGGCCCCACCGGCGTCGGGAAGACCGAGCTGGCCAAGACCCTCGCGGCGGCCCTGTTCGACTCCGAGGAGAACATGGTCCGCCTCGACATGAGTGAGTACCAGGAGCGGCACACCGTCAGCCGGCTCATGGGCGCACCCCCCGGATACGTCGGCTACGAGGAAGGCGGCCAGCTCACCGAGGCCGTACGCCGCAAGCCGTACTCGGTCGTGCTGTTCGACGAGATCGAGAAGGCGCACACCGATGTCTTCAACACCCTGTTGCAGGTCCTCGACGACGGCCGCATCACCGACTCCCAGGGCCGTACCGTCGACTTCCGCAACACCGTGATCATCATGACGTCGAACATCGGCTCCGAGCACCTCCTCGACGGCGCCACCGCCGAGGGCGAGATCAAGCCGGACGCCCGCGCCCTGGTGATGGGCGAGCTGCGCGGGCACTTCCGCCCGGAGTTCCTCAACCGCGTCGACGACATCGTGCTGTTCAAGCCGCTCGGCGAGCGGCAGATCGAGCGGATCGTGGAGCTGCAGTTCGACGAGCTGCGCCGCCGACTCGCCGAACGCCGCATCACCGTCGAACTCACCGAAGCTGCCCGGGAGTTGATCGCCCACCAGGGCTACGACCCGGTGTACGGCGCCCGGCCGCTGCGCCGCTACATCTCCCACGAGGTCGAGACGATGGTCGGGCGCGCCCTGCTGCGCGGTGACGTCCAGGACGGCGCGACGGTCCGCGTCGACGCCGAACACGGAGAGCTGGTGGTCACCTACGACCAGCCCGAGGACGTGAAGGGAGCGCGGGCGGCATGAGCACGATGCAGGCGACGACCGTCAGTTGTCCCCACTGCGGGCGCACCAACCGGGTGCCCGTGGCCGCGGTGGGCCGCCCCAGGTGCGGCCACTGCAAGCAGCCTCTGCCGTGGATGGTGGACGCGGGCGACAACGACTTCACCGAGGTCGCCGAGCGGGCCGACGTCCCCGTCGTGGTCGACCTGTGGGCCACCTGGTGCGGCCCCTGCCGCATGGTCAGCCCCGCACTGGAGAAGGTCGCCACCGATCTCGCCGGCCGCATCAAACTCGTCAAGGTCGACGTCGACAAGAACCCGCGACTGTCGCGGCGTTTCGAGGTCCAGGCCGTACCGACACTGCTGATCCTCGACCGGGGCGAGACGGTCGCCCGGCAGGCGGGGGCGGCGCCCGCCCCCGCTCTGCGCCAGTGGGTGGAGCAGTCGATCACCGCCCGGAAAGGGTGATCCGGATGACCCTGCACGCAGACCCCCACCTCGCGCTCGTCCGGCCGGTCCAGCCGCTGACCCCGGAAGGGTGTCAGGAGTGTCTGGCGCTCGGCTCCCCGTGGGTCCACCTGAGGCTCTGCCTGACCTGCGGGCACGTCGGCTGCTGCGACTCCTCGCCGAACAAGCACGCGCGCAGGCACGCAGCTGCCGACGCCCATCCGATCGTGCAGTCCTTCCAGCCCGGCGAGGAATGGCGCTGGTGCTACGTTCACGAGGCGTTCGTCTGATGTCCGGCGACCAGCCGCTGCCGGGCGAAGAGCCGGTGCCGGAGAAGGCGTACGCGGCCGCCTTCTGGGAGACCCCGGACATCTACGGCGCGTACCCGCGCCTCACGGAGGACCAGACAGCACGTCTGGCGGAGCACGGGCAACGCCGGACCATGGCTCCGAACGACGTGCTGATCCGGGAGGGCGAGCGCTGCGAGACGTTCTTCGTCGTCCTCAGCGGTACCGTCGCCGTCGTCGAGGACCACGGCACTCCCGAGGAGCACGTGCTGCGCGTGCACGGCCCCGGTCGCTTCATCGGCGAACTCGGCCTGCTGTACGGACAAGTGGCCTTCTACACCGCTGTCGCCAGGGAGCCCGGCGAGGTCCTCGTCGTCTCCTTGGACCGGTTGCGCCACCTGGTGTCCCAGGACTCCACCATCGGGGACGTCGTGCTGCGCGCCTGTCTGTGCCGTCGTGCGCTGCTCGTCGGACAGGGCGCCGGCTTCCGCATCATCGGCTCGCGCTACTCGCCCGACACCAGACGGCTGCGCGAGTTCGCCGTACGCAACCGGCTGCCGCACCGCTGGATCGACCTGGAGACCGACGAGGAGGCCGAGGAGCTGCTGCGCCGCTTCGGCGTCGGCCCGGCGGAGACACCACTCGTCATCTGGCGGGACACCACCCTGTTGCGCAACCCCAGCAACGCGGAACTGGCCCGGCTCATCGGGCTGCCGTCACTCCACGCCGGAAACCGTCACGGCGACGTCCTCATCGTGGGCTCCGGACCCGCCGGCCTCGCTGCCGCCGTGTACGCCGCCTCCGAGGGGCTGCGCACCACGGTGGTGGAGGCGATGGCCGCCGGCGGCCAGGCCGGCACCTCCTCCCGCATCGAGAATCTGCTCGGCTTCCCCTCCGGCATCTCCGGCGCCGAACTCACCGAACGCGCGGTGCTCCAGGCCGAGAAATTCGGCGCCGGGATCAGCCTTCCACTGGAGGCGAGCGGTCTCCATCCCAAGGACGACGACCACTATGTCGTGGCGTTCGCCGACGGCAGCGAGATCGCCGCCCGCGCCGTGGTCCTGGCCATGGGTGCCCGCTACCGCCGGCTCCAGGTGCCCGGCATCGAACGCCTGGAGGGAACGAGCGTGCACTACTCGGCGACCGTCTACGAGGCCCAGCAGTGCCGCACCGACCCGGTGGCCGTCGTCGGCGGAGGCAACTCGGCGGGCCAGGCGGTGCTGTTCCTCGCCGGGTACGCGCCGAAGGTGCACCTGCTGGTCCGAGGAGCCGGCCTGGAGGCCAACATGTCCCGGTACCTGGTCGACCAGGTCGAGCGCCATCCGCGGGTGGAGGTCATGCTGCACACCGAGGTCACCGAGGTCACCGAGGTCATCGGCCAGGACGTGCTGGAGGAGATCGACGCGGTCGACAACCGCACGGGCGGGCACCGCCGGCTCGCGGCGCGGAGCCTGTTCGTCTTCACCGGCGCCGAACCTCACACCGAGTGGCTCGCCGGCATCATCGCCCTCGACTCCCGCGGTTTCGTCCTCACCGGGCCGGAGGCCCAGGAAGCCTGCGCCTCCCCCGAGGTGTGGCACGGCCGCGGGCGCTCGTGCATGACCCTGGAGGCCAGCCTGCCCGGGGTCTTCGCGGTAGGGGACGTCCGTAGCGGCTCGGTGAAGCGGGTGGCCTCCGCGGCCGGTGAGGGCGCGATGGCCATCCACTTCGTGCACCGGCACCTGGGGCACTCGGCCGTACCCGGCACCACGGGCACGCCGGCTGTCGCGGGCCACTCGGACGTCTCCCCACGCCTACGTCACAAGGAGTCCGCATGGCTCGCATGACGAACGGCGGACGATGGGATGACGAGAAGCAATAAGGAGGCATGGCCCTCTGGGCGCCCACCCCCTCGCAATCCTCTGGCCGAGTTCGACGAACTGCTCAACCAGGTGAGCGGCCTGCTGGAGTCGACGGTGGGCGCGGCACCGGCGGTCGCGTGGACGCCTCACGCGGACGTGTCGGAGTCCGAGGACGGTGACGCGCTCCAGCCCCAACTCTTCGCCCGCTTCTCTGAAGTCCAAGATCTGGCATGTGGGCGTCTGTGGTGATGCGCAGGAGTCGGCTGCCGTCGGGGGCGAGCGGGAGGTCGCCGCCGGTGCGGTGGAGGTCGACGGCGGCGATCCGCAGCGGAGCGACCACTGCTGAGGGCCGGTCCGGTGCCGGGCGCAGGGTGCGGGTGCGCAGTGCGGCGCACGCGACAAGGACCCGCCTGGCGATGTCCCGACCGGGCCCGCAGTGACAATGCCTGCAGATCCTGGGCGAACCCGGACCGGGCCGCCACGATCGTCGAGGGGTGCCGCTGGAGGTGCTGGTCGGCAAGGTCGCGGCCGGGTGCGGGACCTGTGGGAAGTCCGCTCGGCCGGCGCCGTACTGTGTCCATCGCGCTGTCGGGTTCTGGGCCCGCCGCGCTGAACGCGTCTGTGCGCCGACGGCGGGTCTCCGCCGCGCGGTCAACGGGCCGGTCGATCCATGGTGCTGTCTGCGGCGGGGTTGTGGGGGACGAGGTGGTGGGCGACGCTGCGGAGTTTCTCGCAGGTCTCCTCGTGTTCGCGTTCGGGGCGGGACTGGTCGACGATGCCCGCGCCGGCCTGGAGCCAGCAGCGGCCGTCCTGTTGGAAGACGGTGCGCAGGACGAGGGCGGCGTCGAGGGTGCCGTCGGCGTCGTGGGTGAGGACCGCGCCGGCGTACAGGCCGCGGGGGTGGCCTTCGAGGGCGCGGATCAGGGGGTAGGCGGAGGCTTTGGGGATGCCGGTGGCGGTGACGGCGGGGAAGAGCGCTGCGAAGGCGTCCCAGGGGCCGTGGCCGGGGCGCAGTCGGCCGGTGGCGGTGGAGGCGAGGTGTTGGACCGTGCCGCGGGGCAGGACCGTCATGAAGTCGTCGACCTGGGTCTTGTCGCAGACGGTGGAGAGGTCGTCGAGGGCGAGTCTGACGGAGATCGCGTGTTCGTGGATCTCCTTGGGATCGGCGAGGAGTTCGGCGCGCAGCCGGGCGTCGTCGGGGCCGGTGCCGGTCCTGGCCCGGGTGCCGGCCAGGGGGCGGGTGGTGACGCGGCCGTCGGGGGTGACCTCGGCGACCGTCTCGGGGCTGAAGCCGGCGGCGCGGATGCCGCCGAGGTCGAGCAGGAAGGAGCGTGCCGGGGTGTTGGCCCGGCGTCCGGCGACGTAGGTGGCGAAGAGGTCGACGGGGGCGGGCACGGGGAGGCGGCGGGAGAGGATGACTTTCTTCAACGGGCCCTGGCCGTGCAGTTCCGTCAGGGCGGCGGCCACGGCGGCCCGGTAGTTGCCGGTGTCCTCCACCGGGAGGTCGAGGCGTGCGGACGGTTCGGGCGGGGCCGCAGCACCGTGGGCATCGACCAGGCCGATCAATTCGTCCAGCCCGGCCCGGTCGGTGCTGCGGAGCAGGATCTCCCGGCCGTCGGTCCGTGCCTCGGTGCGGGGCACGATCAGGTGCAGCAGGGGTTCGGGACCCGCCGGGGCGGTTCCGGCCAGGACCGCGCCGAGTTCGAATGCCGCCCATCCGTAGGCCCGCCAGTCGGCCACGGGCGCGCGGTCCAGGAGTTCCCCGACCCGTTTCAGCTGCCGGGCCTGACGTCCCGTCAGCCGGACGGTGGCCAGGGCGCCGCCGGCGAAGGACCAGTGGCACTGGTTCTCGTACACCACGTACGGGTGAAACAGGCGGCTGCGGGCCAGCCGCGTCATCAGCAGGAGCGGGTCCTCGGCCAGGGGGAGGCGGGCTTCCAGGTAGCGGTGGCGGGTCATCGTGGGAGGTCCTCGTCGTTCGGACCCGGGCGGCGGCCGCGTGCGCTGATCAGAGGGTAGGAGTTCACGACGAACGCCGGGTCGCTCAGCAGGCCGTGGAACGCGGCCAGTTCGCCCGGGGCGATCCCGCGGGCGGCCAGGCGGTCGGCGACCTGCGCGGTGTTGTGGCGGTGCAGCGAGATGCCCTCGCTGCCGCCGGGCCAGGCCTGCGCGTAGGTGGTGGCCGCAAGTTCCCGCAGGCCGGCCCGGGCCATGGCCCCCAGGACGCGGCTGCCCCACCGGGGGTCGGCGCCCGCTTCGGCGAGGAGGTCCATCAGGGCGGTGTGGACCTTCTCGAACAGGGCCACGGACGTCTCGTCGGGCGCGTCCAGCACGGGCGTCCAGCTGCAGTCGAACTCCTCCAGCACCAGCCAGCCGCCCGGGCGCAGGGCCGCGGCCAGCCGGTCCAGCACGTCGAGCCGCTGCGGGAGGTGCAGGAGCACCAGGCGCGCGTGCACGAGGTCGTAGTCCTCGCCGGGCAGGGGGTCGGAGACGATGTCGTGTCGCAGCAGGCGCACCTGCGCGGGGCGTGGCCGGGTGGCGGCCCAGCGCGGTTCGAGTTCGGTGACCGTCACCTCGCCGTGCGGTCCGACCTGCTCGCCCAGCCAGTCACCCAGCGAGGAGCTGCCGCCGCCGACTTCCAGGCATCTCCAGCCCGGGGCGATCCCGGTCAGTTCCAACTGGCGCCGGGAGGCCGCGTCGAAACAGGATTCGAGGGCCGCGAACCGGCCGGCGGTCTGCGCATCCGCGCTGTCGAAGAGATAGCGGCCCATGGCCGGCCTCCGATGATGACCAAGGAAATTGGTTGTGCAGGAATTCCCGGTGCGCGGCGTCAGCACGGGGAATCATCGGGGCAGCGGAATCCGATCGGAACAGGCCGGACCGGACCGCATTCCCGGTACGGATGTCGGTGGCATCCGCTGCTCCCGCGCTCAGGCTCCAGCACATGTGACAGTCTGTCAATGAATTTCCGCCCTTTCCCTGACTCGCTGGCGTCCGGTCGAACTGGCAGCCGAACAAAAGGGAATCGCGTTTACTTTTGCTACCGCCGCGCCCCGGAGGAACGCCGCACCGCCCGGCCCCGGGGCCCTGGACGGGTTCCGGTCCGGGCCCTGGTCCTGTTCAGCGGTGTCGGCGGGTGGCGAGGTCGTCCAGGGCGAGGTCGCCGGGGTGGCTGCGGGTGGGGTGGCGCGGCGCGGTCCGTCGCCAGTCGACACCGCGGCTGAAGCCCGCCGGCTCCCAGTCGGGCGCCGCCGCCTCTGACCGCTCTCCGGGCCGCCCGAGTGACGGCCGTCACGGATGCCCTTGAGGGGGTGCTGCGTAGGCTTGGGTCGTCGTCGCCGGGGGACGGGAGAGCGGGCGAAGTCTTCCTCCCATCACCTGGCGGGACGTCGCAAAAGTCGGCAACTGGTCAGCATGAGTCCTGGAAAGCCTGGGGAGAGCTGCCCGAAAGTACGACTCGTTGTAGGGTGTGAAAACAGCCCTTGACCTGCAAAAACGCAGGCAGGGAGCCTATTTGTGGGAGTGCCCCGATGTTGCGTACCATGTTCAAGTCCAAGATCCACCGTGCCACCGTCACCCAGGCCGACCTGCACTACGTGGGATCCGTGACCATCGACGCCGACCTCCTCGACGCTGCCGACCTGCTGCCCGGGGAACTCGTGCACATCGTCGACATCACCAACGGCGCCCGGCTGGAGACGTACGTCATCGAGGGCGAGCGCGGGTCCGGTGTCATCGGGATCAACGGGGCCGCGGCCCATCTCGTGCATCCGGGAGACCTGGTGATCATCATCAGCTACGCTCAGGTCACCGACGCCGAGGCGCGGGAGCTGAAGCCGCGGGTCGTGCACGTGGACGGCGGCAACCGGATCGTGTCCCTCGGCGCCGACCCGTCCGAGCCGGTGCCCGGCACCGAGCAGCAGCGCAGCCCGCAGGCCGTACGCGGCTGACGCGGAGCCCCAGGACCAGGAGCGTGCGTGCCGATGAGCGAGATCGAGATCCGCGACGACCGGGCGGCGGGCCGCCTGGAGGCCGTCGGCGACGGTGACGTCGTCGGCCGTGTCGAGTACTTCGTCCTGGAGTCGCCCGCGCGCGCCCTGGTCCCGGTGCACACGATCGTCGAGCCCGCACACGAGGGGCAGGGCATCGCCGGTTCGCTCGCCCGCGAGCTGTACGCCCTCGCCGAGCGTGAGGGCGTCCCGGTGGTGCCGCTGTGCCCGTACGTCGCCAAGTGGGCCGAACGCCACCCCGAGACCGCCCCGCCGGCCGACCCTGCCCTCCGCGAAGCCGCGAAGGACTGGCTGCGGGCCCACCCCGACCGATTCTGACCGCCAACCGGGGGAAGCCCCCCAAGCCGACCCGGGCTCCCCTCCCCCTGGCCGTTGGCTCGCCGCTCCGGCCTCCGACTCGTGTACGACCCTGGCCCCGGCTCTTGGCTCACCGCCCTCGGCCTCCGGCCCAGGCTCCTCGGCCCGTGCCCCTGGCTCCGGCTGGCGATCCCTGCCCTCGGGCCACCCTCCCCGGGTCCCGGCTCCTTGACCCCCGGCCCGCGGCCCCGGACCACTAGCCCTGGTCGCTGGCCCGAGGTTCTCGGCCGCTCCTTGCCCCGGCCCCCGGGTCTCTGGCCCTGGCTCCGATCATTGGCCTCGGCCCGTGGCCCTCGGCCCAGCCCCTGGGTCGCGCGTTGTGCACGTGCTCCTCGGTCCACCGGGCCCCTGGTCTCCGGCCCGTGGCCCTGGCCCCGGCCCCGGCCTCTGGCCTCTGCCCGGTGTTCCCGCCCCGTCGTCCTTGGCCTCCCGGCCTGTGCTCGCGGAGTCTTGGCCTCGGCCTGCCTGTGGCCCTGGGCCCGCCCCCGGCCTCTGGCCTCTGCCCGGTGTTCCCGCCCGTGGTCCTTGGCCTCTCGGCCTGTGCTCGCGGCCCTTGGCCTCGGCCTGCCTGTGGTCGACGGCTCGGCCCCCGGCTCCTGGCCTCTGCCCGGTGTTCCCGCCCGTGGTCCTTGGCCTCTCGGCCTGTGCTCGCGGAGTCTTGGCCTCGGCCTGCCTGTGGTCCACGGCTCGGCCCCCGGCTCCTGGCCTCTGCCCGGTGTTCCCGCCCGTGGTCCTTGGCCTCTCGGCCTGTGCTCGCGGAGTCTTGGCCTCGGCCTGCCTGTGGTCCACGGCTCGGCCCCCGGCTCCTGATCTCCGACCGGGGCCCCCGCCCCTGATCTCCGACCGGGCCGCCGGCCATGTGTTCGCCACCGCCCTGGATCCCCGGTCGCTGGTCCCGGCCCTGTCTCCGGCCCCGTGTTTCCCCGGCCACCGGCCCCATGCCCCGGCCACCGCCCCCACCCACCCGGCCCCCTTCGATGCTGCCTCGGGATGAGTGGGGGAGCGGGGCTCGGGTAGGCGGGGGAGTAGTCCAGAGGCGATGTCCAGCGATTGCCCGGAGGACCCGATGACCACGCCGTACCCCGACCCCGCCACACCGGGACCCGCCCCGGGACCGGATCCGACCCCGCCGGACCCGTACCCCACCCCGGTCCCGCCGCCGGAGCCGGGCCCGCAGCCCACCCCGCCGGGACCCGGCCCGGAACCCACACCTCCTGCACCGGGACCCGGCCCGGAACCCACGCCCCCCGCACCGGGTCCCGGTCCGACGCCCCCCGAACCGGGTCCGGTGCCGACTCCGCCTCCGGTGCCCCCGGGACCCTCGCCGTCCCCCATTCCGCCGGGGCCCGAGCCCGTACCGAACCCCGAGCCCGGACCGCCCCTCGGCTGAGACCTTCGCCGACGGACGAGGGGCCCTACGCCGACACCTCGGACCGGTCGTCGCCCCACAGCGTGTGGAACGCGCCCTCGCGGTCCACACGCCGGTAGGTGTGCGCGCCGAAGAAGTCCCGCTGGCCCTGCGTCAGCGCCGCAGGCAGCCGCTCGGCCCGCAGCGCGTCGTAGTAGGCGAGGGCCGCGGCGAAGCCGGGCGTGGGGACGCCCTGGCGGACCGCCGCGATCAACACCTCGCGCCAGTCGTCCTGCGCCTCGGCGATCTCGCGGGCGAACGTCTCGTCCGACAGCAGGCTCGGCAGGTCGGCACGGGCGTCGTACGCGGCGCGGATGCGGTCCAGGAAGGCCGCCCGGATGATGCAGCCGCCGCGCCAGATCGAGGACACCGCACCGAGGTCGATGTCCCAGCCGTACTCCGCGCTGCCCGCCGCGATCTCGTGGAAGCCCTGCGTGTACGACACGATCTTGGACGCGTACAGCGCCTGCTCCACCCGGTCCGCGAAGGCCGCCGCCTCCGCCTCGCTCAGCGCGCTCGCCTTCGGGCCGGCGAGACCGCGCGAGGCCGCCCGCAGGTCCGCGTGGCCGGACAGGGAGCGGGCGAAGACCGCCTCCGCGATACCGGAGACCGGCACCCCGAGGTCGAGTGCGATCTGCACCGTCCAGCGGCCGGTGCCCTTCTGCTCCGCCTGGTCCACCACCACGTCCACGAACGGCTTGCCGCTCGCCGCGTCCACATGGGACAGCACCTCGGCGGTGATCTCGATCAGGTAGGAGTCCAGCCGGCCGGTGTTCCAGGTGCGGAAGATGTCCGCGATCTGCGCCGGGGTGTAGCCGGCGACGTCCCGCAGCAGCTGGTACGCCTCGCCGATCAGCTGCATGTCGGCGTACTCGATGCCGTTGTGGACCATCTTCACGAAGTGCCCGGCGCCGTCCGGACCGACGTGCGTCACGCACGGCGCGCCGTCCGCGGCCTTCGCGGAGATCTTCTCCAGCATCGGGCCCAGCGAGTCGTACGACTCCTTCGAACCGCCCGGCATGATGCTCGGCCCGTGCAGTGCGCCCTCCTCGCCGCCGGAGATGCCGGTGCCCACGAAGTGGATGCCGTGCTCGCGCAGCTCCCGCTCCCGGCGCCGGGTGTCCGCGAAGTGCGCGTTGCCCCCGTCGATGATCATGTCGCCGGGCTCCAGCAGCGGCGCGAACTCCTGGATCACCGCGTCCGTCGGCTCACCCGCCTTGACCATGATCACCAGACGCCGGGGCCGCTCCAGCGCCGCCACGAACTCCTTGGCGGTCTCGGCGGCGACGAACTCGCCCTCGTGCCCGAACTCCTCCACCAGCGCCCGCGTCCGCGCCGCCGTACGGTTGTGCACGGCGACCGTGTAGCCGTTGCGCGCGAAGTTCCGGGCCAGATTCCGGCCCATGACCGCGAGGCCGGTGACGCCGATCTGCGCTGAAGTGCTCATACCGCCTGCTCCCTGGCTGCTTGGTGACTACGGCTCCGTCAGTACGGGCCCTCGCCCATCCTGGCGTGCCGTCCCGGCGAGCGCACATCCGACCCGCCCCACACACATACGGGAAGCACCGCTTCTGGCCTCAGTCTTCGGGGCAGCCGGTCAAAGAGGATGCGTTCCCGGCCACTTGGACCGCGCACGAGGCCGGATTGTTCTCTTGTCATGGCCTGTTCGCGGTGGTTGGCTGTGGCCCCTCCTGACGCATGCCGAGGGGATAATCGGACATGGCCGTACGCGGCCGGCATCGCCGGTTCCAGCCGAACAGGATCAACCGCGCCTCACTGACCGTCACCGCGGGCGGCGCCGGCCTCGCCCTCCCGCTGGTCGCCGCGGGCAGCGCCGACGCCGCCGACGCGGCCACCTGGAACAAGGTCGCCGCGTGCGAGTCCAGCGGCGACTGGGGCATCAACACGGGCAACGGCTATTACGGGGGCCTTCAGTTCACCCAGTCCACCTGGGAGGCGTACGGCGGAACCCGGTACGCGCCGCGCGCCGACCTCGCCGGCCGGGGCGAGCAGATCGCCGTCGCCGAGAAGGTCCTCGACGGACAGGGACCCGGCGCCTGGCCGGTGTGCTCGGTGCGCGCGGGACTGACCAGGGACGGCGGCGGCGCGCACACCGAGACCGTCGCGGCCCACCCGGCCGGCAGCAGCTCAGTGAAGGACGTACAGCCGCACACCACCCCCCAGTCGCGCGCGGGACGGGCCGAGATGTACACGGTCGTGCCCGGCGACACCCTCTCCGGGATCGCCGACGGCCACCACGTCCGGGGCGGCTGGCGCGGCCTCTACGCGGGCAACCGCGCGACCATCGGCGCCGATCCCGACCTGATCCTGCCGGGGCAGCGGCTCAGCCTGCGCGGCACCCCGACGGCCGGCCCCACGTCACCCGGGAAGAAGGAGCACGCGGGGCACAGGACCACCCCGCACCGGCCCCGGACCCCCGGCCACACCGTCGTCGCCCCGGTCGACGCGCCCATCGGCACCGGCTACCGGGTGGCCGGCTCGCACTGGTCGAAGGGGTACCACACCGGCGTCGACTTCCTCGTGCCGACCGGCACCACGGTGCGGGCGGCGGAGGCCGGGCAGGTGGTGGCGGCGGGCTGGGGCGGCTCCTACGGCTACCAGGTGGAGATCCGGCACGCCGACGGCCGCTACACCCAGTACGCCCATCTGTCGGCCATCTCCGTGCGGGTCGGCCAGCGGGTCACCGGCGGCCAGCGCATCGGCCGCTCCGGCTCCACCGGCAATGTCACGGGCCCGCACCTGCACTTCGAGGTGCGCACCGGACCCGCGTTCGGCTCGGACATCGACCCGCTCGCCTACCTCCGGGCCCACGGCGTCAGGATCTGACCCGCGCCCGGTGCCGGGGCGGCGTCGGCTCGGGGACGTACGGCACGCCCGATACGCGGCCGGCCGGCTTCTCGCCGTCGGCCGCGTCCACTCCGTACCCGTACCCGTCCTCGCCTTCGTCCCCGTTCCCGTCCTCGCCTCCGTCCCCGTTCCCGTTCGCGTCCCAGTCTCCGTTCTCGCCCGGGGGCGGGACGCGCAACTCCTCCCGTACGGCGGGCCCGTGCGGCTCGTCCGCCGCCCTGCCGCGCCCGGCCGACGCCCCTGTCGTCCCCGGCGCCGTCCGCTGCCCCGGCACCTCCACGGACACCGGCACCGCCGCCGAGGGCTCGGCGGTGGCCTCGATCCGCTCCGTCGTCAGCATGATCAGACCCCCCGCCGCCAGCACCCCGCAGCCCAGTGCCAGCAGGGTGCCGGTGGCGCCGTACCGGAACGACTCACCGAACATCAGAATGCCCACCGCGGCGGCCAGCACCGGGTTGGCCACGGTCAGCGTGGCCAGCGGGGCGGCCAGCCCACCACCCCGGTACGACGCCTGCGACAGCAGCACACCGGCGATGGCGAACAGGGCGATGACCGCGCAGCAGAACAGCTCGCGGCCGCCTAAGCCGCTCGCCCAGTCGACGGCGGCGGTCTTGGTGAACACCGACGAGCTGCCGAACGCCGTACCGGCGGCGGTCGCCAGCAGCACGCTGCGGACCGCCGGATGCCGGTGCGCGGCCAGCCCCGCGCACAGCAGCGCCGCCACCGCCCCGCCGGTGAGCAGCGCGACGGCCAACCGCTGCGGAGCGCCGAGGGAGTGCTCGCCGGAGGAACCGACCAGGGACAGCAGTCCGGCGAGGCCGACCGTGGCCATGACCGCCCCCCGCCAGGCCGTCGCCCCGGCCCGGCGCCCGACGCACACCGCCGACAGCGGCAGCGCCAGCACGATGGTCAGCGCGCCGAGCGGCTGCACGATGCTCAGCGGGCCGTAGGCCAGCGCGACGACATGCAGCACGCCACCGGCGCCGTTGAGCGCCAGCGCCCCCCACCAGCCCGGCCGGCGCAGCGGCAGACAGGCGCCGCCGGGAGAGGACACCGCGACCCGCTCCTGCACGATCGCGCCGCCCGCGTAGGCGAGCGCGGACACGAACGACAGCAGCACGGACAACGCGAGGGCGCTCATCGGCGTCTCTCCTGCGGGGGGCGTGGGCCCAGAGCCCGGCACGGCGTACGGTCGGCTTCCATGGCGCACACTCTGCCCGCCCGCGCCCCCTCCCGTCGTCGTACCTGAGCACACAATGCCTCCTACTGCCGATGGAGTACACCGGCCCGGTGATCATCCTTTGGGTGCGGATCCGCGCCGCTCACCCGCCCGCACCGATGCGGCGGCCGCAAGGGTGAGCGCGGACCCGGCGCCCGCGGCCACCGCCCGGCCTGGTACCTGTACCTGTCGTGGACCTCGACCTCGATCCCGAACTCGCCGCACTCCGCCCGCTGGGCGGCTTCTTCGTGCTGCGCACCACCGCCCCCGCGGGGGAGCACCCCGGTGCGCTGCCGACCCTCGCCGAGGCCTACGCGGGCGTGCCGGTGCCGGGGTACGGCGACCCGCTGACGCTGCGCGTCACCACCGTCGCCGGCCGGCTGCGCACCACCGAGCCGCGGGTCGCCGCGTCCATCGGGCAGCAGGGGCTGGCCGCCCGGCTGTGGTCGGCGGCCCTCGGCTGCGCCGTCCGGTACGGCCGGCTGCCCGACCTCGACCCGCGGCTGCTGCGCTGGGACCCGCTCGCCTCCGCCCCCGACGACCTGTGGCTCACCGAGGTGCGCCCGCTCCCCGGGGACGCGGCCGGCCTCGCCGACGCCGTGCTGCACGGCCATCTGGAGCCGTTGGCCGAGGCCCTGACCGGCCGTCACGGCGTCGCGGCGGGCCTGCTGTGGGGCAACGCGGGCTCCGCGCTCGCCGCGACCGCCCGGGAACTGGACCGCTGGGCCCGCGCCCACGGCCGTACCGACCTCGCCGCCAGGACCCAGGGCCTCACCGCGGAACTCTTCGCCCATCCGCTGCTGCGCGCCACCGGCACCCGCACCGGGACGGCGTTCCGCCGCCGCAGCTGCTGCCTGTACTACCGGGTGCCCGGCGGCGGGGTCTGCGGCGACTGCTGCTTCACCCGGCCCCCGCGCTCTTCCCCGGGCGCCGCATCTGGGTGACCATGAGAGGAACCTGCCGCCGAGACCAGGGGGTTGTCGGGTGCGAGTGGGACTGCTGACCCGGGAGTACCCCCCGGACGTGTACGGCGGCGCCGGTGTCCATGTGGAGTTCCTCGCCCGGGAACTGGCCGCCCTGGTCGACCTGGAGGTGCACTGCTGGGGCGAGGGCCGCGGCGTGGGCGTCGTACGCCATCGCCCCTGGGCCGCCCTCGACGGCTCGAACGACGCACTGCGCACCTTCTCGGTCGACCTCGCCATGGCCGCCGCGCTGGAGGGCCGCGAACTCGTCCACTCCCACACCTGGTACGCCAACCTCGCCGGCCATGTCGCCAAGCTGCTGTACGGCGTCCCGCACGTGGCGACCGCCCACTCGCTGGAGCCGCTGCGCCCCTGGAAGACCGAGCAGCTCGGCGGCGGCTACGCGCTGTCCGGCTGGGCCGAGCGGACCGCGCTGGAGGCGGCCGACGCGGTCATCGCGGTCTCCGGCGCCATGCGCGCGGACATCCTGGAGTGCTACCCCGCCCTGGACCCGGCCCGCGTCCACGTCGTCCACAACGGCATCGACACCCGCCTCTACCGGCCCCATCCCGGCACCGACGCCCTGCTCCGGCACGGCATCGACCCCACCCGCCCGTACGTCCTGTTCGTCGGCCGGATCACCCGGCAGAAGGGCGTGCCCCACCTGCTGCGCGCGGTACGGGACATCGACCCGGGAGTCCAGATCGTGCTGTGCGCCGGCGCGCCCGACACACCGGAGCTGGACCGGGAGTTCCGGGAGCTGTTCGCCGAACTGGGCCGGGTGCGCGCGGGGGTGTTCTGGATCCCGCAGATGCTGCCGCGCACCGAGGTGGTCCAACTCCTCACGCACGCCGCCGTGTTCGTCTGTCCCTCGGTGTACGAGCCGCTCGGCATCGTCAACCTTGAGGCGATGGCCTGTGGCACCCCGGTCGTCGCCTCCCGGGTCGGAGGGATACCCGAGGTGGTGGACGACGGCCGTACGGGCGTGCTGGTCGACATGGACGACGCCTTCCCCGCGCGTCTCGCCGGGGCGCTCGACGCCGTGCTCGGCGATCCGGCCGCGGCCCGGCGGATGGGCGAGGCCGGACGGGAGCGCGCGGCCGGGGAGTTCGGATGGGACGCGGTGGCCCGCCGTACCGCGGCGCTCTACGAGGACGTCCTCAAGCAGGCGTAGCGCCGTCTGCGCGGGGCAGCCATGGTTCAAGCAGGGTGAGGGGAGCGGCCATGCGTCGTGGAAAGCCTTCGGTGCTCGGGATCGTGCTGGCGGGCGGGGAGGGCAAGCGCCTGATGCCGTTGACCGCCGACCGTGCCAAACCCGCGGTCACCTTCGGCGGCACCTACCGGCTCGTCGACTTCGTGCTGTCCAACCTCGTCAACGCCGACATCCTGCGCATCTGTGTGCTGACCCAGTACAAGTCGCACTCGCTGGACCGGCACATCACCACCACCTGGCGGATGTCCAGCCTGCTCGGCAACTACGTCACCCCCGTCCCGGCCCAGCAGCGGCTCGGCCCGCGCTGGTACCTGGGCAGCGCCGACGCGATCCTTCAGTCCCTCAACCTCGTCCACGACGAACAGCCCGAGTTCGTGGCCGTGTTCGGCGCCGACCACGTCTACCGCATGGACCCGCGGCAGATGATCGCCCAGCACGCCGAGAGCGGCGCGGGGGTGACCGTCGCCGGCATCCGGGTGCCGCGCGCGGAGTCCTCCGCGTTCGGGGTGATCACACCGGGCTCGGACGGCCGTACCGTGGAGCGCTTCCTGGAGAAGCCCGCCGACCCGCCCGGGCTGCCCGACGACCCCGAAACCGTGTTCGCCTCGATGGGCAACTACGTCTTCACCACCAAGGCGCTGATCGACGCGCTGCACAGGGATGCCGAGGACGAGAGCTCCGTGCACGACATGGGCGGCTCGATCCTGCCCCGGCTCACCGCCCGCGGCGAGGCCGGGCTGTACGACTTCGAGGACAACCACGTGCCCGGCGAGACCACCCGCGACCAGGGCTACTGGCGGGACGTGGGCACGCTGGACGCCTACTACGAGGCGCACATGGACCTCATCGCCGAGCGGCCCGCGTTCAACCTCTACAACCGCCAGTGGCCCATCTACACCCACTCGGGCCAGCTGTCCCCGGCCCGCTTCAACGCGGGCGGCATCGCCGGCGAGTCCATCATCAGCGCGGGCTGCCTGATCCGCGGCCAGGTCACCCGTTCGGTGCTCTCGCCCGGGGTGCGCGTCGACCCCGGCGCGGTCGTCCAGGGCTCGGTGCTCCACGACAACGTGCACATCGGCCGCGGCGCCGTGGTCCGGGGCGCCGTCCTGGACAAGAACGTGGAGGTTCCGCCGGGCGCGACGATCGGCGTCAACCCGGAGCGGGACGCCGAGCTGTACACGGTCTCCAAGGGCGGGGTGATCGCCCTGGGGAAGGGCCAGCGGGTCCCCTGAGCCCCGGCCGGCCGCCGTCCACCCCGCGGTCCGCCGGTTCGGCCAGGCAGGCGAGCACGGTCGTGGGGCCGTCGCGCCCGTGTGCCGCGTCCGGACCGGGGAGTTCCGCACGGTCCTCCCGGGCCCAACTGGGCGGCGGCTGCGGCATGTTCGGGTGGTTCCTCGCGGGGCTCAGGTCCCGTGCGTACGGAGGTTGTCTCGCCATGGGCGCGCCCGGTGCGGGCGACGCGTTCCGTGTGATTCCTGTCGGTTGCCCGGGTTTGCGCCGCCCGGCCCTCAGGATGCAGGCAACGATGTCGAACCTCCGGAGGTCATCCGACATGAGAGGGACCCGGCGCACACGGCTGTGCCTGGCCGGGGTGATGGCAGCGTCCGCGCTGATCGCCACCCCCGCCGCACGGGCCGCCGAGCGGACCGACGGCCACCTCGCCGACCTGGTGAACCCCTTCATCGGGAGCCAGAACGAGGGCAACACCTTCCCGGGCGCGGCCGTGCCCTTCGGCATGGTCCAACTCTCCCCGGACACCGGGCACAGCACCGGCTACGACTACACCCAGGACCGCATCCGCGGCTTCTCCCTCGTCCACCTCTCCGGCGTCGGCTGCCGGATCGGCGGCGACCTGCCCGTCCTGCCCACCACCGGCGAGGTCACCCAGACGGACGCCGCCCGGTACGCGGCCGCCTTCTCGCACCGGGACGAGGAGGCGAGCCCCGGCTACTACCGCGTCGGCCTCGCCTCCGGCATCCGCGCCGAACTGACCGCGACCGCGCGCACCGGCGTGCAGCGCTACACCTTCCCCGCCACCGACAAGGCCAACGTCCTGCTGAACGCGGCCCAGGCACTGCACAAGCCGGGCGGCAGCAGGGTCGAGATCCTCGACGACCGCACCGTGCGCACGGAGATCACCGGCCACGGCTTCTGCCGGGACACCGGCCCGTACACCGTGTACACCGTCACCCGCTTCAACCGGCCCTTCACGGCGTACGGCACCTGGGACGGCCCGGCCGTCACCCCGGGCGCGCGCAGCGGGACGGGCGGCGCCTACGTCCGCTTCGACACCACCGGGGACCGCACCGTCGAGGCGACCACCGCGCTGTCGTACGTCGACGCGCGCGGCGCCGCCACCAATCTGCGGGCCGAGGGCGGGCGTTCCTTCGACGCCGTGCGCGAACGGGCGCGCGGGCAGTGGGAGCGGCGGCTCTCCGCCGTGCGGGTCCAGGGCGGCACGGGCACCCTGCGCCGTACCTTCTACTCCTCGCTGTACCGGTCGTTCCTGGCGCCGAACGTCGGCAGCGACGCCGACGGCCGCTACACCGGCTGGGACCGCCGCACCCATCACGCGGACGGCTACACGTACTACCAGAACTGGTCGCTGTGGGACACCTACCGCACCCAGGTCCAGCTGCTCGCGCTGCTCGCGCCGCGCGAGACCCGGGACATGGCCCGGTCGCTGCTCGCGGTCGACGAGGACGGCGGCTGGCTGCCCAAGTGGGGGTACGGGCCGGTCGAGACGAACGTGATGAGCGGGGACCCGGTCACCCCCTTCCTGACCACCGCCTACCAGACGGGCCTGCTCAAGGGGTTCGAGGAGCGGGCTTACCGCGTGCTCCGGAAGAACGCCGACGGGGTGCCGCCCGCCGACTACCCGGGCATCGGCCGCGAGGCCAACGCCGAGTACATCGAGCACGGGTTCGCGCCGTACATCAAGGACCGCCCGTACGCCAAGATGGGCGACTCCGACTACCACCACGGCGGCTCGGTCACCCTGGAGTACGCCCTCGCCGACGCGATGCTCGCCCAGATGGCCCGCGGTCTCGGCCACGAGGGGGACGCCGCGCGGTACGCGGCCCGGTCGCGCAACTACCGGAACGTCTTCGACCCGGCCACCGGCTTCTTCCGGGCGCGCGACGCCTCCGGCGCCTTCACCGGCCCGGCCGACCCGGCCCGCGGGACCGGCTTCCACGAGGGCACGCCCTGGCAGTACCAGTGGCTCGTCCCGCAGGACCTGCCCGGCATGATCGACCTGATCGGCGGCAGGAGCGCCGCGAACCAGCGCCTCGACCGCTTCTTCGCCTACGACCGGCTGCTCGCCGACCCGGCGCGCACCGCCCGCGAGGTGTGGGTGCACGGAGACCCGTACGCCTACTACAACGCGGCCGTGTACAACCCGATGAACGAGCCCGACCTCATCGCGCCGTACACCTACCTGGCCACCGGCCGGCCCTGGAAGACCACCGATGTCGTGCACGCGGCCCTGACCCTGTTCACCGACGGTCCCACCGGGATGACCGGCAACGACGATCTCGGCACGATGTCCGCGTGGAACGTGCTGTCGTCCATCGGCCTGTTCCCGATCCAGCCCGGCTACGACACCTGGGGCCTGTCCACCCCGGTCTTCGACCGGGTCGACCTCGCCCTCGACCGCCGCTGGTGGCCGAGCGGCCGGCTGACGGTCACGGCGCCCGGCACCTCCGCCGCCGACCGCTACATCCAGGACGTGCGCGCCGACGGACGGCCGCAGGCACGGACCTATGTGACGACGGGCGCGCTGCGCTCGCTGCGCTCCCTCGCGTTCACGGTCGGCCCGCGCCCGTCCGAGTGGGGTACGTCACCCGAGGCGGCCCCGCCCGTACTGAGGTGACCAGCTGTTTGCCGAGTTCCGCCCCGTTCCAGGGGCGGGACTTAATCCGCCGTTAACGGTGCGTAACTTGATCGTACTTGACCGTAATCGGCGGACAGGGATTGACTGCTGTGCATCCGTCGCCGACGTGTGAGGCAAGCCCTTGACTTCCGATCTGCTCGCTCCCCTCGACCTGGCGTTCTGGAACATGGAGTCCGACCGGCACCCGATGCACCTCGGTGCGCTCGGTGTCTTCGGCGCGCACTCGCCGACCGCGGGAGCGCACGCCGCCGACCTGCTCGCCGCCCGCGCCGCCGCCGTCCCCGGGCTGCGCATGCGCATCCGGGACGTCTGGCAGCCGCTCGCCTTCGGCGCCGCCGCCCGGGAACCCGACCCGGACTTCGACCCGCTGCACCACGTCCGGCTGCACGCCCCCACCGGCGACTTCCAGGCGGTCGCCGGCCGGCTGATGGAGCGCCCGCTGGAGCGCGGCCGGCCACCGTGGGAGGCGCACGTACTGCCCGGCGAGGACGGGGTGTCCTTCGCGGTGCTGTTCAAGTTCCACCACGCGCTCGCCGACGGGCTGCGCGCGCTCAAGCTCGCCGCCGGCGTCCTGGACCCCATCGACCTGCCCGAGCGCCCACCCCGGGCCATCGAACCGCCACGCGGCCTGCTGGCCGACGTGCGCCGGCTGCCCGGACTCGTCCCCGAGCTGGTCAGGGGCGCCCTGTCCGACGTCGGCCGGGCCCTGGACATCGGCGCCTCGCTGGCCCGCTCGACCCTCGGCATGCGCCCGACCTCCGCGCTCACCTCCCCACCCAGCGGCACCCGCCGCACCGCCGGGGTCGTCCTCGACATCGACGATGTGCACCGGGTGCGCAAGACCGTCGGCGGCACCGTGAACGACGTCCTCATCGCCGTCGTCGCCGGTGCGCTGCGCCGCTGGCTGGACGAGCGCGGCGACGGCAGCAAAGGGGTGGCGCCCCGCGCCCTGATCCCCGTCTCGCGGCGCCGCCCGCGCACCGCGCAGCCGCAGGGCAACCGGCTCTCCGGCTACCTGATACCGCTGCCGGTGGACGAACCCGACCCGCTCCACCGCCTCGGTGCCGTGCGGGCCGCGATGGTCCGGAACAAGGACGCGGGCCCCGACCGGGGCGCGGGTGCCGTCGCCCTGCTCGCCGACCATGTCCCCGCGCTCGGCCACCGGCTCGGCGGCCCGCTGGTCGGCCAGGCCGCCCGGCTGTGGTTCGACATCCTCGTCACCAGCGTGCCGCTGCCGGGGACCGGGCTCCGGCTCGGGGGCCACGAACTGGCCGAGGTGTATCCGCTGGCGCCGCTCGCGCCCGGGCAGTCCCTGGCGGTGGCGATCTCCACCTACCGCGGCCGGGTCCACTACGGCCTGGTCGCCGACGCACAGGCCGTGCCGGACCTGGACGTGTTCGCGCGGGCGGTGGTGGAGGAGGTCGGGTCGCTGCTGGTGGCCTGCCAGGCCTGAGCCACGGTGGCGGGAGGTGGGGCGGAGCCGGTCCGCCCCACCAGCCCCAAAGGCCCCACCAGCCCCAAAAAAGCCCCGGCAGACCCGGTTCTGATCACGGGTTTGGTGGCCGGGCCCACCGCTTCGTAAAATTCAGCGTTCGAAAGCGGGCGCGAGTCGGAGCGCTGCGCGGGTGATCAGGGAAGCGGCAGCGCGATGACGGTGACAGAAGACGGCCCCACGGCCATGGACGAGGTCGTCTACGGCCCCGGTATCGACCCGGAGCGGCTCGCCGTCTGCCTGAGCGTGCTGGAGGAGCTGGACCGGCTCGACGTGGACCACCCCGACGCCATCGCGGTGCGCCGGGCCACCTCGCACATCTACCGCACGGTGAAGCAGCGCCGCCGCCAGGAGCGCCGGGCCGCCAAGACCGCGCACGACAAGGCGGTCACCGAGGCCACCGCCACCGGCTCCGCCGAGCGCATCGACGACGAGACCGAGGGCATCCTTCCCTCCTCCAAGGTCGAGGAGGGAAGGATCGCGGGCATACTCCAGCGCCCGCGCTCCTGCTACACCTGCAAGACCCGCTATGTCGAGGTCGACTACTTCTACCACCAGCTCTGTCCCGAGTGCGCCCGGCTGAACCGGACCAAGCGGGACGCCCGCGCCGACCTCACCGGCAAGCGCGCCCTGCTCACCGGCGGCCGCGCCAAGATCGGCATGTACATCGCGCTGCGGCTGCTGCGGGACGGCGCGCACACCACCATCACCACGCGCTTCCCCAAGGACGCCATCCGCCGGTTCAAGGCGATGGAGGACTCGGCGGACTGGCTGCACCGGCTGGAGGTCGTCGGCATCGACCTGCGCGACCCGGCGCAGGCCGTGGCCCTGTCCGAGCAGGTCGCCGAGGCCGGCCCGCTCGACATCCTGATCAACAACGCCACCCAGACCGTGCGCCGGCTGCCCTCCGCCTACGCGGCCCTGGTCGAGGGCGAGAACGCCCCGCTGCCCGCCGGTGAACTCCCCGCCCACCAGGTCATCGGCGCCTTCAACTCCGGCGCCGTCGACGGCATCGCCGCGCTGCCCGTCGGCACCAGCGGCCTGGAGGCGCAGAAGGTCGCCGACCTCGCCCTGGTCGCGGGCAACGCCAGCGTCGCCCGGCACCTGGACGGCACCGCCATCGACGCCGGCGGCCTCCTCCCCGACGTCGTGGAGAGCAACACCTGGGTGCAGACCATCGAGCAGATCTCCCCGGTCGAGCTGCTCGAGACCCAGCTGTGCAACTACACCGCGCCGTTCATCCTCATCAGCACGCTGCGCCCGGCGATGGCCGAGGCCGCGCGGAAGGCGTCCAGCGGGCGCTCGTACGTCGTCAACGTCTCGGCGATGGAGGGCGTCTTCAACCGTGGCTACAAGGGCGCCGGTCACCCCAACACCAACGCCGCCAAGGCGGCCATGAACATGGTCACGCGGACCAGCGCCGACGAGATGTTCCGGACCGACGGCATCCTCATGACCTCCGTCGACACCGGCTGGATCACCGACGAGCGCCCGCACTTCGACAAGCTGCGGCTGGCCGAGGAGGGTTTCCACGCCCCGCTCGACCTGGTCGACGGCGCCGCTCGCGTATACGACCCGATCGTCCGCGGCGAGGCCGGCGAGGACCTCTACGGCGTCTTCATGAAGGACTACGCGCCCGGCAAGTGGTGACCGGACGTTCGCACACGTAGGCCGGACGGGTGATTCAGTCGACCCCTCATGTGCTGCGCTTGGTTACAAATAGCGGCATATTGAGGGGTATTGAGGGGCTGGGCTTAGCGCGATAGTTACACCAAGTTTGCGCTCCCTATCGAGCGCAGGGGCGCTCATTTGGTTAACCTGAGGTGGACGGACAGCAGTCAGGGGTCCCACCCACACCCACCGTCCGTCCCGGGGCGAGCCGGTCGACAACGGCCTGCTCCGCATGAGGTACCGGCGCCACCGCGTCCGAACTGGCCCTGTATCCAGACCTGAGCGGGCGTTGACCGCCGGAACGCAAGCTGTCCGGTATGCCCCAAGGGTGACCCGACACATAAGGAGTGCGCGGTGACACCGGAGAAGACGAATCCCGAACAGCGCCCCAAGGAACGCACGGAGCGCACGGGCCGGCGGCCCGGAGAGATCGGCAGCCTCGACGTCTGGGCCCGGTCGGCCCCGATCCGCCTCGCCGGCTACGAGGACGACCTCGCCGAACCCCACATCCTGCCCAGCGTGGACTGACCCCCGGGCCACCTCCGCACGATGGCGCACGCATGGGCGTGACATGACAGACTCACGCCCATGCAGATCAGAGAAGCCGTGGCCGAGGACTGGCAGCGGATCTGGCCTTTCTGGCACCGCATCGTCGCCGCCGCCGAGACCTACTCCTGGGACCCCGACACCACCCAGGAAGCGGCCCGCGCACTGTGGATGGCCCCGGCCAAGCGCGTCTACGTCGCCGAGGACCACGACGGCACCGTGGTCGGCTCCGCCTGTCTCACCGCCAACTACGGCGGACCCGCGGCCCGCGTGGCCAACGCCGGCTTCATGGTCGACCCGGACCACACCGGCCGCGGCATCGGCCGCGCCCTCGCCGAGCACGTCCTGGCCGAGGCCCGCACGCACGGCTACCGCGCGATGGTCTTCAACGCCGTGGTGGAAACCAACCCCGCCGTCCGCCTGTGGACCTCCCTCGGCTTCACCGTCCTCGGCACGGTCCCGGCGGCGTTCGACCATCCCCGGCACGGACCGGTGGGTCTGCACATCATGTACCGCGCCCTTGACTAGGGCCTGTCTTTCGGACGCCGGCAAGATCCGAAAGGCAGGCACTGGGGTCCGTCACTGACGCGGGACCTCGATGCCCGCCGCGCGCAGATGCCCTTCGATCAGCGTGTTCAGCCGTGCGATGGACGGTGCCTCGTCCTCCCGATGATGGTTGACCACGCCGTACCGGGAGGCCGCGTCGGGCCGGTGCCGTCGTACGGTCGGCATCGTCAGCAGCGCGCGGTCGGCCAGCAGGTTGGCGGCCACCGCGGAGGCCAGCTCCTCGATCCGCGGGTCGTCGGGATCCCAGGACCGCGCCTCCCAGCCGCGCTTGGTCAGCTCGACGAACTCGGGGTCGCCGAGCCGGTGTTCGAGGTTGACCAGGAAGAGGTCGAAGACCTCGGGAGCGAGCGCCCGCGACAGCACCAGGGCCTCCCGCTGGGTGGTGACGTAGTCGGGGCTGAAGCCGAGCTCGGCGAGTCGGTCCAGGACCGCGCAGGCCCGGTCGGGCAGCAGGGCCCGATCGCCGTGGGCGAGCCGGTGCAGGGTGTCGCGGCGGGCGGTCAGCTCCTCGATCTGTGCGGTGAGCCGGCGGCGGACGTCGTCCAGGGCGGTGGCGAACCGCTCGGGCTCGGCGTCGAGCAGCTCGCCGATCTCGGCCAGCGGCACGCCCGCCCCCGCCAGGGCCCTGACCTGGACAAGGCGCAGCAGATCGGCTGACCCGTAGCGCCGGTAGCCGGAATGGTCCCGTTCCGGTTCGGCGACCAGGCCGAGCCGGTGGTAGTGCCGCACCGTCTTGACGGTGATACCGACGAAAGCCGCCGCCTGACCGATCGTGAGCCCGTCTGCCATGGGGCGAGGCTAGCCCTCATCTGTCGCCTTGACCTTGACCTTGGGGCAGGGTCCACGCTCCTCTCACACCCGCTGACGCGAGATGAGGGAATCACCATGAGTGAGCAGAACACCGCCGCCGCGCAGGACCGCCCCGAGCTGCGGAAGGCCATGCAGGAGATCGTCGACGCCGGTTTCGCCGGCGTGCAGCTGCGCGTGAACGACGAACTCGGAGAGTGGGTCGGCAGCGCCGGGGTGAGCGAGCTGGGCCGGACCGCGAAGCCGCCGACCGACGGGCACTTCAGGGTCGGCAGCGCCACCAAGACCTTCGTCGCGACCGTCGTCCTGAAGCTGGTGGCCGAGGGCCGGCTCGGTCTCGAGGACCTGGTGGCCGACCACCTGCCCGAGTTCGGGCTCGACCGGCGGATCACGGTACGGATGCTCCTCCAGCACACCAGCGGGCTGTTCAACTTCACCGGCGAGTTCTCCCAGGACGGGTCGGTCGAGGCCGGTGTGGTCGCCGGATGGGGCAAGGAGTGGGCGGACCTCCAGCATGCGACCTACCGGCCGGAGGAGCTGGTGCGGGGCGCGCTGGCGAAGCCGGCGCGGTTCGAGCCGGGAACGGCCTGGAGCTACTCCAACACCAACTACGTCCTGGCCAGGCTGCTGATCGAGCAGGTCACCGGCCGCTCGCTGCCGGAGGAGACGCACCGGCTGATCCTGGGCCCGCTTCGGCTGACGGGCACCCTGCTGCCGGAGACCGGCGAGGAGATCCCCGAGCCGCACGCCCACGGCTACTACGGCTACGACGACGCCGGCCGGTGGAAGGTCATCGACACCACCCGCTTCAACCCCTCCTGGATATCCGCCGCCGGCGACATGATCTCGACCAGCCGGGACCTCCACACGTTCTTCGCCGCACTGAACGGCGGCACGCTCATCCCGTCCGAGCTGCTGGCCGAAATGCGCGTCCCGGACCCCCCGATGGGTTACGGACTGGGCGTGTTCGTGGAGGAACTGGACGGCGGCGGCACCGTCCTCCACCACAACGGAGGGTTCTGGGGCTGGGGCGCGCTGATGTACAGCACGCCCGACGGCACCAAGACCCTGACCGGCTCGCTGACCTCCGGGGACGCCGAAATGGACCTGCCCACCATGGCCGGGACGTTCGAGAAGGTGAAGCAGACCCTGGTCAAGGCGGTGTTCGCCTAGGGGGGCGTCCCCGGGACGGCGCCGCTAGCCCGCCACCGGCGCCGTCCGCCGCCAGGGGTGCAGCCGCTCCAGCTCCTCCGCCACGGCCAGCAGGGTGGCTTCCGTGCCCGGGCGGCCGACGAGCTGGACGGCGCACGGTGCGCCCGAGGGCAGGGTGCCGAAGGGGACGGACATCGCGGGCCAGCCCGTCAGGTTCCACGGCGGGGTGAACGGCGAGTACGCCGTGTTGGCCAGCACATTGCGCAGCCAGCCGTGCTGGTGCCACGGCCCGGCCTGCGGGGAACGCCGGGCCAGCGCCGGGGTGAGCAGCACGTCGTGCTCGGTCAGGAACGGCAGCAGCCGGTTCCGCAGCCGCTCCCGGCCGTCGCCGGTGCGCACCGTGCGGACGAACCGCCGGCCCACCGCCGCGTGCACCCGGGTCCGCGGGGCCAGCCGCGCCGGATCCAGCGCCGCCGCGTCCACCGCCGTACCCGCCGTCCAGTGCTGGAGCGAGGTCACGCCCAACGACAGCGGGTACGGCGGCTCGGCCCGCCGCACCCGGTGCCCGGCCCGCGCCAGCAGCCCCGCCGCCTGCCGCACCGCGGTCGTGTACGGGCGGCTCACGCGCACCCCGGCGAGCGGACTGCGCAGCCCCACGGCGATCGTCAGACGGGCCGGCTCGTCCGCCGCCGGGACATCCGTGCCGCCCAGCACACCGAGCATCAGCCGCAGATCCGCCACCGTCGTGGCCAGCGGACCGTTCTCCGACATACCGAACCAGTCGCCGTTGCCGATCCCCGCCGGCAGCACCCCGTGTCCCGGCTTCAGCGTCACCAGACCGCAGTTGGCGGCCGGGATGCGCAGCGAGCCCATGCCGTCGTTGCCGAGCGCCAGCGGCACCAGCCCCGCGGCCACCGCGGCCGCGCTGCCCCCGGAGGAACCGCCCGCCGTACGGGAGGGATCCCACGGATTGCGCGTGGTGCCGTACACCCCCTCCGTGGTGCCGAAGACACACAGCTCGGGCACGTTCGTCAGACCCACCACGACCGCACCGGCGGCCCGCAGCCGGGCCACCGTGACATGGTCCTCGGCGGCCGGTGTGTCGGCGGTGGCGGCCGAGCCGTTCCGGCACGCCTCACCGCGCACGGCCAGATTGTCCTTCACCGCCACCGGCACACCGGCGAGCGGCAGTTCGGCGAGGTCGGAACGGGCGGCCACCTCGTCCGCCTCGGCGAGCGCCGCCGCGCCGCGGACCTTCCGGAACGCCTCGATCCGTCCGTCGAGCCGCTCGATCCGCGCGAGGTGCTCGGCCACCACCTCCCGGGGCGTGACCCGCTTCCCGCGCACAGCGTCGGCGATCTCGATGGCGCTCCGCCCGGCCCAGTTCCCCACGGCACTCCTCGACTACTCGCTGGTATCAAGCACGGTGCAGGGAGAACTGTGCCGCCTCCGCGCCGCCACGTCGAGAGGCGGGCGGGCGTACCGTCCGCGGACCCGGTGGGCGGGGTACGACCACCACGGTCCGGGTCTCGCTGCTGCGCGCGCCCCACGCCATCACGGCAGCGGCCCGAGGTCTCCTTCGAGGGCGGTCTGGATGATCGGGGGCCGGTCCCACAGGGCCAGCAGTTCATTGGCGAGCGCCACGACCGGCAGCGGATCCTCGGTGCCGTACACCGAGACGGCGGCGGCCGACAGGGTGCGCGGCACGGCTTCGGCGTCCAGGAGGCGGCGCCAGTCCGCGGGACCGAGTTCCAGGAACTCCAGCCCGGTGAGAGCGGCGATCTCCAGCGGATCGGCCAGCGTGCCGGGGTAGGCGGTGAGGGTCCGCAGCCGGGGCAGCCCGACGACCGGGGCCAGGCTGAGCGGTTCGGCGTCCCACACCCCGATGGACAGGACCTCCAGGCCGGGGTGCGCGGCGGCCTCGACACCGGGCACGCCAACGCCACTGCTGTTGACGTACGCCACCGCCTCCGGCCCGCCCGTACCTTGCGAGCCTCTGCCGTGCTCGACGTGCCGGCCCAGCACCAGATCGGTCAGCGAGTGGGCGATCAGTTCGGCGCCGATGTTCTCCTCATGGCCGATCATGATGATCTGCCCCAGGTGGCCGCGTGGGCCGGGCGTCAGATCGACGGCCAGCCGGTCGCCGCCGCCGTTGTCCCCGAACACGATCCAGCCGGGGGAGCCGACCAGGCCCTGCACGGCGGCGTCCGGCGGGGTGACGACCGCTTCCTTGGCCGCGAACCGCCAGGGGCAGCGCCGGGACGACGCGACGGCGACGTAGAGGTCGTCGAGCGGGAAGAGTTCGCAGCCGACCGCTCTGCACTCGCGTTCCGCCGCCTCGTCGTCGTCACCCCAGTCCTCCCAGCGGGCCCGGGTCACCCGGTAGAGCGCCTTCAGCTCCTCGGGCAGGGCGATGCAAAGGCGCGCTTCGGCCGCCGCGATCTCCTCCTCCGTCGCGCCGACGGCGCCGGGCAGCCGCTCGCGGAGCGTGCGGTGCAGGAGCCGTACGTCGGCGGACGGGGCCGGCACCGCCCCCGGCACCGGTTCGGGTCCGCGGCGCCACGGCTCGGGCACGGCGCCCTCGACCAGCACGAGCGCCCCCGGATGCGGCCTGCCGAGGCCGGGCTCCACGGCCGGACTGGGGGCGAGCAGCCGCAGTACCGTCCTGCCGTCCGGTGCCGTCTGCGCCGTGAACGAGATGTCACCGATGCCGGCTTCCGCGAGCGCGCCCTGCACCCGCTCCACGGCCTCGACCTCCTCGCGCATGTCCTCGTACTGCGCGGCCCGGCCCGGCCGCCGCCGGTGCCGCACGGGCAGACTCCAGCCGTGCCGGCCTATGTTCCCCGCGACGCGGAGACCGGCCGCGTTTTGTTCGGCCGCAGCGCTGCCCCGCAGCAGCCGCAGCACGGGCGCCCAGGTCGCGAAGTCGTGGAGCGAGGCGGAGGACGCAGGGGAAGCCGGGGAAGGCGGGGGAGGGATCCGATCAACCATGCTCCGACCGTAGTACGAGGCTGCCCTGGCACCCGTCAATGGGCCTTCCAGTTCGCATTGTCGGGGATCGTCTTGTCGGGCACATGCACCTGGATCAGGGACGGGCCGCCGGTGTTCTCCAGCGCGCCCGTCACGGCATCCCGCAACTCGCCGTACGTCCCCACTTCCCACCCCCGGCAGCCGAAGACCTCTGCCAGCTTGCTGTACTTCCACCGGTGCAGCAGGCAGGGCTTGTAGAACGGCTCGTCGGAATGGAACACCCCTGCGTCGGCGAGCCACTGCTCCACGGCGTAGACGCCGTTGTCGATGACGAAGATGATCGGGTCGAGCCCGAACCGGGTCTGTGTCGAGAGGCATTGGGCGGTCATCTGGAAGCCGCCGTCACCCGAGAAGACCAGGACCCTCTGTTCGGGGCCCTTCGCCAGGCAGATCCCCGTCGCGGCCGGCCCGCTGTAGCCGATCGACGAGTACGACGACTGTACGACGAACCCTCCCGGCCTGGGCACATCGAGCAGCAGGCTCCCGAAATAGTTCATGCTCGCGTCGGCGCTGACGATGGTGTTCGTGTCGACGTACTGCTGGATGTAGGTGTAGAACCCCTGGTACGTGATGACGTCGGTATCGCCCCCGGTCGGCACGCTGTGCGCCGGCTTGTCCGGGAGCTTCCGCTCTCTGCGTTCGATCTGCCTCGCCAGGATGTCGTCGACCAGGTGCTCGAGCGCGACCTGGCCACCGAAAAAGGTTCCGAACTTGACCGCGTCGAACGACGCGAACGCCGTCTTGTCATAGTCCGGGTCCCAGCCCAGCGAGTTGATGTCCGTCAGCCACACGCCGAGGGCCAGAATGAAGTCGGACTGGTCGGCCAGAGTCGTCACGGCCGTCGAGGACGCCTGGCCGTCGAGCACGCCGACGAACAGCCCGTCGTCCTCGGAGACGACCGCCTTGCTCAGGAGTTCCGTGACGAACGGGATATTGAGTTGGTGGATCAGACTCAGGGCCTTGTCCTGGAGGCCGAACCGGTCGATCTCCACACCGAGCCAGATGAGCGGGTTCTCGGCGCTTTCGAGCCGTGCGCAGATCCTGTCCACCGACTGTTGCAGGCTGGTCTCGTCCGACAGGATCCTGGCCGGCTTCAGCTCACCTCTCGGCTGCTCGCACTCCAGGTCGACCATGTCCTGGAGCAGCTCGATATAGATCGGACGCCGCTCGCTGATGCACTGGGTCAGCGCGTAATCTATCAACGTCGGCGCGAGGTCCGGATTGTCGATCCGTATGGCCGCGACCGTCAGGTGCTCGAACGACTGAAGATCCGTCTGGCGTCCGCTGATGAAGTGATGCGCACTGAAGCCGGTCTGCTCGAAGGTGATGGTCTTCTTGACGCTCGGTGTGCCGTTGATCAGCACCAGCGGCACCTTCTCGACATACGCGCCGGCGACCGCGTTCACGGCACACAGTGCCCCCGCGGAGTAGGTGACGCAGAGGGCGCCGATTCCCTTCATCCTTGCATAGCCGTCCGCCGCATAACCGGCGTTCACCTCGTTGACTTCCTCGACGATGTCGATTCCGTTGGGCGCGACATACCGGTTCAGCCACTCTATCGAGTAGTCGCCCGCGATGGCGAACAGGTGCTCCAGACCGAGCTGGCGCAGGCGGTCCACCAGGTATCGTCCTACAGTGCAGCCGTCGTTCATGGCGGAACACCTCCGTGGTCAGTAGTCGCTCGCGCCGCCGAACAGCCGGGGCATGTAGATGTCGAAGATGCCCGGGCACTTCCGCTCCGGATACCGTTGCAGCAGGAAGTCCTTGAAGGCGTCGTCCATCAGCCCGTTGCCGATGGCCTGTTGTGCGGCAGCGAGGTACTCGATGTTGCGGGCGACCTCGTTCTTGTCGGCGGGCAGGCCGTGGCCCGGCATGATCAACTCGCAGTCCGACGCCAGGATTCCTTGCAGCACCCGAATCCAGTGGTCCATGTGTTTCGTCAGATAAAGATGGGTGCCGCTGTAGACCAGGTCCTGAGCGAAGAACACGCCCAGGTCGGGGAGTTCCACGGTGAGGTGGTAGTCGATCTCGGTATCCGTCACCCGGTCGAGGACATACCTGACCCCGTCGATCGTCTCCGCACCGGGACGGGCGACTTCTTTCGGCACGACTATGCGCTCCGGGGCGAGGTCACCGAGTTTCCAGTGGTCGCTTCTCGACTCCTCCCCATGGTCGTGGATGAAGGCCATGGTTTCGGACAGCGCGTAGACCGTGATGTCGGTGAACGCGGTCCCCAGACCGAACCAGTGGTCGGGGTGCCGGTGGGAGAGGTACAGCCGCTCGATCGGCTTGCCCAGGCTGTCCGCGTAGTCCCGGAACGCTCTCGCATAGGGGACGAGGAACTGTCCGTCGATGAGAACCAACTGGTTCTTGGTTTCTATGATGTGCGTGGCGTTCGCGATATTGCTGTACGCGAAGGACGCGACGAACGTGTGAATACGGACATCGCCCGTCTGCTTCACGACCATGACGATGGGATCTGACAGCTGACCCGGCATGCGAAACCTCCCGAGGCTATGGGATCCGCGACCGCAGCTCCTCCAACGCGGCCTCTGCGACGTCGTAGGCGCTGTCCCTGCCGGGCACCGGGTCGTCCTCGCCCGGTCGCCAGAACCGCCGGCGTGCCATGCGCATGGAGCGGTCGAACGGCGGGATCGCGTTGAACACTTCGATCAGGTACGGCCCCTGATACACCGGCTCGATCTCGTTCAGGACGGTGTCCCACGGGATCCAGCTGTCCTTCACCGCGCCCCGGTCGGGGGCAGAGATATGGACGTAGTAGAGCCGCTGCTGTTCCACGGCTCGCCTGACGTTCTCCTTGAAGACCGACGGACCCCGGCTCTCCATCACGAGCTGCGCGGTGTCGATCGTCACGCCGCCCTGCGGGTGCTCCAGGCCCTCGAGGAAGTCCAGTGCCTCCGAGACCATGTTGGGTGGCGGTGTCTCCCAGCTCTTGACGGGTTCGACGGCGAGCTTCACCTGTTGCGCGGTGGCGTACTCCACCAGCTCTTCGAAGACGGAACGCGCCGCGTCGTAGCGCGGCTTCATCCAGTCTTGCAGGGCGTCGCTCCAGATCGGCTCATCGGTGTCGGTGACCGGAAAGACCCCGTAGGGGTAGAGGAACGGCCCGGACATGATCGAGTCGCCGCCCAGGACGCTCGTGATGTCGACGCGTGACTTCAGGTAGGACAGAGCCTGCCTGCGCTGCTCCTCGTACGGCGACGTCGGGTCGAAGGTCCGCGTGGTCCCCACATTGGTGGTGAACCTGACCCCGCCGAACCCGGCCTGGTCGAAGGCCTTCCTGAGGCGGATGTAGCTGTCGACCTCGAGCTTGTGCACGACGTTCGGGGGCTGTGCGGCGATATGCACGTCGAAGCCGTCGTAGCCCATGGCGGTCAGGGCGTCCAGGTGATCGACCAGGGTGCGCGTGTACCGTGCGTCCAGCGGCCGCAGGTCGGCCGTGAACATGAAGAAGCTGAAGAACACGTCTCGTCGTTTCGCGTTCATCGTCACCAGCCCAGAACGTCGGTGAGGTAGGCGCGGGCCTTCTTGGCGTACTCGAGCGGAACGGCCTTGTTCGGATCCTGCTCCGCCTCCACGACCAGCCACCCCTGGTAGTGCGCTGCGGCCAGCACGTCGAGGATGGGCCGGAAGTCGATCGCGCCGTCTCCGGGCACGGTGAAGACGCCGAGCGCGATGGCCTCCTGGAAGGAAAGGCCCTCGTCGCGCACCCGTTTCACGACCTCGGGCCGGATGCTCTTCAGGTGGACGTGGCCGATGCGGTCGGTGTGGGCCCGGGCCACCAGCAGCGGGTCGTCGCCGGCGAAGGCCGCGTGTCCGGTGTCGAGCAGCAGATGGACCAGGTGCGGGTCGGTCGATTCCATCAGCCGGTCGATGTCGGCCCGGGTCATGACGCCGGTGCCCATGTGGTGGTGATAGCTGAGCCTCATCCCGGCCGAGCTAGCGATCTTGCCCAGCTCGTCCAGGCCCGACGTCAGGTCGTCCCACTGGGCGTCGGTGAAGACCGGGCGGTTGGCGAACACGTCCACCGGAAGCAGGTGTGACGAGGCGCCGAACTCGGCCACGACCAGCTCGGTCCCGCCCAGTGCCCTGATATGGGCCAGCGTCTCCTCGAAGGCGGCGATCGTCTTCCGCCGCATCCTGCTGATGGTGAAGTACGTGCTCGTCCAGGGCTCGGAGACCCGTAGGCCGCGCAGATCGAGAGCGGCCTTGAGCTCCGCGGCGTCCGTCGGGTACTTGTGCCCGATACTGCATCCCTCGAAGCCGGCGAGCGCCATCTCGCTCACGGCCTGGCCGAAGGGGATACCGGCGTCGATGCCGGGGAAGTCGTCGTTCCACCACAGGGTGCAGCAGACGCCGAGCTTCACCGTGTCCGGGCTGAGGCGGTCGGCCGGATCCCTCATCCTGTCGCCCCTTTCAGGTAGCGCTCCGGGATACGGGGCGGCTGGGCCCAGGAGCCGTATCCGGGTGCCTTGGCACCGGGGGGATTGGCCCCGATGGCCCGCCACAGCAGCCCTTCCTGATAGGAGGCGGCGGTGACCGTGGAGGTGCGGGCCGCGGTGTGGGCCCCGTGGCGGTCGACCCACTCGGGCGGCAGCGCGTACCACATCCCGGCGTACCAGAGCTTGATCACATTGCGGGCCACCGGGCCGAGCCGGTCGTCGCTGAAGATGCGGTGGCGCAGGGCCACGTCGAACGCATCCCGGTCGAGCGGGGTCCGGGCACGGTCTCCGGCGTCACCCGCTGCCTCGGCCCGGGCCGCCCGGTGCGCTTCCAGCAGGGCGGTGACGATCTCGTCGCCGCAGGCGGCCCGCACTTTCGCCAGATAGGTGTGGGCCATGCCGGTGCCCAGCAGATCGGTCTCCTCGAAGGCGGTGAGGTCGACCGACAGGCAGAGGAACTCCTCGAACGACGGGGCGGTCATCGCGTCACCCCCTCGATGGTCCCGCCGGCACCCGCCGGGCCCTGCGGATCGGGCCCGGCCGAGGCCGGAATCTCGAAGGTGGGAGCGGCGTGCAGACCGCCGCTGCCCGGCAGGGGAGTGCGCACCAGCCGGTTGAACCCGTCCCGCAGACGGAACATCTCGCAGACGGCCTCCTCCAGGAGGTCCGGCTGCCCGTTGAGCGCCTTGGTCAGCAGGGCGAGGAAGGCCCCGTAGTCGGCGTTGAAGTCCCGGGCGACACGGGCCAGCTCCGATCCCGCCGGGTAGTCGGTCAGCCGGGTGCTCACCTTCACCCGGTACACATCGTCCCAGTCGATGCTCAGCGCGGGCCCCGACGGTTCATCGGGGTGGTCGCCGACCTGGTAGTAGCGCTCGAGGAGCAGCTGCCGGAACCGGTAGTAGTGGGCCAGCTCCCCGTCCGCGTCGTACATGCCCGCATCGAGGCCCTCGCCCTGGGCGGCGATGAAACGCAGCGCCCGCTGGGCCGAGTCGAGGTCGGAGACGACGATCATCACCCCGCCGCCCGAGTAGAAGTACTCGGGCCCCACCTGGAGGGCCGGGTCCCCGCAGAAGAGCTTGGGGTCGTCGGCCGCCACCCTTTCGATCCCCTCGATGATCTCCTCGTAGAACTCGCCGATGCTGTAGAAGCGCAGCCCCTCGGCCGTGGGACTGGAGATGAGGAGCGGAGTCGCGCCGGCCGGTGTCCTCACCAGCCGTGCGTCGGCACTGGGGGCCTTGCCCGGCCGCTCGATCTTGCAGAACGTCTCCACCGCCTCCCGGGAGAACGGCCGCAGATCGACGGTGAAGTCGTCCTCGCCGTCCGGCAGATAGGCCGGATACGACGGTACGAAGCCGGGACGGGTCAGGTCGGGGCTCCCGCCGAGGGCGTTCAGCACGTTGGCGACGAGGGTCAGGTGCAGCATCTCCTCCACCGCGGCCACCCGGATGATGTGGGCGGCGTCGGAGTTGGTGGTCGAGCGGATGGAGTAGTACGCGGTCAGGTACGGGGGGATGGTCGCGTGTTCCAGCGCCATCGCCGCGTTCAGGTAGCTGATCAGGTCGTCGCGGTTCTCGATGGTCGACGCGGTCACCGGGCCACCTCCCCTGAGGTCGCGTTGATCGGTGCGGTCTCGGAGTCGAGCTGGGCCAGCATGGCCCGGGCGCTGCGCAGGCACAGGGCGGCGACGGTGAGCGTCACGTTCGAGGTGCCCACGGTGGGCATGCTGCCCCCGCCCACCAGGTACAGGTTCTCGTGGTCCCAGCACCGCTGGTCCGCGTCGACCACCGAGGTCTTTGGGGTGGCGCCCATCAGGTGGGTGCCGGCGAGATGGTTGCCCCCGCGGATCTCGTACCCCACTCCGTCGTGGACCGTGTAGCCCCAGAAGTTCGGGTCGTACACGGTGTGGTCCTCGGCGCCGAGCCGGGCGAAGATCCGTTGCGACAGCTGCCGGGCGTACGCCACCCCCCGCATCGTGTACTCGGGGATCCCGTAGCTGAGGACGGGCCGCATGTTCCCCAGCTGGTCGGTGAAGTCGGGGCTCACGGTGACCCGGTTGCTCGGGTCGGCGGGCACCTCGACCATGAACGCCAGCTGAAGCTGGCGGGACACCCGGTCCACCAGGCCCTGGCGGAGGGACTCGCCGTAGCGGCCGGCGGAGTCGACCAGGTCGATGAGATCGGTCATCGGCGCGCCCCGGGCCCAGCCCCAGCCGTCGTTGTGGATGTCGATGCTGAACGCCGCCTGGCGGCTGCGGAAGCGGCCCCCGCGCAGGTCGGTGATGCCGCCGGTGCAGTTCGTGCCACGGAAGGTGCCGGCCACCTTCGGCAGCAGGCCCCACGCCAGCAGATAGGCGTGGTCCATGAAGTTCCGTCCCATCAGGCCGCTCGAACCGCGCAGTCCCGAGGCCAGCATCAGCCGGGGGTTCTCCACCGCGTTGGCGGCGAGGACGTACAGCCGGCCGCGGGCCCTCGCCGGGGTGAAGCCGGGGCTGTCGGGCCGCGCATAGCGGCGGTACTCGATCTCCGTCACCCGGCGCGTGTGCTCGTCGATGTGCACCTTGTAGGCCACCGCCTGCGCCACCAGGTCGACCCGGCCGCTCTGGAGGGCCAGTGCGAGCGTCTTCCCGGCGTTGTACTTGGCCTGCACCGGGCAGAGGGGCACGCAGTTGTTGTTGCCCTGGCACCGCCCGCCGACCTCGACCTGGTACGCGCTCACCGCCCCCCGCGGCATGTAGCCCTTCCCGCCGTCGTAGGCCGGGTTCGGTATCCCGTTCCGGCCCTGCGGGAACGGCCGGACGCGCAACTCCCGGTGCTCCCCGTCGAGTTCGACAGGCATCCCGTCGACGTCCCTGGCGACCATCCGGTCCAGGTAGGACAGGGGCAGCCCCTTCATGGGGTACACATAGCCCTCGTCGAAGGCGATCCCGAGGTACGCCTGGTCCGCCACGTCGGCGGAGACCCCGATCTCGCGTTCCGCCTCGTTGTAGTAGGGGGCGAGGTCCTCGTAGCTGAGCGGCCAGTCCGCCCCCTCGCCGTAGAGCGTGCGCATCCGGAAGTCCTCGGGCAGCATGCGCAGCGTCTTGCCCTCCCAGTGCATGGTGGTGCCGCCGAGGACCCGCGTGTAGGTGGTGTCGGTGGCGAAGGGCCCGCTCTGGACGATGTAGGAGGAGGCGTCTGGCGCACCCGGGGTGATGGGCCGTGCGTCGGTGCCACGGGGCATCGGGGCGTTGGGTACGGCCGGGTAGGGGGCCTGGTTGTCCTTGCTGATGGCCGAGTAGAACCGGTCGAGATAGCGCTCGTATCCCCTCAGGGTGAGGTCCTCCGCCGGACCCGCTTCGAGCATCAGCACCCGCTTGCCGGCGTTGCTCAGCCGCAGGGCGATGAGGGAGCCGGAGATCCCGCCGCCGACGATGACGGCGTCATAGAGGACGTTCGCCGCGGCCTCGGGGTCGGTGCGCTTCGTCGCCCCCTGGGGGAACTTCGCGTACATGAGGCAGTCACTCCTCCTCTGCCAGGCGCAACCGGGGACCGGCGTGGCGGCAGGGCGGACAGGTCGTCCACGGGGACCGTGTCGCTCGACTTGATCTCGGCGGCCAGCTTGTAGTGGGCGGGCACGAGCTCGTTCGGCTTCCCGATGCCGTCGACGGCCGAGGCCTGGATCTCCTCGAAGCAGCGCCGCATGCCGGCCTTCGCCACCCCCATGGCCGTCAGGGCCCCGTCGCGCACCCAGTTGTAGAGGCCGTAGATGGTTCGAGGGGTTCGATGATCAAGCTGCGAGTCGGTGTCGCTGCCGGCAAAAGCCTGGCGCGCAGACCACTGCCGCGTCACCAACGATACGCCGGAACCCTCACGATCGCCGCGTGAGCCGTGAGCCGTGAGCCGTGAGCCGTGAGCCGTGAGCCGTGAGCCGTGAGCCGTGAGCCGTGAGCCGTGGGCATGCACCGGGTACGGCCGCTGCGCCCGCCGGGCAGCCGTGTTGCGGGTCATCCCCCGAGTGCTTTGATGGAAAGGAAGGTGCTCACTGTCCATTCCCGTGCCGTGCGTCCAGGTGAAGCCGGCACCGAAGGGGGCGCCCCGATGGACGGTTACCCGCTGATCGAGAACCACGGCCTCATCGGCGATCTGCAAACCGCAGCGCTCGTGACCACCGAGGGAGCGGTCGACTGGTTCTGCTCCCCGCGGTTCGACTCGCCGAGCGTCTTCGGGGCGCTGCTGGACAAGCAGAACGGCGGGCACTGCACGGTCCGGCCGGTGCACCGGACGCATGCGACCAAGCAGCTGTACCTGCCCGACACGGCGGTGCTGGTGACCCGGTTCATGACCGAGGCGGGCGCGGGCGAGGTGGTCGACTTCATGCCCGTGACCGGTACCCGGGCCACCTCCCGCCACCGGCTGGTGCGTCTGATCCGTTGCGTGCGCGGCAGCATGACCTTCCAGGTGGAGATCTCCCCGCGGTTCGACTACGGCCGCAGCAAGCACGAGCTGCACATCACCCAGCACGGAGCGGTCTTCGCCGCGGAGGACGGCGCGGCGCTCACCGTGCACCCCATCCGCGAACCGGAGGACGAGCGGCTGATCGACGTACTCACCGACCAGGGTGCCGACCTGCAACTGTCGCTGGCGTTGCAGGCCGGCCAGCAGCGCGGACTGGTGCTGGAGACGGGCGCCGAGGGACCACCCGCCGAGGTCCGCCTGGACGCATACCAACGGCTCTTCGACGAGACCGTGGCGTTCTGGCGCTCCTGGCTGGCGCAGTCGCGCTACACCGGACGCTGGCGGGAGATGGTGCACCGTTCCGCGATCACACTGAAACTCATGACGTTCGCCCCGAGCGGCGCCGTGGTGGCCGCCCCGACGACGGCTCTCCCGGAGCAACTGGGCGGCGAGCGCAACTGGGACTACCGCTTCACCTGGATCCGGGACGCCTCCTTCTCCGTCTACGCGCTGCTCGGGCTGGGCTTCACGGAGGAGGCCCGGGCGTTCATCCGCTGGCTGGCCGACCGGGTCAAGGAGCGGGCCGGCAGCGGCGGGACCACGGGCCCGCTCAACATCATGTACAAGGTCGACGGCTCGTCCGACCTGGAGGAGCAGATCCTCGACCACTGGGAGGGCTATGCGGGCTCCGCGCCGGTACGGATCGGCAACGGCGCCGCGGCACAGCTCCAGCTGGACATCTACGGCGAGGCCCTGGACAGCATCTACTTCGCGCAGCAGCGCGGAATCCAGGTCGGGCACAAGGGATGGACGTCGATCCGGGAGGACCTGGACTGGCTCGCCGACCACTGGGACCAGGCGGAGGAGGGGATCTGGGAGACCCGCGGCGGTCGCCAGGACTTCACCTACGGCCGGGTCATGTCGTGGGTGGCGTTCGACCGCGCGCTGCGGCTCACCGAGGCGAACGGCTGGCCGTCGGCGGCCGGACGCTGGCAGACCGAGCGGGACGCCGTCTACGAACAGGTCATGGCGAAGGGGTGGAGCGAGGAACGGCAGGCCTTCATCCAGCACTACGGCAGTGAGGTGCTGGACTCCTCGCTACTGCGCATGGCGACGGTCGGGTTCGTCAGCCCCGAGGACTCGATGTGGGCCTCGACGCTGGACGCCATCGACCGGGAACTGGTCTGTGACAGCCTCGTCTACCGCTACAACCCGGAGGCGTCGCCCGACGGACTGCGCGGCTCGGAGGGCACCTTCTCGCTGTGCACGTTCATGTACGTGGACGCTCTCGTCCGTGCGGGGCGGACGGACATGGCACGGCTGGTGTTCGAGAAGATGATGGGGTACGCCAACCATCTGGGCCTGTACTCGGAGGAGATCGACCCGACCGGCCGCCAACTGGGCAACTTCCCCCAGGCGTTCACCCATCTCGCCCTCATCGACGCCGCCCTCACCCTCGACAGGGCGCTCGACCGGCGGTAGCCCGGTCCCGCCCACCCCCCTGTCACCGCCTACGACTGCCGTACGGCCCCCGCCAAGCGGGTCGGCGGAAGGTACTCGCGTACATACGTCCGCTCCCAGCAGGCGCCCGTCTGCCGCAGCTGCTGCCAGGTGGTGTAGCGGTAGCGGAAGAGGCGGGCGCGGATGTGCCGGGGCGGGGTGTCCGGCGGGAAGGGGGAGCGGCGCAGCAGCCGCAGGGTGTCGCGGTCGTTCTCCAGCAGGCGTTCCACCAGGGGGCCGAACCAGTCGCCGGCGTAGGCCGGGGACAGTGCCGCGAACCACATCAGCCAGTCCAGGCGCAGATGGTACGGCGCGAACTGGCGCGGCCAGCGCCGGGGATCGCCGGGCTTGCCCCGGAACTCGTACTCCCGCCAGTCCGAGTCCTCCCGCGGCACCTCGTCCAGCGTGCCCTCGACCACGACCTCGTAGCGGACCCGGCTGACGCTGCCGAACGCGCCGTAGGTGTTCACCAGGTGCAGCGGGTCGAAGGAGCGGTTCATCACCTGGCGCCGGGAGACCATGTTCGCCACCGGGCGGTAGCTGAGGAAGAGCAGCAGCGCGGCGACGGCGAGCACCAGCACCTCGTACCACAGCGGTGCCGCCGGGACCTGCGGCGCGGTCGCCGGGAGCCGCAGCGCGGACAGCGCGAGCACGATGGTGATCCAGTTCAGCCAGGAGAAGTTGCCCGAGAGGACCAGCCACAGCTGGGTGACGATCATCAGCGCGGCGGCGCCCGAGGCGATCGGCTGCGGGGTGAACAGCAGCACCGGTACGGCCAACTGGGTGACGTGGTTGGCGGCCACCTCCACCCGGTGCAGCGGCTTCGGCAGATGGTGGAAGAACCAGCTCAGCGGGCCCGGCATGGGCTGCGTCTCGTGGTGGTAGTCCAGGCAGGTCAGCTTGCGCCAGCACGCGTCGCCGCGCAGCTTGATCAGCCCCGCGCCGAACTCGACGCGGAAGAGGATCCAGCGCAGCAGGAACAGCACGACGATCGGCGGAGCCACCGTGCCGTTGCCGAGGAACGCGGCGAGGAAGCCGGTCTCCAGCAGCAGCGACTCCCAGCCGAACGCGTACCAGGTCTGTCCCACGTTGACGATCGACAGATACAGCGCCCACGGCACCAGCCACAGCAGGATCCCGGCCCACAGCGGCAGCAGCGAGTCCGCACCGGTCAGCAGGGCCGCCGAGACCGCGCAGCCGGCCCAGGCGCACCCCGCGAAGAACCGGTCGGAGTAGTGCAGCTGGAACAGGCTCGGAGCCCGCTTGAAGGGCACCCGCGCCACGAACCGGGGGACCGGCAGCATGCCGCGCTCGCCGAGCAGGGCGCGGAACTGCCGTGCGGCCGTCAGGAACGCGAACAGGTACACGCCGGCCAGGGCCCGCTGGAAGACCAGCCGGGTCAGCCAGTAGTCGGGTGCGGTGAACCAGTCCACGCCTCGGTCGTCTCCCTCATGGCCTGTGCTTCGAGTTGCCGCCCGGACGGGAGTGATGCCCATCATGGTGGGGAATCACTCAGAGTGATGATAAGTGGACGGTGCGGAGATGGCCTGATGGGGCGTCTCGCGCACCCAACCGGTCGACCGGGTCGAAGAATCGGCCAAATCCTGGCAAGGTGGGCGCATGGCTGATCGGGGAGCGAGTGCCCTGTCACTCCCGGAGGACTGGCCCGCCCATCCGGACCCGATCCTGGAGCTCAACCACATGGGCACCTTCGACTGGGACCTGGACACGGGCCAATACCACATGGACGCCCAGGCGCACCGGGTGTTCGATATGCGGCCGGACGAATTCGACGGCCGCATCGAGTCGCTGACCGCCCGCGTGCCCCAGCCCGAGCTGGCCCGGCTGGACGCGGTGGTGGCCCGCGCCATCAAGGACGGCAGCGAGAACTACGGCGCCTACTTCCGCATCCGCCGCCAGGACGGCAGCACGCGCTGGACCCACACCCAGGGCTACATCCGCCGGGACGGCACCGGCCGCCCGCGCCGGGTCGTCGGCGTGGTCCGCGACGCCACCGAGGAACTCACCGACAGCGTGGCCCGCACCGTGCGCACCGCCCAGGACGAGGCGTTCCGCCAGCAGACCAACGTCGTCCAGGCCATCTCCGCGGCCCTCGCCCACGCCCGCACCGTCCAGGACGTCATCGAGGTCCTCAAGGACACCCACGGCATCCGCAACGTCGGCGCGGCCAGCCTGGTGATGGGACTGGTCGAGGCGGGCCGGATCCGGCTCGTCGCGGAGGGCCCCGCCTACGCCTCGGTGCCCGGCACGGAGGTCACCCGGATCGACGAGCCGTATCCGATGAGCGAGGTCGTCCGCACCCTCGTACCGCGGTTCATCGAGTCCCCGGAGGAGTTCGCCGAGGACTACCCGATCCTCTGGCCGCACCTCACCGATCTGCACATCACCTCGGCCGCCTACCTCCCGCTGATCGCCCAGGCTCGCCCGATCGGCGGTATCGGGCTGCTCTACAACGACCGGCGCGGCTTCTCCGCCGAAGAGCGCGCGGTGCTGGTCGCGCTCGGCAGCAGCATCGCGCAGAGCCTCCAGCGGGCCATGCTCTACGAGCAGGAGAAAGACCTCGCCCAGGGCCTCCAGCAGGCCATGCTGCCCCGCACCATCCCCAGCGTCCCCGGCGCCGACATCGCCGTCCGCTACCGCGCCGCCACCGCCGGCGGCACCCTCGGCCGGGACATCGGCGGCGACTGGTACGACCTCATCCCGCTGCCCGGCGGCCGGGTCGGCGCGGTCATCGGCGACGTCCAGGGCCATGACACCCACGCGGCCGCCGTGATGGGGCAGCTGCGGATCGTGCTGCGCGCCTACGCCGCCGAGGGCCACACCCCGGCCACCGTGATGGCCCGCGCCTCCGTCTTCCTGCACGAACTGGACACCGACCGCTTCGCCACCTGCCTGTACGCGGAGGCCGACCTGTCCACCGGAGTGGTGCAGGTGGTGCGCGCCGGGCACATCGACCCGTTCATCCGGGACACCGACGGCACCTGCCGGCGCATCCAGGTCGACGGCGGGCTGCCGCTCGGCCTGTCCGCCGAGTTCGGACGCCTGGAGTACCCGGTCGGCACCCTGGAACTCGACCCCGGACAGACCCTGCTGCTGTGCACCGACGGGCTGGTCGAACAGCCCGGCACCGACCTGGACGACGGTGTACGCAGTCTCGTGGAGCACATCTGCGCCGGCCCGGAGGACGTGCGCGCCCTGGCCGACCGGCTGATCCAGCTGGCCGAGGAGCGCGGCGGCGACGACGACGTGGCCCTGCTCCTGCTGCACCGCCAGGAGCCGGAGGCCGCCGGGCCGGGCGGACGGCTCCAGCAGCATGTGGCCCCCGGCGACCCGGACGCCCTCACCCAGGCCCGGCACATGATCCGTGCCGCGGTCGGGGTGTGGGGCGCGGGTGACCGGGCCGACGAGATCGAGCTGGTCGCCGACGAGTTGGTCACCAATGCGCTGATGCACACCGAGGGCTCGGCGATCGTCACCCTGCGGGAGCTGGCCGGCAGCGACCGCAGGCTCCGGATCGAGGTGGAGGACTCCTCCAGCGCCCTGCCGCGCCGCCGCGAGGCGGGCGAGGACGGCGTCTCCGGCCGCGGTCTGTTCCTGGTGGAGATGCTCGCCGACGGCTGGGGGGTGGAGGCGCGCGGCAGCGGCAAGGCGGTGTGGTGCGAGTTCCGCGTCCCGGGCGGCTGAGTCCCGGCTGGCGGTGCCGGCACCGGATGGCACCCTGGACGTATGCCGGAACTGCCCGAAGTGGAAGCGCTGGCGGACTTCCTCGCCGAGCACCTGGCCGGCCGCCGGGTGGTGCGGGTGCTGCCGGTCGCGATCAGCGTCCTGAAGACGTACGACCCACCGGTCGGCGCCCTCGAGGGCGGCACCGTGACGGCCGTACGCCGGTACGGCAAGTTCCTCGACATCGCCGCGGACAGCGGGCTGCACCTGGTGACCCACCTGGCCCGCGCGGGCTGGCTCCAGTGGAAGGACCGGCTGCCGGACACCCCGCCCCGCCCCGGCAAGGGCCCGCTCGCGCTGCGCGTGGCGCTGGACGGCGGCGAGGGCTTCGACCTGACCGAGGCCGGCACCCAGAAGCGCCTCGCGGTGTACGTGGTCCGCGACCCGCAGGAGGTGCCCGGTATCGCCCGGCTCGGCCCGGACCCGCTCGCCGCCGGTTTCGACGAGGCCCGCTTCGCCGCCCTGCTGACGGACGAGCGGCGGCAGCTGAAGGGCGCGCTGCGCGACCAGTCCCTGATCGCGGGCGTCGGCAACGCCTACAGCGACGAGATCCTGCACGCGGCGAAGATGTCCCCGTTCAAGCTCGCCGCCTCCCTCACCCCCGAGGAGACCCACCAGCTGTACGAGGCTCTGCGCACCACCCTCACCGAGGCGGTCGAGCGCTCGCGGGGCACGGCCGCCGGGCGGCTGAAGGCGGAGAAGAAGAGCGGGCTGCGTGTCCACGGCCGCACCGGCGAGCCCTGCCCGGTGTGCGGCGACACCATCCGCGAGGTCTCCTTCAGCGACTCCTCGCTCCAGTACTGCCCCACCTGCCAGACGGGCGGCAAGCCGCTCGCGGACCGGCGGCTGTCCCGGCTGCTGAAGTGAGCGGGCGGGGCGGCAGAGGCTTCAGGGCGCCTTGACGGTCACCAGGGGCCGGCCGTCGGCGGTGCGCACGTCGAAGTGGGCGATCTGGTCCGGGTGCAGGGCGGTGGAGCCGAGTCCGGTGAAGACGGCGGTGCCGTGGCCGGACTCCTGCCAGGTGCCGACGACCTGTTCGGAGCCGTCGCGGCCCACGGCCACCAGTCGGCAGGTGTGCGGTCCGGTGCCGTCCTTCACCCGCAGCAGCAGCCGGCTGCCCGAGTCCCCGTCCGCGGCCGTGACCTCGGCCCACACCCCGGTGTGCGGATCGGTCGCCGCGCTGACCCGAGCGGCCGGCGCCCCCTGGCCGGCGAAGGCCGTGATCCCCGAGCCGGCCGCGGCCAGCACCACCGAGGCGGCCAGGCCGTACAGCAGCCGGCGGCGGGCCGCCCGGCGCCGGTGCGCCAGCTCGGCGAGCAGTCGTTCCAGCAGCCGGTGGCCGGGGTGCGCCAGGGGCTGCACCCAGCGCGGCGTGGCCCGGCGGTAGAGCGACAACTGTCGTGCGGTGGGGCGGAATTCGGTCACCTGCGCCGCGCACCGGGGGCACTCCATGAGGTGGTCCTCGAAGCGGAAGGCCTCCGCCTCGTCCAGCACGCCGAGCGCGTATGCGCCGACGTCGCGATGCCTTTCCAGGGACCTCATGCCGAATCCTCGTGCCGGTGAGTGGGGGTGGGGTTACTCCTTGCTCCCATTCGTACGCAGCCGACAGCCGAATCACTCAAGCCAGGCCGAGAATCACGCTCAGAGGATTCGGAGCGGCCGGCCCGGCGGATTGGTCGCTTTCCCGAAAAAGTCTCAGGGAGGTCGGCGCGGGCCGGAAGGGCGCGGGCAGTCAGAGGCGTGCCCGGAAGATCGCGGGCCGTAAGAGGCAGGCTGAAGAACCGGTGGGTGGGGAGCCGGGGGGTGGAAGGTGCAGGGGGTCAGAAGAGGTGGATCGCCAGGTGGCCGAGGGGGAGGCCGAGCCGCCAGGCCGGGGTCCATACCTGTGGGCCCTCCTCCTCGCCGGTCAGCGCCCCGCCGCCCGGCACCGCGTCCAGGTCCGGCGCGAGCAGCTCGGTCTGCTCCAGCCAGCGCCAGGCCTGGTCGGCGAGCGCCAGGTCGGGCGAGGCGGTGCCGGCGGCGGCCGCCCGCTCGGTCAGCTCGGCCATGCGGGTGCGCACCCAGTCCTGCCACGGCTGGTCGTAGGCGGTCAGCGACAGCCACTTCTCCAGCTGGGAGATCACCCGGATGCCGGACAGCTCCCCGTCGGTGTCGGACAGGAAGACGGTCAGCGCCAGGGCGTCCCGGCCGGCCCGGAACTCGAAGGACGCCGGCGGCATCAGATCCCCGGTGCGCAGCAGTTCGTCGGCGATGTACTCGGCGTACAACCAGGCCATCGGGACGGCCAGTTCCCCGCCACCGGTGCCGTCCGTGCTCTCGTGACCTCTGTGCAGCATCCCTTCCTGCCCTTCCTCCGGTGCGTGCGCGTCGCCCGAACCCCCCGGGCCGCCATCCCGCCCGGAACGTGGATGAGGACAGCCCATTGCCCCGACGGGGGCCTCAGCAAGGCGCTTTGCGAAGGCTTTGCGCTGCCTTCGGTTTCACCGCAGGTCGGTCGCATAACCGGGCAGGACCCGGCGCAGAGCGCGCAGCCCGTAGTAGGCGCGGGACTTCACGGTACCCGGTGGAATGCCGAGGGTTTCCGCCGCTTCCGCCACACTCGCCCCGCGGAAGTACACGAGTACGAGCACGTCACGGTGTTCCGGGGTGAGCGTTTTCACAGCCCTGCGCACATCGAGCGCCGCGGTGGCCCGCTCGGCGTGGTCGGCGGTGACCCGCGCGTCCTCGGGCACCGCGTCGCCGATCTCGCGGGGGCGCGCCTCCCGGGCCCGCCGGGCGTCGATCGCGAGCCGCCGGGCGACGGTCAGCAGCCAGGGCCGTACCGAGTCGAAGTCCGCGGCGTGCAGTGCCTCGGGATGCTGCCAGGCCCGCAGCAGAGTCTCCTGCACGAGGTCCTCGGCGCGCTGCCGGTCACCGTCGCAGAGCCGGTGGAGCAGGGCGAACAGGGGGCCGCCGTGCTCGCGCTGGAGCGCGGCCAGCTCGTGCTCGGCGGTCGTCGTCCCGGGGTGGAGTGAGGTTCCGGCCGTCATGGCCGTATCGCAGCGCAGGCCCGCGGGCGACGGACAGGGAGCGGGCCCGGCCGTGCGCCGGACGGTCGATCGGGTCGGCGAACGGTCCGACGAGCGGTCGGACGAGCGGTCCAGGGCGCCCCGGGCGGTCCTGGGCGGGGGTGGATGAGTGCGTCCGGGTCATTTGTCCGGTGCGTCAGCTTCACCCTGACGGTCCCGCCCTCCCTTTGTCGGTAAATACGACATCGATAAATGCGACATCGATACCTATGTCGTACAGCGTGTACGCCTGTTCGACGACCCGGGGTGAGCTGATGATCGGACGCAGAAAGCAGGTGGCCCTGGCCCTGACCGCCGTCCTCGCGGCCGCGGCCGCCTGTCAGAACCAGGAGCGCCAGGAGTCCGCCGGGCAGGGCCGCCCGGCCCCCGCGGCGGACCGCGGCTTCACCCTGGTCGCCTCCGGGGACGTGCTGCCGCACACCTCCGTCATCGACCGTGCCGCCTACGACGCCGAAGGCGACGGCTACGACTTCCGGCCCATGCTCTCCGGTGTCGAACCCGTCGTCTCCCGCGCCGATCTGGCGCTGTGCCACATGGAGACCGTCTACGGCGCCGACGGCGACTACTCCGGCTACCCGGTCTTCAAGTCCCCGCCGCAGATCGCCCAGGCCCTCGCCGCCACCGGCTACGACGGCTGCTCCACCGCCTCCAACCACTCCCTGGACGACGGCGCCGCCGGCATCGAGCGCACCCTCGACGCCCTGGACGCGGCGGGTCTGAAGCACGCCGGCACCGCTCGCACCGAGACCGAGGCCGGCTCGGTCACCGTCTACCGGGCGGGCCCGGCCAAGGTCGCCCATCTGGCGTACACCTTCGACACCAACGGCAACCCGCAGCCCCCCGGCGAGCCCTGGGCGGTCCGGCTGATCGACCCGGAGCGGATGATCGCCGACGCCCGTGCCGCCCGGCGGGCCGGCGCCGACGTGGTCGTCCTCTCCGTGCACTGGGGCACCGAGTGGCAGGACGACCCCGACCGTCAGCAGCTCGCCCTCGCCCGGCGGCTCACCGCCGCCACCACCGGCGGCCGCCCGGACGTCGACCTGATCCTCGGCACCCACGCCCACATCCCGCAGGCCTACGAGAAGGTCAACGGCACCTGGGTGGTCTACGGCATGGGCGACCAGATCGCCGGCGAGATGTACAACGACCGGGGCGTCCAGGACCCGCGCGGCAACGAGTCCACCCTCGCCCGCTTCACCTTCGCCCCGCCCGCGCGCCCCGGCGGCCGCTGGCGGGTCGCCAAGGCCGAGTTCGTGCCGCAGCTGTACGACCTCGACGCCGGCCGGGTCGTGAACCTCAACCGGGCCATCGCCGACGGCGCCGACCTGGAGGGGGTGCGCGACCGCATCCGGGACGTGGTGCTCAGCCGGGGGGCCGCCAAGGACGGCCTGGTCATGGGGGAGTGAGCGGTGCCGGTGCCGGTGTTGCTCAGGCCGCCGGGGGCCGGGTGGCTAGTACCGACCGCCGGTACGAGTAGGTGAAGTAGATCGCGCACCCGATCACGAACCACACCGCGAACCGCACCCACGTCTGCCACTGGAGGAACGTGATCAGCCAGATCGAGAAGACGACCCCCAGCGCCGGCACGACCGGCATCCACGGCGTGCGGAAGGTGCGCGGCAGCTCCGGCTGCCGGTAGCGCAGCACGATCACGGCCGCGCACACCACGACGAACGCCAGCAGGATGCCGATGTTGGTCAGTTCGGCCGCCTCGGCGATCGGGACGAACCCGGCGATGGCCGCCGACGCCACCCCGACGATCCAGGTCACCCGGGTCGGCACATGCCGGGTGGGGTGCGTCTTGGCGAACCAGCGGGGGAGCAGTCCGTCCCGGGACATGGAGAACCAGACACGAGTAACCCCCAACATGAACGTGAACATGACAGTGAGGATGCCGATGATCGCGCCCACCGCGATCACGTCCGCCAGCCGGTCCAGCCCCACCGACTTGAACGCCGTGGAGAAGCCGCTCTTCTTGTCGATGTCCTTGTAGTTCTGCATGCCGGTCAGCACCAGGCAGGCCGCCACGTACAGCACCATCGAGATCGCCAGCGAGTAGATGATCGCCTTGGGCATGTGCCGCTGGGCGTCCTTCGACTCCTCGGCCGCCGTCGACATCGCGTCGTAGCCGAACACCGCGAAGAACACCGTCGCCGCACCGGTGAAGGCACCGCTGATGCCGTACGGGAAGAACGGGTGGTAGTTCGCGGTGTCGATGTGGAACACGCCCACCCCGATCACCAGGAGCACCACCAGGACCTTCAGCACCACCACCACCGTCTCGAAGCGGGCCGCGCTGCGGATGCCCAGGTTCAGCAGCCAGGCGATCAGCAGGCACAGCGCGGCCGCGAACAGATCGACCCGGTGCCCGCTCCCGGTCCCCGGCGCGCCCAGCATCCACTGCGGCAGGTTCGCGCCCATCTCCTGGACCAGGAAGCCGAAGTAGCCGGAGATGCCGATCGCCACCACCGCCACGATCGCGGTGTACTCCAGCAGCAGGTCCCAGCCGATGAACCAGCCCGCGAACTCGCCGAGCACCGCGTAGCCGTAGGTGTACGCCGACCCCGCCTTCGGGATCAGCCCCGCGAACTCGGCGTACGACAGCGCGGCGCAGGCGCTCGCCAGGCCGGCGATGAGGAAGGACACCACCACCGCGGGGCCGGCGATGCCGTTGGCGACCGTGCCGGCCAGCGTGAAGATGCCCGCTCCGATGATGCCGCCGACGCCGATCGCGGTCAGCTGCAACAGCCCGAGCGACCGCTCCAGCCGGGGGCCCTCGGCGACCTCGGTCTCCTCGATGTGCTCGATGGGTTTGCGGCGGAGAATCCCCTCACCCGCGCGGAGCCGGTCCATGCGCCTCACCTCTTCCCCGACGGCAAACGGCTGACGGCGGATCATGATGGCCCACCCGGCACCCCTACGGAAGACGCCACGCACATCACACCCGGACCACCTCCGGCCCTATTGCCGGGCGGCCCGGGAAAGCCCGCCCCGCACGTCACCGCCCCCCGCTCCCAGCCCCCGCGCCTGTGCGCGCTGCCGCGGACGCGCTGCAGCGGCGCCCTACGGCCCGCCCGCCACTCGGCACACCCAGGCGGTGCCCCCGGCATCGGCATCACCGGCTCAGGGAATCGGCCTCACCGCCCCCGGCCGCGCCCCTCGCCGCTCACCGGCCCCCGGCTCCAGCCCTCGTTCCTGCGCCCGCAGACGCGCTGCCGCGCTGCCGTAGCGCCCTACGGCAGTCCGGCACTCGGCATGCCCGAGCGCTGCCCCGGCACCGGTTCCACCGGCTCACCGGAATCGGCATCACCGCCCCCGGCCCCGCACCCCGCCGCTCACCGCCCCCCGGCTCCCAGCCTCCGCGCCCGTTGCTGCGGTCGCGCTGCCGCGTGGCCCTACGGCCCAACGGGCACTCGGCATGCCCGAGCGCTGCCCCGGCATCGGTACCACCGGCTCGCCGGAATCGGCCTCAGCGCCCCCTGGCCCCGCGCCTCGCCGCTTAGCGCCCCCCGGCTCCCAGCCTCCGCGCCCGCTGCTGCGGTCGCGCTGCCGCGTGGCCCTACGGCCCAACGGGCACTCGGCACGCCCGAGCGCTGCCCCGGCACCGGTACCACCGGCTCACCGGAATCGGCATCACCGCCCCCGGCCCCGCACCCCGCCGCTCACCGCCTCCCCGGCTCCCAGCCTCCGCGCCCGCTGCTGCGGTCGCGCTGCCGCGTGGCCCTACGGCCCAACGGGGACTCGGCAGGCCCGAGCGCTGCCCCGGCACCGGTTCCACCGGCTCGCCGGAATCGGCATCACCGCCCCCGGCCCCCTGCCGCTCACCGTCCCCGCACCCCGCTGCGCGGCACGCTGCCCGTGCCTACGGCACCACCGTCACCGGCCAGCGGCCGGCCTTGACCAGCCGCACTGCCACCGAGCCGATGATCCGGTGTCCCGCCTGTTCCGAGGTGCCCACCACCACCGCGTCCGCCTTCAGGTCCTCGGCCGCCTTCACCAGGCCGGTGTAGGGGTCGCCGCGGAAGGTGTGGAACTCCCAGCGCACCTCGAACATCCCCTTGGCCCGCTCGGCCGCCGCCCGGATCTGGGCGACCAGGTCCTCGGCGATCTCCTCGGCCGGGTCCACCACCGGCACCCCGAGCGCCGTCCCGGCGGCCAGTACCGGCTGCACGTACACCACCGCCAGCAGCGCGTGCTGGCGCCGGGCGAGCCCGCTCGCGTAGGCGGCCGCCCGCATCGAGGAGTCGGAGCCGTCCACCCCGACCAGAATCACCTTCGGACCGTCCGTGCCCCGCTCGAACCGATGCTGTTCCGTCACGGCCCGAGGCTATCGGAACCCCCTGTTCCCCCCGCCCGCCGGGCCCGCTCGACGGGCGAGCGGCCCGGCCCCTTCCTACAGTCGGAACCATGACTGCCACCGCGGAGCACCCCGCACGGCGGGACGGCGCGGCCCCGATACGCCCGGCCGCCGGCGGCCGCCTCGGCTGGGTGCCGGAGGCCTTCGGGACCCTCTTCGCCGCGCTGGGCCTGCTGTGCGCCGTACTCGCGATCGTCGAGCCGCTGCGCCGGCTGCTCCGCCCCGTCGTCCACGCCCTCGACCTGCTGCTGGTCCCGATCAGCGCGAACCTCGCCTACGCCGTCTTCCTGTTCCTGCTGGCCGCGGCCACCGCGGCCCGCAAGAAGGTCGCCTGGTGGCTGGTCGTCGTCTACCTCGGCCTGCTCGTCCTCAGCGATGCCCTGGGCCTGGCCCTCGGGCTGTACGCGCAGTCACTGCCGTCCCTCGTGCTGTGCGCCCTGCTGCTGCTCCTGCTGGTGGTGGCCCGCGGTGAGTTCTACGCCGCCTCCCGCCGCGGCGCGGTGTGGCGGGCGCTCACCGTGCTGCTGGGCGGACTCGTCGTGGCGATCCTGCTGGGCTGGGGCCTGGTCCTGCTGTTCCCCGGCACGCTCCCGGCCGACCAGCACCTGGCCTGGGCGGCCGACCGGGTGTGCGGCGGACTCGTCTCGGCAAGCTCCTTCGACGGGCGGCCGCCGCGCCAGGTCACCTTCGTCCTCGGCCTGCTCGGCGCGCTCGCCCTGCTCAACGCCGCCGCCACCCTGTTCCGCTCCCAGCGCCTGGAAGCCGCCCTGCACGACGACGAGGAGGCCCGCATCCGCGCCCTGCTCGGGGCCTACGGCGCACGCGACTCCCTCGGCTACTTCGCCACCCGCCGGGACAAGGCCGTCGTCTTCTCGCCCAGCGGCAAGGCCGCCGTCACCTACCGTGTCGAGGCCGGTGTCTGCCTCGCCAGCGGCGACCCCGTCGGCGACACGGAGGCCTGGCCGCACGCCATCGCCGCCTGGCTGGACGTGGCCCGCCGCTACGCCTGGGCGCCCGCCGTGATGGGCGCCTCCGAGGACGGCGCCCGCGCCTACGCCCGCGCCGGGCTCGGCGCCCTGCAACTGGGCGACGAGGCGATCGTGCACGTCGCCGCCTTCGACCTGGACGGCCGCGAGATGCGGGTCACCCGGCAGGCCGTGCACCGGGTCCGCCGTACCGGCGCCACCACCCGGATCCGCCGCCACGCCACCCTCACCGAACGCGAGATGGAGGAGATCGTCGACAAGGCGGACGCCTGGCGCGACACCGAGACCGAACGCGGCTTCTCCATGGCCCTGGACCGGCTCGGCGACCCCGCCGACGGCGACTGCCTGCTCGTCGAGGCCCTCGGCGAGGACGGCCGGCTCCTCGCCCTGCTCTCCTTCGTGCCCTGGGGCCGCGACGGCATCTCCCTGGACCTGATGCGCCGTGACCGGTCCGCGCCCAACGGGGTGATGGAGTTCATGGTCGCCGAACTGTGCGCGGCCGCCCCCAAACTGGGCGTACGCCGGATCTCGCTGAACTTCGCCGTCTTCCGGTCCGTCTTCGAGGAGGGCGCCCGCATCGGCGCCGGACCGGTCCTCAGGCTCTGGCGCCGCCTGCTGCTGTTCTTCTCCCGCTGGTGGCAACTGGAGGCCCTGTACCGCTCCAACGCCAAGTACCACCCCGAGTGGTACCCCCGGTTCCTCTGCTACGGCGACACCGGTGCCCTCGCCCGCATCGGCCTCGCCTCCGGGATCGCCGAGGGCTTCGTCTCCGTACCGTCCCTGCGCAAGCTCTGGGGAAAGGGGCACCCGAAGAAGACCGGACAGCGGCCCGCCACCACCCACGGGCTGCCGTCCCTGACGGCGCTCGGCCTCGACGGAGGGGACCAGGCCGGGCCCGCAGCCCCGGACGCGGGCCTGCCCGACCAGGTCCGCGTCCGGCACCGCACCCTGGACCGGCTGCGCGCCACCGGCACCGACCCCTACCCCGTCGGCGTCCCCGCCCCCACCCACGCCCTGGCCGGCCTGCCCCCGGACACGGACGTCACCGTGGCCGGACGCGTCATGCTGGTGCGTGACTTCGGCGGCATCGTCTTCGCCGTGCTGCGCGACTGGTCCGGCGACCACCAGATCGCCCTCACCCGCGACACGACCGGCGCCACCGCCCTCGACCGGTTCACCGCCGACACCGACATCGGCGACCACATCACCGCGAGCGGCCGCACCCGCCCGAGCGACCGGGGCGAACCCACCGTCTTCGTCACCTCCTGGCAGCTCACCGGCAAGTGCCTGCACCCGCTGCCGGACAAGCGCCGGGGCCTGGCCGACCCCGAGACCAAGGTCCGCCGCCGTCATCTCGACCTGATCACCAGCCCGGACGCCCGCGCCGTGCTCCGCGCCCGTTCCGCCGCCGTACAGGCGCTGCGTCAGACCCTCCTCGACCGCGGCTACCTGGAGGTCGAGACACCGATGCTCCAGCAGGTGCACGGCGGCGCCAACGCCCGGCCCTTCACCACCCACAGCAACGCCTACGACCTCGGCCTCTATCTGCGCATCGCCCCCGAGCTGTATCTGAAACGGCTGTGCGTCGGCGGCCTGGAGAAGGTCTTCGAACTGGGCCGCACGTTCCGCAACGAGGGCGTCTCCTACAAGCACAACCCCGAGTTCACGATGCTCGAGGCCTACCAGGCGTACGCCGACTACGACGTCATGCTCGACCTCACCCGGGAGCTGGTCCAGGCCGCCGCCACCGCCGCCTTCGGCTCCCCGGTGGCCCACAAGGACGGCCAGGAGTACGACATCTCCGGCGCCTGGCAGGTCAAGACCGTGTACGGCGCCCTGTCCGAGACGCTGGGCGAGGAGATCGGCCCCGGCACCGAACTGCTGAGGCTGCACCGACTGTGCGACCGCACCGGAGTGCCGTACACCGCGGACGACACCCCCGGCGACGTCGTGCTGGAGATGTACGAGCGGCTCATCGAACAGCACACCCGGCTGCCCACCTTCTACAAGGACTTCCCGACCGACGTCTCCCCGCTCACCCGGCAGCACCGCACCGACCCGCGGCTCGCCGAACGCTGGGACCTGGTCGCCTTCGGCACCGAACTCGGCACCGCCTACTCGGAGCTGACCGACCCCGTCGAACAGCGCCGCCGTCTCACCGAGCAGTCCCTGCTGGCCGCGGGCGGCGACCCCGAGGCGATGGAGCTGGACGAGGACTTCCTCCAGGCCCTGGAGTACGCGATGCCGCCGACGGGCGGCCTCGGCATCGGCGTCGACCGGCTCGTCATGTTCCTGACGGGGCTGACGATCCGGGAGACCCTGCCGTTCCCGTTGGTGCGCCGCCGCTGACCCCCGGGTCCCCGGCGGGCTCCGGGAGGTACCGCCGGGACAGCGTCAGCAGCGCGATCACGGCGGCGGTCAGCGCCAGGGCCACCCCGAGGACGAAGCCGTCCCGGACCGCGCCGAGGAAGTACCTCTTGTAGTCCTTGAACGCGACCGTCCCGCCCGAGGGCATCTTCTGCTGCGCCGCGGTGAAGATCCCGTCGAACAGCGACACGCCCAGACCGGCGCCCAGCTGCCGGGACGCGTTGAGCCCCTGCGGCAGCGCACCGCTGCCGGACCGCGCGAACGCCGCCGGCAGGGCCAGCACCCCGCAGCCGAAGCCGACCAGCAGCAGCGGCAGCAGCACATCGCCGGCCCCGAACGAGTCCTCCAGCGTCAGCAGCAGAAACCCGGCGGCCGCCACACCGCACGCCCCGGCCACCGTCGGCCCGATCCCGGCCGCCCCGGCCAGCCGGGGCAGCACCAGACAGCCCAGCACCAGACCGGCGACGGTCGACAGCATCGTCCAGCCGACCTGCATCGGCGACAGCCCGCCGATCTCCTGGAGGGCGAGCGTGAGCGCGAACATGAAACCGGCCAGCCCGGACGCCAGCAGCACCACCACCGTGTACGCGCCGAACGCGGCCCGCTCCCGGCCCAGCCGGGCGAGCAGCTCGGGCATCTGCTCGCGCCGGCCGAACCAGCCCAGCGCGGACGGCACCAGCGCACCGGCCACCGCGACGGCGATGACCGTGGTCGCGGACGTGCTGTGGTTCCCCAGCCAGTCCGTGAACCACGCCAGGAAACCCAGCGGTACGACGGCCAGCGCCGCCCGGCCCACCCGTCCGGCGGCATCCGGCACGGGCTCGGACTCGCCGAGCGTGAACGGGGTCAGCAGCAGGAGCAGCAGTCCGGCCGCGGCCTGCACCCAGAACACCGTCTCCGGGGGCCGGGTGAGGTCCAGCAGCATCAGCGTCGGCAGCAGCACGGCCGGCCCGGCACAGGCGACCACCGCGAAGTGCACGTTCAGCGCCCGGTCCCGGCCCGGCCCCTCGGCATGCGTGGCGTCGATCAGGGCCAGCGCACCGGCCGTGATGACCGCCGCCGCGATCCCCTGCACCGCCCGCGAGGCCAGCAGCAGCGTGGCGTCCGCCGTCACCGCCGGCACCACCGCGGCCGCGCTGGACAGCGCCAGCCCGCCCATCAGCACCCGCCGCTGCCCGAACGCCCGGCCGAGCGCCGTCGCGAGCACCGGCAGCGCGGCGAAGCACACGCTGTACACGGTCAGCAGCCAGACCAGTCCGGTGAAGTCCAGCCCCGACCGGTACATGATCCGGGGCAGCCCCATCGTGAACACCGTGGTGTCGAAGACGACCAGCACCTGGGCCGCGCCCAGCAGCACCACCGCCGGACCGCTGCGCCGCGGCCCGTCCGCTCCCCCCTGCACCAACTTCCCTCGCCCCCCTGCCCGTTGCCAGCCGTGCCGGCAGTCTCCGGAAATTCCGCGGACTGAATGACTATCAGAAGCCCCCCACCGGGTTCCACACCGCCGCGGAACTGCTCCGACCGGGTGCTTTCCCCCCGCCGCACCGGTGCCGTTGTGGTGGCCCGGAGGTTCGCGGGGCGACTGATGAGTCATGCAGAAGGATCAGTTGTTCACACGACGCCGGATGCTCCTCGCCGGTGCGGCCGCCCTGGGAGCCGCGGGAACCGCCGGAGCCGTCCTCGCGGCCGGCGGCGAGGAGACCGCCCCCGCCTCCGCTCCCGCCCCCGTCGCCGGACCACAGGCCCGCCAGGTCCTCAAGTCCTCCGCCTTCCGGCTCCAGCCGCTCACCGGCTACGGCCCGCCGCCCACCGCACCCCGCAGGCTCAAGGTGCGCAACGAGCCCATCCTGCGCATCTCCGGGCGCGGCCGGCACATGATGCTGACCTTCGACGACGGTCCCCACCCGGACTACACCCCGCACATCCTGGACACCCTCGCCCGGTACGACGTCCGCGCCATGTTCTTCCTGTGCGGCGAGTGCGTCGTCGACAACAAGGAGCTGGTGGCCCGGATGGCCGACGAGGGCCATGTCGTGGGCAACCACACCTGGACCCACCCGCTGCTGACCACCCTCAACCGCCGCGAGATCCGCTCCGAGATGGAGAGCACCAGCGACATCATCGAGGACGCCTACGGCGAACGCCCGCAGTGGTTCCGCGCCCCCTACGGCGCCTGGAACCGCGCCGCCTTCCAGCTGGGCGCCGAGATGGGCATGGAACCGATGGCCTGGACCGTCGACACCACCGACTGGATGACCCCGGGCACGAGCACGATCGTCGACCGGGTGGAGAGCGGCGCCGCCCCCGGTGTCGTGGTGCTCTCCCACGACGCCGGGGGCGACCGCTCGCAGAGTGTCCGCGCGATCCGCGAGTACCTGCCCTATCTGCTCGACAACGGCTATCACCTCACCGTGCCGCGCAGACGCGTATGACCTGCTGACCCTCCCCGGTCTTCGCCCGCCCGCTCAGACGACCGAGACCAGGCGGGCGAAGACCACGACATTCCCGTCGTAGCCGTTCTGCTTCGAAAAGCCGCCACCACAGGTGATGACCCGGAGTTCCGGGTCGCCCTTCGAGCCGTACACCCGGTCCCCGGGGAAATGGCTCTTCTCGAAGACCTCGATTCCATAGACCTCGAACACCGCGGTCTTTCCGTCATGGCGCAGAATCTCGACCCGGTTTCCCTTCTTCAGCGCCCCGAGTCCGTAGAACACCGCCGGCCCCTGCTTGTTGTCGACATGGCCGACCACGACGGCGGTGCCCTTCTCGCCGGGGGAGACCGCGCCGGTGAACCAGCCGGCCAGATTGGGGTCCTCCGGCGGCGGAGCGCCGACCCAGCCGTCCGGGTCCAGGCCGACCGGCATCACCGGGGCGTCCACCCGGATCGCCGGGATCCGCACCCGGTCCACCGCGGAGAACGGCAGCGGGGCGGGCGCGCCACCGAGCAGGTCCGCGGTGCCGCGGCTGTCCGGAGCCGCGGCCGAGGCCGGCTGCGGCGGGCCGACATCGAACTCCCCCGAACCATTCCGAATGAGCGCCAGACCGGTCAGCAGAACAAGCGCTATCACGCCCCACGGGGCGCGCTTCCTCCGCCGCTCCTCCTCTTCGGCAAGCTCGGACAGCTCGGTCGCAGACATTCGCCATCCCCTCTCGACGCGGCATGCGCCCCGTCGTCGCGCATGGGAAAACGCTAAGTCCCGCGCGCGCGACGGGCGACGGGTCGACCGGCGAACGGGTGGCCCGGAGTATCTCCGGTGCGCCATCCGAGTTGCCGTTCGCAGGAAATTTCTGACGGTCCGTGACCTGCGAGAATATCCGATTGTGTGCTTTCCGCACGGTGTGGCGTATCACCAGGACGGACCATTCTCGACATGCGGGCGTGTTCCGCGCGCCCGAGGGTCTTCCCGGGAGGTGCTTTCTCGCCGATCGACCGGGTACGGGACCCGGCCGGCCTCCCGCGGAGGATCACATGCGAAACCAACGTGCCCTGGCGGCCGCGGTCGCCGCGGCCGCCGTGCTCGGGCTCGCCGCCCCTGTGGCCGTCGCGGACGGCATGGGCAACGGGGGCGGCCCGTCCAACAACAACACCAACATCGGGCCCGACACCGGCAGCAGCTTCAGCGGCACCTTCAACGGCCACTTCAACGGCACCGGCCCCTTCCGCGACCCGGGACGGGGGGACGACTTCGGGGGCCGCGGCCGGGGCGACGACTTCGGCGGGCGGGGCCGCGGGGACGACTTCGGGGGGCGGGGCGACAACAACCGGGGCGACAACAACCGGGGCGACGGCAATCGCGGCGACGGCAACCGGGGTGACGGCAACCGGGGTGACAACAACCGCGGCGACGGCGACCGGGACGACAACTGGGGCGACCGGAACGACAACTGGGGCGGCGGACGGGACGACGGCGGCCCGCGGAACATCGCGGCCACCCCCAGCGTGATCGCCGCCGGAGGCCGGCTCACGGTCACCGTGGGCGGCTGCCGCGGCGGCAGCATCTTCTCCCGCGCCTTCGGCACCGCCCCGCTGTCGCCGTTCCGCGACGACACGGCGCGGGCGATCGCCACCATCGACCGGGACGCCCGCCCCGGCCGGTACGACCTGACGGTCCGCTGCGACGGCCGGAGCCTGACCCGCCCGGCGGCCTTCACCGTCATCGGCGGGGTGCACGGCGGTGTCGGCGGCGGTACGACCACCGGCGCCACCCCGGCCGACATGGCCATCGGCGGCGGTCTGGTGGGCACGGCGCTGATCGGCGGGGCGTTCTTCTGGCTGCGCCGCCGCGGCGAGCGAGGCCTCTGAGCCGTCCGTCCGGTGCGGCCGCGGTCCGCCCACCCGCAGCCGGTGCGGCCGGTCAGCCGCCGTGCCCCGTGGACCGGCGGTGGGTGAAGTGGTAGGCCGCGGCCGCCGAGCCGGTGATCAGGGCCGCGCCCAGGGCGATCCGCCCCGGGTCGAACCCGCCGATGCTGCCGCCGGTGCCGGCCCGCACCCCGCGCTGCACCGGATCGACCGGGTCGACCGGCTCGCTCCGCCCGGGCCGCTGGTAGCCGTCGTCGCGGCCGCCGCCGATGGTGAGGTCCGTGCTGCCCCGCGTCCCGTCACACTCGAACGTGACCGAGTACGCGGTCGCCGGCCGGGCGCCCCGGTCGACCACGGCGGTCGCCGAGGAGCGCCCCGGCGGAATCCGCACGGTGTCGAAGATCCCGGAGGACACCGTGGCGGTGCCCCGGCAGCCACTGCCGTCCCGGTCGAACCGCAGGCTCACCGTCTCGCCCGCGGCCACCGTGGTCGGTGTGATCCGGAAGCCGAACGGTGTGACATCGTGGTCGTCACCGGCCATGACCGCCGGCGCGCACACGGCGAGGGCGCCGAGGCCCAGCAGTGCGGCCGACGCGAGGCGTATCGCGCGCATGGTGTTTCCTCCGGTCCCCGAGGAGCAGCCGCGGACCTTCTTCCGCCAGGCGCGAGATGTGCACCTCGATGAGCGGAACGCTAGAAACATCCGTACACCCGCGCGATCGCAGTAACGCGAACGGGGGACGGGTGTCCGCCGTCAGGGTGAAAACACTGCTGCGGCCGGGGGACTACCCGGTGACGGACGGGAACAGATTGAGGAACGGTTCCGCGGTCACCGCGATGCCCCGGCTGAACGGCGCGTCGAAGTCCCAGATGAGGAACAGCATGAAGGCGATGGTCGCGGAGAACAGCCCGGCCAGCACCAGCTCCCGCTTGGTGCGCCGGATCTGGAGTGCGAACACCATGCCGACGGTGATCACCGCGCCGGTGAGCAGCCCCCACCACACCACCGGCGGCATGGTCGCCCCGGTGGAGTCGGCGCGGGCGTTGCGCGCCTGGTCGGCGGCGGTCATCTGGTCCAGCAGCGGCTGGTAGGCCTGCGCCTCGAAGTCGTTCTTCGGCTGGTAGTCGGTGACGTCCTGGCGGACCTTCTGGAGCAGTTCGGAGCCGCGGCCGGTGACCTGCTCCTCGCGTGACATCGCCGGCCACTCGGTGCGCACCACATAGCCGACATAGGCGTCGACGTCGGCCCGGACGCGGTCGCGGACGTCCGGCGGGTAGACCCGGACCCGCTCCGAGATCTCGTGCAGCGCCTGGGCCTCGCTCTGCACATAGTCCTGGGCGGAGTTGCGGGCCTCCCACACCCCCGCGATGGCCAGGCCCAGGACGATCGCGTACACGACCCCGATCCACATGGTCATGTACTCGATGACGTCCGGGGTCTCGCTGGGGTCCTCGTCCTCGGGGGCGCGCTTGTGCCGTAGGACGGTCACGACGACCACCACGGCACAGGCGGCCAGCATCGCGAGGACGAGAACAAGCCAATCCGACAACGGATACCTCCGGGGGTGGGGCGGGCCGGCGGGTCAGCGCGGCCGCAGGGCCGCGACGGCGACGATCGCCGGGACGGTGATGAGCAGGACGTAGGTGACCGGCGTGGTGTGGCCGGGTGCGGAGTGGGCGACCGGGTGCGGGTGGTACGCCGGGTAGCTCACCGGGGTCACCGAGGGCCGCGGGGTGGGCCTGGGCTTCGGCTTCGGCGGGGGCGGTGGCTTCGGTGCGGGGGGCGGGGTGGGTGTGGGCGTGGGGGTGGGGGTCGGCCGGGGTGCGGGCGGCGCCGGGGCGGGTGGCTTCGGCCGGGGCCTGGGTGTCGGCTTCGGCTTCGGCGGGGGCGGTGGCTTCGGCGTGGGGGTCGGTGTGGGGGTGGGGGTCGGCGTGGGCGGGCATGGGGGCGGGGTGGGCGCGGGGCAGGGCGGGGGAGTCGGCCAGTGCCGGCCGCCGGCCCAGGCCACCGCCACGGTGCCGTCCGGTCCCGTCGAGGCGTACGCACACGCGTCGGCCGACGCGCTGCCGACCGGGCAGCCCACCAGGGTCCAGGTCAGTGTCAAGAGGGTCAACACCCGTGTGGCGGGCGCGCATCGGGTCGTTTCGGGTCCAGGCACGACGAAGATCATGGGGCGCGGAGCACCGTCGCACGCCGGAGCGCGCCCAGATTGATCCGAAAGAGGGACAACGGGCGCCCTGAGGTTTGACCGGCGTCCCAGGTTCCGGCAAGAAATTCCGTCTCCCGTTGAACGCTCCGGCCCCCGCGCCGCGTACCCATGTCCGTGCGGCGGCGCGGCAAGGCGCTGCAACATCCAGGCGATGATGTGGAGTTGACGATGAAGACCTCCTGGCGGACCGCCTCACTGGGGGCCGCGGCCGCGGCGGTGCTGGCGCTGACGACGGCGTGCGGTCAGGACAACGCCTCCGCTCCCGCGTCCTCCGCCCAGAACGTGGGCGCCACGGCCGCGGCGGGCGACTACGGCAGCGCGGGCACCGGCACCGGCACGGGCAACGGCTACGGCGCCGACGGCAACCAGAGTTCCGGCTCGGCCGCCCCCGGCGCCCCGGCGGGCAAGCTGACCGCGGCCACCAACGCCGAGCTGGGCAAGGTGGTGACCGACGGCGCCGGCATGACCCTGTACCGCTTCGACGAGGACACCGCCAACCCGCCCAAGTCCAACTGCTCCGGGGACTGCGCCACCACCTGGCCCCCGGTGCCCGCCGACGACGCCACCGCCGGTGCCGGCATCGACAAGGCGCTGCTCGGCGAGGTCACCCGCGCCGACGGCAGCAAGCAGCTCACCATCGCCGGCTGGCCCGCCTACCGTTACGCCAAGGACGCCAAGGCCGGTGATGTGAAGGGCCAGGGCGTGGGCGGCAAGTGGTTCGCCCTCGCACCCGACGGCAAGAAGGCATCCCTGTCCGAGCTGCCCGGTCTGTCCGTCCGCAAGGACGCCAAGCTCGGTGACATCGTCGTCGACAGGAACGGCATGACGGTCTACCGCTTCCTGAAGGACCAGGCCTGGCCGAAGCCCGTCTCCCACTGCACCGGCGCCTGCCTGGAGAAGTGGCCGGCCGTCGGCGTCGTGAGCGCCGACGACACCAAGGGCGTCAAGAAGAAGGGCCTGATGGGCTTCACCCGTCCCGACGGAGTGAAGCAGATGACCGTCAACTGCTGGCCCGTCTACACCTTCTCCGGGGACAAGACCCCCGGCGACATCAACGGTCAGGGCGTGGGCGGCACCTGGTACGCCGTCTCGCCCGACGGCAAGCCGGTCGGCGCGCCGGGCAAGTAGATCACCTCCCCGGGTCGATCACCCGCCCGCCCGGCACCCGGCCGAAGGTCCGCCCCCTCCGCACCGCACGGAGGGGGCGGACCGCTGCGTTCCGGAACCTTCACGCAACGGGGTCGTCCGGGCACTTGCCGCAGGCAGTGACCGGGAACGGACGGTCAATTTCCGGTTCAGGTCGCTCCTTTCGCGGGCGATCAGTAGCCTCTGCTCGAACACCGGATCGCCTACGACTGTTGTCCACGCCTTGGAGAGATACATGGAGCGTCCCGCCTGGGCCCCACGGAGCATCGACATCTCGGTGCCGAGCGTCTCGCGGATCTACGACTACTACCTGGGCGGTTCGCACAACTTCGAGGTCGACCGGGAAGCGGCCCGCAGGGCGCTGGAGTTCATGCCGGGCCTGCCCAAGATCATGCAGGCCAACCGGGCGTTCATGCGCCGGGCGGTGCGGTTCGCGGCCGCCGAGGGCATCACCCAGTTCCTCGACATCGGCTCCGGCATCCCCACCTTCGGCAATGTCCACGAGGTGGCGCAGGCGGCCGTACCCGGAGCCCATGTCGTGTACGTGGACCACGACCCGGTGGCCGTCGAGCACAGCCGGGCCGTGCTCGCGGGCAACCCCGACGCGGACGTGGTCGCCGCCGATCTGCTGGGCCCCAAGGAGATCCTCGACAGCCCCGAGGTACAGCGGCTGATCGACCTGAACCGACCAGTGGCCCTGCTGCTCGTTGCCATACTGCACTTCGTGGAAGACGCGGACGACCCCTACGCTGCGGTCGCCGAGCTGCGCGACGCGCTCGCCCCCGGCAGCCTGCTGGTGCTCACCCATGCCTCGTACGAGGGAATCCCGGTGCCGGCTGATCGGGCCGAGGGCGCGGTGGACGTATACAAGGACATTCGCAACCCGCTGATCATGCGCTCGCGCGAGGAGATCGCGCGGTTCTTCGAGGGGTACGACATGGTGGAACCCGGACTGGTGCCGATGCCGCACTGGCGCCCGGATTCGGCGCCGGAGGACGAGGATCCGTATGCCTTCTCCGGGTTCGCCGGCGTGGGGCGTTCGGCGTGAGCGCGGAACCGGACGGGCCGGAGGACAGACTGCGCCGGCTGACGACGATCTGGAGCCGGGCGCTCTACCCGGTGACCTCGACGTCACTCACACGCGTGGAATTCGAGGAGCAACTGCTCCCGCTCGCCCGCCGGCTGAGCGAGCTGCTGCTGGCCCGCAGCTTCGACGCGGACGGGGCCAAGGCGGTCGGCGCCGCCCTGGTCGAGGCGCACTGCACCGACCCCGAGACGCTGAACCGCACCCTGGACTGCGTCGACGCGTACCTGGTGCTCTACTGCGGCGAGGACGGCCCGCAGGAGGAACTGCGCATGCGCTCCTCGCGGTTGCAGCACGCGATGGCCGCCGGCTACGCCCAGGCGCTGCGCCGCCGCACCCTCGCCGAGCAGGAGGCCATCGCCCAGGCCGCGTTGCAGGCGCAGGGCGTGGTGGCCCAGGCGCTGCACGCCAGCGAGGCCCGCTTCCGCGCGGTCTTCGAGGGCGCCGCGATAGGGATCGGCATCGCCGACCTCGACGGCAACGTCCTCCAGGTCAACGAGGCGCTGCTGCGCATGTTCGGGCTCACCGACCAGTCGCTGCGCGGCCGCCGGGTGCAGGACTGGACGCACCCCGAGGACGCCCCGCAGACCTGGAAGCTCTACGACGAACTGGTCAACGGCGAACGCGAGCATTACCACCTGGAGAAGGCGTTCAACCGCCAGGACGGCACGGTCCTGTGGACCAACCTGACGGTCTCCCTGCTGCGCGACGCCGACGGCAGGCCGCAGTACCAGCTCGCCCTCATGGAGGACACCACCGAGCGGCGGCTGCTCAACCTCCGGCTGCGCTACGAGGCCACCCACGACGCCCTGACCGGACTGCCCAACCGCACCCTGTTCTTCGAGCGTCTGGAGAAGGTCCTCAACGCGGGCGAGGGCCAGCGCTTCGGCCTGTGCTATCTCGACCTGGACGGCTTCAAGACCATCAACGACAGCCTCGGCCACGCGGCCGGCGACCGGCTGCTGGTGGAGGTCGCCGACCGGCTCCAGTCCTGCGCGACCGCGCCCGGCGAGATGGTCGCCCGGCTCGGCGGCGACGAGTTCGTCGCCCTGACCACCGGCCCCGGCACCGAGCGCTCGGTGGACGAACTGGCCGAGCGGATCATGAACGCGCTGGTCACCCCCATCAGCATCGACGGCCGGGACCTGCTGGTGCGCGGCAGCCTCGGCATCGTCGAGGGCCCGGCGGGCGAGCGCACGGCGGCGGAGGTCCTGCGCAGCGCGGACATCACCATGTACCGGGCGAAGTCCGCGGGCGGCAACCGCTTCGAGCTGGCCGACCCCGAGGCCGACGCCCGCGCCATCACCCGGCACGGCCTCACCACCGCCCTGCCGACGGCGCTGGAGCGCGGCGAGTTCTTCATCGAGTACCAGCCGCTCGTCCACCTCGGCGACGGCAGCGTGCGCGGCGCCGAGGCCCTGGTGCGCTGGCTGCATCCGCAGCACGGCGTCCTCGGCCCGGACCGGTTCATCCCGCTCGCCGAGCACACCGGCCTGATCGTGCCGCTGGGCCGCTGGGTCCTCCAGGAGTCGGTCCGCCAGGCCCGCGAGTGGCGCGAACGCTACGGCGAGCAGACCAGCGCCGGACCGCTGCGCATCAACGTCAATCTCTCGCCCTGCCAGCTCAGCCATCCCGGTCTCGTCCAGGACACGGTGGACATCCTCGAACGCGCGGGGGTCACCCCGGACGCCCTGTGTCTGGAGGTCACCGAGTCGGCCCTGATCGGCGCCGACGACGACCTGCTCAAACCGCTGCGCCGGCTGGCCGAGATGGGCGTGGACATCGCCCTGGACGACTTCGGCACCGGCTACTCGAACCTCGCCAACCTGCGCCGGCTGCCGGTGAGCATCCTGAAACTGGACCGCTCCTTCACCCAGGGCATGCAGCAGTTCCCGGCCGACCCCGTCGACCTCAAGATCGTCGAGGGGATCGTCTCGCTGGCCCACAGCCTCGATCTCGCCGTCACCGTCGAGGGAGTGGAAACCGGCGCGCAGGCCGAGCAGTTGCGGATACTGGGCTGCGACACGGCCCAGGGCTGGTACTACGCTCGCCCCGGCCCACCGGAGCGCCTGCACCAGCTGGCACTGGTGGACGCGACGGGCTGACATGGGGCGAGTGGGGGGAAGAGCGTGCCTCAGGGGCTGTTGGACGGGCGCTACCGGCTGACGGAGCGGATCGGCGCGGGCGGCATGGGCGAGGTGTGGCGGGCGCACGACGGGCATCTGCACCGCGAGGTGGCGGTCAAGCTGCTCACCGTGCTCACCGCCGAGCGGGACCCGAGCCTCGCCGCCCGGTTCGTACGGGAGGCCCGGGCCGCCGCCCGGCTGTCCAGCCCGCACATCGTCACCGTCCACGAGCTGGGCATGGCCCGCCGGGACCCGGGTGAGGAGGTGCCGTACCTGGTCATGGAGCTGGTGCGGGGCCGCTCGCTGGCCGGGGTGATCAGCGAGGGGCTGCCCTCGACGGCCGACACGCTGCGCTGGGCCGGCCAGATGTGCCGGGCGCTGGGCACCGCCCATGCCGCCGGGGTGGTGCACCGGGACATGAAGCCGGGCAATGTGCTCGTCACCGGCGACGAGGGCGAGGACCCCGCGGACCGCCAGGTGAAGGTGCTGGACTTCGGCATCGCCCGCCTGCTGGAGGGGCCCGGTGCGACGACCACGCTCACCGTCACCGGCCAGATCGTGGGCACGCCCGCCTACATGTCGCCGGAGCAGGCCCGCGGGGACGTCCCGGTGGACGCCCGCACCGACCTGTACTCGCTCGGCTGCATCCTCTACGAACTCGTCACCGGACGGCCCCCTTTCCAGGCCGGTGCCTGGCACTCGCTGCTGCTCAAGCACATCGAGGAGCCGCCCCAGCCGCCCGGCCGGCTGCGGCCCGGACTGCCGGCCGCCCTGGAACAGCTGATCCTCGACCTGCTGGCCAAGGACCCCGCCGCCCGCCCCGCGACCGCGGCGGAGGTCCGCACCCGTCTGACGGCACTCACCGCACCCCCGCGAGGGCGCAGCGCGCAGCCGGCCGGCGCCCAGGCCGATGTGCGCGCCCGCGCCGTCGCCGCGTCCCCGGACCCCACGGCCACGGCGACGGCCGCCGGCACCCTGGAGGGCCCTACCCCGTACGACACCCCGCCCGCGCCCACGATCCCCGCCCCGCTGCCCCGGCCACCGCGCACCCCACCCGTTCCCGCCCAGGCGCCGCGCACCCCGCCCGTGACCGTTGCGCCGGCCGCGCCCCCCTCCGTCGCCGTGCCCCTGGCCGTCGGCTCGGTCGCGCTGGTGCTGTGCCTGCTGCTGGTGCCCTGGTACACGGCGATCCCCGTCGGCATCGGCCTCGGCCTCGCCAACCGCTTCCTCCAGGTCCGCGTGAACGCCCACCTGTACCAGGGCAGGCACCGCTAGGGCCGGTCAGCGTTCCAGGAGCATGCGCTGGAGTTCCTGGGCCGCCCGGGGCGGGGCCACATCGCTGCGGTGGGCCAGCGCGATGGTCCGGTGCAGTCCCGGGCGGGCGAGCGGTGTCACCCGCAGGCCCTGCCCGGACCGCGTGGCGACCATCCGCGGTACGACCGCCACGCCGAGCCCCGCCCGGGCGAAGCCCAGCACCGCGTCCATCTCGCCGCCCTCCACCGCGAACTCCGGCTCGAACCCGGCGGAGCGGCACGCGGCCACGGTGAGTTCGCGCAGGTCGTAGCCGTGCCGGAACATCACCAGGCGCTCGGTCTCCAGATCGGCGATGCTCACCGCCCGTCTGCCGCGGCCGGGCGCCGGCACCTCGGGGGAGGACACCACCACCAGCTCCTCGCGCAGCAGCTCCACCGTCGACAGCGCGGGTGCGGGGGTCGGCAGCGGCAGGACGACCAGGGCGAGATCGAGCGCGCCGCGCGCCAGCTCCCGTACCAGGTCGTGCGAGCCGCCCTCCTCGATCAGCAGCCGGATGCCCGGGTAGCGGTCGTGGAAGGCCCGCAGCACGTCCGGCAGCAGGCCGGTGCAGAGGCTGGGCGTCGCCCCGAGCCGCACCCGGCCGCGCCGCAGCTGCACCAGCTCCTGCACCTCGTGCCGGGCCGTGTCCGCGTCGGCCAGAATGCGGCGGGCGAGCGGCAGCAGCGCCTCTCCCGCGTCGGTGAGCGTGATGTTGCCCCGGGCCCGCAGGAACAGATCCGCGCCCAGCTCCCGCTCCAGCGCCCTGATCTGTTGGGAGAGTGACGGCTGGGCGACATGGGTCAGTTCGGCGGCACGGGTGAAGTGCCGGGTCTCGGCCACGGCGACGAAGTACTGGAGCTGCTGGAGCTGCATGCAGCCACGATAGCCTCTCCCTATGGAAACAAGCTGGTGCATCTCTTGGACTGATAAGGCCGTTCGGCCCTAGCGTGCTGTTCCATGGCTCTGGCAACGCGGACGGACCGACGGCCGTCCATGGCGCGCACACTGTGGGACTCCTCCGTCGGCAAGAAGACGGTGATGGCCGTCAGCGGCCTGATCATGCTGCTCTACCTGGTCGCGCACATGATCGGGAACCTGAAGATCTACTTCGGGGCGGGCGAGTTCAACCACTACGCCCACTGGCTGCGCACCATCGGCGAACCCTTCATGCACTACGAGTGGACGCTCTGGCTCATCCGGATCGTCCTGGTCGTCGCCGTGGTGGCCCACGCCACGTCCGCGTACCAGCTCAGCCGCCGTGACATCAAGGCACGGCCCAGCAAGTACGTGCACGCACGGCCCCGGGCGAGCTACGCGACCCGCACCATGCGCTGGGGCGGGGTCATCCTCGGCCTGTTCGTCGTCTGGCACATCCTGGACCTCACCACCGGCACCGTGCACTCCGGCGGCTTCCAGGAGGGCCACCCGTACCAGAACGTCGTGGACACCTTCTCCACCTGGTACGGCAACGTCATCTACATCGTCGCGATGCTCGCGCTCGGACTGCACATCCGGCACGGCTTCTGGAGCGCCGCCCAGACCCTCGGCGTCGGCAGCCGCGCCCGGGACCGCGCCCTGAAGATCGTCGCGAACGTCCTCGCGTTGCTGCTCACGGCCGGCTTCATCGCCGTACCGGTGGGCGTCATGACCGGAGTGGTGAGCTGACATGACCGAATACGTGAACTACACGACGGGCGAGCCGGTCACCGACACCAAGGCCCCGTCCGGCCCGATCCACGAGCGCTGGGACAAGCGCCGCTTCGAGGCCAAGCTCGTCAACCCGGCCAACCGGCGCAAGCACACGATCATCGTCGTCGGCACCGGACTCGCCGGCGGCTCCGCGGGCGCGACCCTCGCCGAACAGGGCTACCACGTCGTCCAGTTCTGCTACCAGGACTCCCCGCGCCGCGCCCACTCCATCGCCGCCCAGGGCGGCATCAACGCGGCGAAGAACTACCGCAACGACGGCGACTCGATCCACCGGCTGTTCTACGACACCGTCAAGGGCGGCGACTTCCGCGCCCGCGAGTCCAACGTCCACCGGCTCGCACAGATCTCCGTCGAGATCATCGACCAGTGCGTGGCGCAGGGCGTGCCCTTCGCCCGGGAGTACGGCGGTCTGCTCGACACCCGCTCCTTCGGCGGTGTCCAGGTCTCCCGCACCTTCTACGCCCGCGGCCAGACGGGCCAGCAGCTGCTCCTCGGCGCCTACCAGGCGCTGTCCCGGCAGATCGCGGCCGGCAACGTGGAGCTGCACGCGCGCACCGAGATGCTGGACCTGATCGTCGTGGACGGGCGGGCGCGCGGCATCGTGGCCCGGGACCTGATCACCGGGAAGATCGACACGTACTTCGCGGACGCCGTGGTGCTGGCCAGCGGCGGCTACGGCAACGTGTTCTACCTGTCGACGAACGCCATGAACTCCAACGCGACCGCCATCTGGCGGGCGCACCGGCGCGGCGCCTACTTCGCCAACCCCTGCTTCACCCAGATCCACCCGACCTGCATCCCGCGCACCGGCGACCACCAGTCCAAGCTGACCCTGATGAGCGAGTCGCTGCGCAACGACGGCCGTATCTGGGTGCCCAAGGCCGAGGGCGACAACCGGCCGCCGAACGAGATCCCCGAGGACGAGCGCGACTACTACCTGGAGCGCATCTACCCGTCCTTCGGCAACCTCGTGCCGCGTGACATCGCCTCCCGCGCCGCGAAGAACGTCTGCGACGAGGGACGCGGGGTCGGCCCCGGCGGGCAGGGTGTCTACCTGGACTTCGCCGACGCCATCAAGCGCATGGGCCGCAAGGCCGTCGAGGCCAAGTACGGCAACCTCTTCGACATGTACCAGCGGATCACCGACGAGGATCCGTACCGGGTGCCGATGCGGATCTACCCGGCCGTGCACTACACGATGGGCGGGCTGTGGGTCGACTACGACCTCCAGACCACCGTCCCGGGCCTGTTCGCGATCGGCGAGGCCAACTTCTCCGACCACGGCGCCAACCGGCTCGGCGCCTCGGCGCTGATGCAGGGCCTCGCCGACGGCTACTTCGTGCTGCCCGCCACCATCAACGACTACCTGGCCCGCAACCCGCACCAGGAGGCCGTGACCGACGACCACCCCGCCGTGCGGGAGGTGCTCACCGAGACCGAGGACCGCATCCAGCGGCTGCTCGCGGTGGACGGCGACCGCACCCCCGACTCCTTCCACCGCGAGATCGGTGAACTCATGTGGGAGTTCTGCGGCATGGCGCGCACCGACGCCGGGCTGCGCAAGGCGCTCCAGCGGATCCCGCAGATCCGCGAGGAGTTCTGGCAGCGCATCAAGGTCCCCGGCACCGGCGAGGAGTTCAACCAGTCGCTGGAGAAGGCCAACCGGATCGTCGACTACCTCGAACTCGCCGAGCTGATGTGCCTCGACGCGCTGCACCGCAGCGAGTCCTGCGGCGGCCACTTCCGCGAGGAGTCCCAGACCCCGGACGGCGAGGCGGCCCGCAAGGACGACGAGTTCGGCTACGCGGCGGCCTGGGAGTTCACCGACACGGGTGCCGCCCCCGTCCTGCACAAGGAAGACCTGGTCTTCGAGTACGTCCACCCCACCCAGCGGAGCTACGCATGAAGCTCACCCTGCGCGTCTGGCGGCAGAAGAACGCCGACGCCGAAGGAGCGATGTCCACTTACGAGGTGGACGGCATCTCGTCCGACATGTCCTTCCTGGAGATGCTGGACCTCCTCAACGAACAGCTCATCCTGTCCGGCGAGGACCCGGTCGCCTTCGACCACGACTGCCGCGAGGGCATCTGCGGCGCCTGTTCGCTGGTGATCAACGGTGACGCGCACGGCCCCGAGCGCACCACCACCTGCCAGCTGCACATGCGGTCCTTCAAGGACGGCGACACGATCGACATCGAGCCGTGGCGGGCCGCCGCGTTCCCGGTGATCAAGGACCTGGTGGTCGACCGGTCGGCGTTCGACCGGATCATCCAGGCCGGCGGCTACATCACCGCACCGACCGGCTCCGCGCCCGAGGCGCATGCCACGCCGGTGCCCAAGGCCGACGCCGACTTCGCGTTCGAGCACGCGGAGTGCATCGGGTGCGGGGCCTGCGTGGCCGCGTGCCCGAACGGCGCGGCGATGCTGTTCACCTCCGCGAAGATCAACCACCTGAACGTGCTGCCGCAGGGGGCGCCCGAGCGGGAGACGCGGGTGCTGGACATGGTGTCGCAGATGGACGCCGAGGGCTTCGGCGGGTGCACGCTGGCCGGTGAGTGCGCGACCGCGTGCCCCAAGGGCATCCCGCTGGTCTCCATCACCAGCATGAACAAGGAGTGGCTGCGGGCCACCCGGAAGGTCGGCAAGCGGTAGCGCGGGACGCTTGCAGTCGACGTTCGCCGGGGAAGGTGAACGGGCGGGACCGGGAGAGGTGCTCCTCCCGGTCCCGTCTGGTTTTCCGGGACCCGTCGCATCCCGGCGTTCAGCATTCCCACATCCACTCTCCCGGTCGCGGTCACACACCGGCCAACCGGCGTCGGAAGAACAGAGACAGCGGGCCGTGCGCCACCGGCCCGCCGCCCCTGTCGCCGTACCGGCCCACGACCAGGAGAGAGCCATGACCGGCCTGTCCACGCTCCACCGCCCCCCGCAGCCCGCGGCGCCCGCCGGCTACACCGTCACCCTCGCCCGGGACGAGGCCGACGTGCGCGCCGCGCAGCGGCTGCGGCACGATGTCTTCGCCGGTGAGCTGGGCGCCCTGGTGGCCGGCCCGGAGCCGGGGTACGACACCGACGCCTTCGACGCCTACTGCGACCACCTGCTCGTCCGCTCCACCGCGACCGGGCAGGTCGTCGGCACCTACCGGCTGCTGCCGCCGGAGCGGGCCGCGGTCGCCGGCCGGCTCTACTCCGAGGGCGAGTTCGAGCTGGGCGCACTGGACGCCATCCGCCCGGGCCTGGTCGAGGTCGGCCGCTCCTGTGTGCACCCCGACCACCGCGACGGCGCCGTCATCGGCCTGATCTGGGCCGGCATCGCCCGCTACATGACCGACCGGGGCCATGAGTGGCTGGCCGGCTGCTGCTCGGTGCCGCTCGCCGACGGCGGTGCCCTCGCCACCGCCACCTGGCACCGGGTCCGCGAGAGGCACATGGCGCCCGCGGAGTTCCGGGTACGGCCGCTGCTGCCGTGGCACCCGGGTGCCGAGACCCCCGCCGACCGGACGGAACTGCCCGCCCTGCTGCGCGGCTACCTCCGCCTCGGCGCCTGGGTGTGCGGGGAGCCCGCGCACGACCCGGACTTCGGCGTCGCCGACCTGTATGTGCTGCTGTCGATGCGCCGGGTCAACCCGCGCTATCTGCGGCACTTCCTCTCCCTCGTGCCCGCCTGATGAGCGTCTGGCTGCCCAGCGCGCCCTGCACCCCGGGCGCCTGCGTGGAACGGGCCCGGGCCGCCGCGGCCGTACCCCGGGCCGTGCTGCGGCTCACCGCGGTCGCGGCCCTGGTGCTGGCCGGGATCGTGCTGTCGCCGCTCGGCGGGAGGATCCCCGCAGCATGGGTCGGGCGGTGGTGCCGGGCGATCGTCCGGGCCATCGGGGTCCGGGTCCGCTTCACCGGCACCGCCGTACCGGCCGGCGGGGTGCTGCTGGTCGCCAACCACGTCTCCTGGCTGGACATCCCGCTGCTCACCGCCGTACGCCCGGCCCGGATGCTCGCCAAGGCCGAGGTCCGGCGGTGGCCCGTGGCCGGCGCGCTCGCCGCGCGCGGCGGAGCGCTGTTCATCGAACGCGACCGGCTGCGCGCGCTGCCCGGGACGGTCGGGCGGATCGCGGCCGCGCTGCGCGAAGGGGCGGCCGTGACCGCGTTCCCCGAGGGCAGCACCTGGTGCGGGCGGGCCCACGGCCCCTTCCGCCGGGCCGTCTTCCAGGCGGCGCTGGACGCGGACGTGCCCGTACAGCCGGTCCGCCTGCGGTACCGGCAGGACGGCGGCGGACCCGGCACCGCGGCCGCGTTCGTCGGCGAGGACACCCTGTTCGCCTCCCTGTGGCGGGTCGCCCGCGCCCGGGACCTGAGGGCCGAGGTGGAGATCCTCCCGGCCATCCCGCCCGGCCGCCACACCACCCGCGCGTCCCTCGCCAGGGCCGCCCAGCCCGCCCGCGTGGGCGAACCGGACCGGACGCACGCCGTGCCGGACCCCGCTCGGGTGGGCCAGAAGGCGCCCGCGCCGCAGCCGACCTGATCCGTAAGAAGGGCCCTAGACCGGCCGTACGACCTGCTCCGCCAGCCGCAGATAGGCCTGGACGGTGGCCGTGCGCAGGTCCTTCAGCTCCCACCGCGGTGACTGGAGCGCGGTGTCGAAGGGCACCTGCACCACCTGCTCCGGCCGGATGTTCAGCTGCCGGTGGACGTCCCTGGGCACCCCGCGCCGGCTGGAGCCGTCCGTCCGGGTGTCCACGACGACCGCCTGGTCCGCCAGACCGTGCCGGCCGGCCGCCCGCAGCTCCTCGAAGGTGCGCACCACGGCGCCCTGGAGCCAGTGCGTGGTGCCGCAGCACACCACCAGCCGGTCGGTGAGGTCCAGGACCACGTCCGCCGACGGGGTCAGCCGGACGGGCGCCCAGTCGGTCAGCACAAGGGAGTAGTACGGCGCCGTATGGGCCAGCACCCGCACATACTCCTGGGCGTGCGTGGAGTTGGGCCCGTTGTGCCCCCGGCGGATCGCAAGCACCTCCAGGCCGGAGGGCAGCCGGGTGGTGAGCGCCCGGATCTCCTCGTACGACGGCTCCAACGGCAGGGCGGCCAGGTCCCGGGGGACCGCCCGGTTGCGGTCGCGCGGCAGGAAGGAGGCGAGCGCGCCCTCGGTGGCGGCCCCGTCGAAGGCGAGCACCGGCTCGGCCCGCACCCCGGCCAGCAGGGAGCCGAGCGCCATCGTCGCGGTGGCCCGGCCGCTGTAGTGGCCGGCGCCGATCAGCGTCACCCGCAGGCTGTGCCGCAGCGGGGCGCGCAGCCGCGCCAGGCGGCCCAGCGCTTCTCTGCGCGCGGTGCCGAAGCGGGGCAGGGCCAGCAGCGGTTCGGCCCGCGCGGCCGGCTTCGGCGGGGTGAGCGGCACGGGCTCCGGCACCCGCGTGCCGGTCTGCGGGCCCGGCACCGGGACGTCGCCCGCGAACCGCGCCCGGGCCAGCGCGATGTACTTGGCGAGCGCGTCGGCGACCTCGCTGGCGGTGGGCCGGGCGGCCGGGTCGTCGCCCAGACAGCGCAGCACGAGAACGCGCAGCGGCTCCCAGCCGTCGCCCTGCCACAGGTGCATGCCCTCCGGCAGGTTGGGCACGTCCACGCCGGCCTTGCTGCTGATCAGCTGGAGCAGCGAGCCCAGCGCCCGCATGCTGTCCGCGACGGTCGGCGCGGGACCCGGGCCCACCCAGCGGCCGTCGACGGCGTAGTCGGACAGATCGGCGAGGATCACGGTGCGGCGCAGCACATAGACGCTGTCCATGCCGAAGTCGGCGGGCACCAGGCCGCCGGCGTGGCACAGCGCCAGCGCGTTCGCCAGATGCCACGAGACCAGCAGCCCGCGCACCAGGTCGAACGGCGCGGTGCCGCGCTGGAGGGAGCGGGCGAACACCTCCGACAGCCGCTGCGGTTCCCCGGTGGTGTCGCCGTCGCGGACCGGTGCCATCGCGAGCCACGGCGGGGAGTCGGAGAGCCCGGTCGCGAGCAGCGCCGGCGCGTACTGCCCCTGCAACCGGGCGAGCGCCTCCGCCTCCACCTCGATCAACTGGGCGTTGGCCGCCGGCAGATCGGGCCGCGGAACGCGCAGCACCGCCTCGCCGCCGTTGCGGTCCACGCCCCGGTAGAGCACGGTACGGCGGCCCCGGCGCCGGTCGTGCAGGGTGTAGCCGCCGAGCCGGACCGGGTCCGCGTCGGTGAGCGGCATCCAGTCGTCGCCGGACGGCGCGGCGGCCTCCGTCCGGGAACCGGGCAGTCCCGGCGTCCGCTCGAACGACACCCCGAAACGGGCGAGGAGCCGGCGCTCCACACTGGTGAACGGCTGGTGGGTACCGGGCAGACGGGCGGAGCCGTCCGGATGCGCCAGCCAGGCCGGGAAGTCGGGGGAGTTGCCCGCGAGTTCCTCCAGGTGCGCGCCGATCCGCCGGCTGGTGCGCAGCAGTTCGGCCTGTGGCACCGAGTCCAGGAGCACCGCCTTGGACTCCTCGGAGAAGTCGAACACCCGGTGCTTGACGGGCAGCGGGCCGGGCACCGGCGCCGGGTGCGGCCGGACCAGGCCGCCCAGGAACACCTCCGCGAGATGCGAGGTGGTGGCCGGCCAGGGCACCGCCGACTGCACCAGCCGCATCACCGGCACCGACAGCGGCGAGACCGCCGCGAGATGCGCCGCCAGCCGGTACGCCTCCGGGGTGGCCGCGTCCCGGAAGTGCTGGGCGCTGGTCAGCCCCCGGGCGGCGGTCACGCTGCCGTACGGGTCGGGGCGGGTCAGCAGGGGCAGTTCCACGGTGGTGCCGGGGGAGGCGAGCAGCCGGGCCCAGCCGCGCAGCGACTCGGCGGACGGCTCCAGGACCGGCACCGGCACGCCGTCGAACTCCGGCAGCACCGGATCGCTGATCTCCCAGGCCGTGTTGGCGCCGCCGATCCGCCGCGTGGTGACCTGCCAGCGTTCCGCGGCGATCCCGGACGCCTCCCACATGTCCGGCGGCAGCGTCTGCACGACGGCGACCGGTCCGTGCGCCGCCCACCGCGCCAGCAGCCGGTGCAGGGCGCCGGACCGCCAGGCGGAGCCCATGCCGTCGCTGACGACCAGCACCAGGGTGCGGCCGGAGGGATCGTTCACCGTGCTCAGCGGCAGGGCGCCGCTGTCCGGCCGGAACGGGCGGGCGCGCAGACAGGGCGCGCGGGACCCGCGGGAGTCGAGGCCGAGGACCCGGGTGGTGCCGAAGGCGCCCAGCCGTTCGAGCAGGGTGCGCAGTTCGGCGCCCAGCCGGTGCCACAGCAGCATCGACAGACCGTCGTCCACCAGCAGCACCAGATTCAGCCAGCGCTCCCGCACCGGCCGCTCCACCACATCGGCGAGGCCCGTCTCGGCGAGCTGCGCGGCGGTGCGCTCCTCGTCGATCTCGGTGCGGTGGCGGCTGTCCAGGCGGCGCCGCAGCGGCCGGAGCGCCCGGCCCAGCTCCAGCTCGTCGGCGAGTGCCTTGTCCTCCGGCACCCGCACCGGCATCGCCCGCCGGGGCTCGGGGGCGGACGCGGCGAGCCGCACCTCCACGGCGGTGCCCTCGTCGGCCGCCCCGTACAGGGAGGGCGAGGTGAGGTCGGGCAGATCCGGGTCGTCCGGGGTCGGCGGGGGCGGCTGCGGGGCGGTCTCGCCGGGCTCGGGGGCCGGCACCTCGGCCGGACGGCCCGGCGTGGGCGGCGGCTCCCGCAGCAGCGGCGCCTCCGCGCCCGCGGGCAGCCGGCGGGCGAGCCACAGCACGTCGAGGACCTGCTCCGCGTCCAGGTCACGGCCGCAGGCGGCCAGCACCCGCAGCACCTCGGCGATCCGCTCACCCCCGCCCGGCACGGTCACAACGCCCCGGTGAGCTGGTGCAGTACGGCGTCCAGCAGGCCGTCGGCGTCCAGGTCGATACCTCCGGTGCGCAGGAACACGGCGTTGAGCAGCTGGTCGGTGGCGAGTTCGCCGAGCGCGCGGCGGCGCAGGAACACGTCGATCAGGTCGTCCGCCTCCCGCAGCGCCTCCTCGCCGAGGTGCGCGGCGACGATGGTGCGCAGCCGCTCCTCGTCCGGCACGGGCAGCTCCAGCCGGAGACAGCGGCGCAGGAACGCGGGCGGGAAGTCCCGCTCCCCGTTGCTGGTGATGATCACGACGGGGAACTCCGCGCACTGCACCAGCCCCTGGTGCACCCGGACCGTGCCCCGGTGGTCGGAGGTCTGCACCTCCACGTCGGCGGTGCCCTCGGGCAGCCGGACCAGCTCCTTGATCTCGAAGTAGCCCTCCTCGAACACGGTGAGCAGGTCGTTGGGCAGGTCGACGTCGCCCTTGTCCATCTCGTCGATGAGCAGACAGCGCGGCGCGGCCGACGCCACCAGCGCCGTACCGAGCGGGCCGAGCCGGATGAACTGGCCGATGGACGGCTCACTCTCGCCGCGGTCCCGGCTCAGCGTGGTCTCGCGCAGCCGGCCGATGGCGTCGTACACGTACAGCGCGTCCGGCACGGTCGAGCGGCTGGTGACGGACCAGCGCAGCAGCTCGCCGAGGCACAGCTCGTGCGCGACGGCCCGGGCCAGGGAGGACTTGCCGGTGCCCGCGGGGCCGGTCACCAGCAGCGGACGGCGCAGGTGCAGTGCCGCGTTGACGATGTCGGCGTGCCGCGGGTCGATCACGTACGGCAGTCCGGGGCGCCGGGCGCGCTCCGGGGTGAAGCGGCGCCAGGGCGGCGCCGCGGGCAGGGCGACGGCCCGGGGGGTGCCGTCACCCCGGAACAGCCGCCAGTCGGCGTCGGAACCGGACGTCATGGGCCCTCCTGGGGTTCGGACAGGTGCAGTCGGGGCACGGTGCGGTCGGCGTCGGCCCAGGCGAGGACCGGACGCCCGGGGAACTCGGGTGGATTGGCCTGGGCGTTGGCGCGGTAGTGGTGGACGCCGTCGGGCAGTTCGCGGGTGGCGACCCGCTCCATGTGCCGGACGCTGTGCGAACCCCCGTCCTCCCGGCGGTCCCACATCACCACAGGTATGCCCAGCGCCAGACAGGTCTGCACGATGCGGTCCCGGGGCGGCCCGGGGGGTACGTCCACGGAGACGCGTACCGTGTCGAGTTGGTTGACAAGCCGGGAGTAGAGCGTGTCCCGGTCCAGCGGCTCGTCCACGACCAGCGTCTTGCCGGAGTCCAGGCGGCTCCAGCGGCTGCGCCAGCGGGAGACGAACCGGCCGTTGCGGCGCAGGAGTTCCGGGCAGTTCACGACCAGCGGGAACTCCACCCCCAGCACCCCGGGCACCAGTTCGGCCGGGTCCCGGACCGCCCACTCGTCCACGGGCAGGTTCAGCGCGCTGCGGTCCACCAGCACCTCCACCAGGGGCGGCCGTTCGTCCTCGGCCGGCGGGGTGAGCGAGTCCAGGACGCGCAGCACCTCACGGGCCGCCTCCGAGGCGGAGTACGACGTCGTGCTCTCCGCGGAGACCTGCCGCGGACCGGCGCCCTCGTCGCACCAGATCCGCAGCCGGTGCCGGTTCCGGCCGGCCTTCGTCACCTGCACCAGGACCCGCACCCGGGCGTCCCGGCCGGCTGCCGTACGGGCCCACTCCTGGGCGTCGTAGCGCCGTTCGCCGAGCGCCGAGCGCTGGATGCCGAGCCGGGCGGCCACCCCGTCCGCCCACATCCGTAACAGCGCCCGCTGGGTGTCCGGGGCCAGCGCGGCGACGTACTCCACCACCCGCAGCAGGGCGGGGACCCGGCGCTCCCCGTCGCTCGCACGGCCGTCGCCGGACAGGGCCTCCAGCTGGTCGAGCAGCCCCTCCACGGTGCCGCCGCCGGGCCGGGCGGCGAGATGCGGCAGCGCGGCCCGGACCACCTCGGGGAAGCGGCTCAGCAGCGCGGGATCGAGGGCGCGCAGATGCCCGCGCAGCTCGGTGTCCTCGGCCGGGGACAGCAGCCGGGGCGTGCGGGACTGGGCGCCGGCCAGGAGCAGCCGGTCGGTGGCGCCGGGATCGTCCCGGCGCAGGATCCCGCTCAGCGCGGCCAGCGCCCGCGGATGCGTCAGCAGGAACGCGGCGAACTCCTCCGGGGTGGGCGGCACCACGTCACTGCCGTGCCCCACCCCGCACTGCCGGGCCAGCCGCCGCGCGTAATCGCCCCGCGTGCTGGGCGAGGGCAGCGCGTCCTCGATGGTCCGCAGCAGCAGCCAGTAGGCGTGGTCGTCGGGGTCGACCCGCTCCGGCCGCAGCCCGTCCAGCGCACCGAGCGGGCGCAGTTCGGCCTCCACGGCCTGCCAGGGCAGCACCCAGCTGCGCCGGATGACCTGCTGGAAGCTGGGCGGCAGCGGCCGTCCGGCGGCGTCCACCGGCAGGAAGTGCCCGACGACCACCCCCACCACCGCCTGCTCCTTGCGGCACCACAGCGGGCCGCCGCTGTAGCCGGGGCTGACGGCCATGCCGGTGGGCGCGCCGTCCACATAGGCCAGGGCGCCGTGCAGACCGGCGACGGTGAGCCGGGCGAGGGTGGAGGGGTTGCCGCTGCCGTGCCAGGCGGCCAGTTTCTGCCCGACGGACAGGGCGGCCTGTCGGGGCGCGGGCGGCAGCCCGGCGGCCGGCGCGTCCACCCGCAGCACCGCCAGGTCGCCGCGCCACTCGACGCTGCCCGCGCGCACCGCGCCGCCGTCCGGGGCGCGCGGCGGGATCCAGTGCGCCACCCGGGCGAGGTGGCTCTGTCTGGCCTGCCTGTCGTAAGAGACATCGACCGTGACCTCGTCGACGACGGGTGCCCGGGAGTCGAACATGTCCCGGCCGAGCGCCGCGTTGACGACATGCGCACAGGTGAGCACCGTGTCCGGGCCCAGGACGAAGCCCGCCCCGGCGGACTTGCCGTCATGGGCGCGCCGGACCGACACGACATGCAGGGAGGGATCGGCGAAGCCGTCCCCCGCGGCAGCGAACCACCCCACCCGTCACCCCGCGGGCGTCGATGCGGGGCCCGGGCCCGGCTTCCAGCTGGCGGTGACGGTGAGATGCGCCTGCCCGGCCGCCCCGACGACCCCGAACTTGAGGTCCTGGCCCACCTGCACACCGAAGGTCACGCTCAGCTCGGTGGGCGGGTCGGGCACCGCCGTGGCGGCGTCGTGGACCTCCTGGAGCAGCGGGCCGATGGGGCTCAGCGCGCCGCGCAGCGCGGCGGCCGCGAAGTTGGCGACGGCGCGGCCGGCCGCGCCGACCGGCACCACCCGGCCCATGCCCTCCGGCAGATCGTCGTCCGCGGGAAGGGCCGCCGCGCCCTCCCCGGGCGCGAGCAGGAACCGGACCGGTGTGCCGTCGTCGAGTGCGAGACCGGGTGCGGGATCGGGCGAGAGATCGGGTGATGAGGACACGATCACCAGTATGGTCACGAGCGACGGATGGGACCGCGGGATGCCCAACTCGGTTACGTCATTGATGCATTGGGCACCCGTCGCACTCCGGACTCAGGGCAGCACCCGCGCCAGATACGGCGCCGTGGCACTGTCCGGCGCGGTGGCCACCTGCTGCGGCGGCCCGGCCGCCACGATCCGGCCGCCCCGGTCGCCGCCGCCCGGACCGAGGTCGATCACCCAGTCGGCGCCCGCGACGACCGTCATGTCGTGCTCGACCACCACGACCGTGTGCCCGGCGTCGACCAGCCCGTGCAGCCGGTCCATCAGCACCTCGACATCGGCCGGATGCAAGCCGGTCGTCGGCTCGTCCAGCAGGTACAGGGTGTGACCGCGCCGGCCCCGCTGCAACTCGCTGGCCAGCTTGATCCGCTGCGCCTCCCCGCCGGACAGCTCGGTCGCCGGCTGGCCGAGCCGGAGATAGCCGAGCCCCACGTCGAGCAGTGTGCCCAGGCTGCGCGCCGCGGCCGGGCTGTCCGCGAAGAACTCCGCGGCGGCCTCCACGGTCAGGTCCAGCACCTCGGCGATGCTGCGCCCCCGGTAGGTCACCTCGAGCGTCTCGGGGTTGTAGCGGGCGCCGCCGCAGTCCGGGCAGGGCGCGTAGGTGCTCGGCAGGAACAGCAGCTCGACGCTGACGAACCCCTCGCCCTGGCAGGTCTCACAGCGCCCGCCGGCCACGTTGAAGGAGAACCGCCCCACGCCGTAGCCGCGTTCCCCGGCCGCGGGGGTCGCCGCGAACACCTTCCGTACGACGTCGAACAGGCCGGTGTACGTGGCCAGATTGGAGCGCGGGGTCCGCCCGATCGGCTTCTGGTCGACCCGGACCAGCCGGTCGACGCCCTCCGCCTCCTCCGTCAGCGCGCCGATGAGCGTGGACTTGCCGGAGCCGGAGACACCGGTGACGGCGGTGAACGCGCCGAGCGGGAACGCGGCGGTCACCGCCCGCAGATTGTGCCGGGTCACCGGTCCCACCGTCAGCCAGCCGCGCGGCTCGCGGACCGCCCGCGCCGGGCCCGGTGACTCGTCGAAGAGGAAGGCGGCCGTCGCCGACTCCTCGACCGACGCCAGCTCGGCCGGTGGCCCGCTGTACAGCACCCGGCCGCCGTGCTCGCCCGCCCCGGGACCCACGTCCACCAGCCAGTCGGCGCCGCGCACCACCTCCAGGTGGTGCTCCACCACGAACACCGAGTTCCCCGCCGCCTTCAGCCGGTCCAGCACCGTCAGCAGTGCCTCCGTGTCCGCCGGGTGCAGTCCGGCGGAGGGCTCGTCCAGCACGTACACCACGCCGAACAGCCCGGAGCGCAACTGTGTGGCGAGCCGCAGCCGTTGCAGCTCGCCCGCCGAGAGGGTGGGGGTGGCCCGGTCGAGGCTGAGATAGCCGAGACCCAGCTCGACCACGGGGGCGATCCGGGACTCCAGGTCCGCGGTGAGGACCTGGGCGGTTCGGGTGCCGCCGCTGTCGGCGAGAACCGCGGCCAGGTCGGTCAGCGGCAGCGCCGCCAGCTCGGCGATGGTCCGCCCGTCGAAGGTCACCGCCAGCGCCTCGGGCCGCAGCCGGCTGCCCCCGCAGGCCGGGCAGGGCGCGCTGGTCAGGAAGCGTTCCGCCTTCGCCCGCAGCGTGGCCGACTTGGTGTCCGAGAAGGTCTTCAGCACATACCGGCGGGCGCTCATGTACGTGCCCCGGTACGGCCGTTGGATGCGGTCGGCGTCCCGTACCGGGTGCACGGTGACGACCGGCTGCTCGTCGGTGAACAGGATCCACTCGCGCTGTTCTGCGGGCAGTTCACGCCAGGGCCGGTCCACGTCGTACCCGAGCGTGTCCAGGATGTCCCGCAGGTTCTTGCCCTGCCAGGCGCCCGGCCAGGCGGCGACGGCCCCCTCGCGGACGGACAGCGTGGGATCGGGGACCAGGAGTTCCTCGGTGGTCTCGTGCACCTGGCCGAGGCCGTGGCACTGCGGGCAGGCACCCGCCGCCGTGTTCGGCGAGAACGCGTCCGAATCGAGCCGCTCGGCGCCGGGCGGGTAGTCACCGGCGCGCGAGAACAGCATGCGCAGGGAGTTGGAGAGGTTGGTGACCGTACCGACCGAGGAGCGGGAGCCGGGGGCGGAGCGCCGCTGCTGGAGGGAGACCGCGGGCGGCAGCCCGGTGATCTCGCCGACCCTGGGCGCCCCGACCTGGTGGATCAGCCGGCGCGCGTACGGCGCGACCGACTCGAAGTAGCGCCGCTGGGCCTCGGCGTAGAGGGTGCCGAAGGCCAGGGACGACTTCCCCGAGCCGGACACGCCGGTGAACACGGCCAGGACGTCCCGCGGGATGTCGACGTCGACACCCTTGAGGTTGTGCTCACGGGCGCCGCGGACGCGGACGTACGGGTCATGGGGGTGGTGCATGGGGGCAAGACTCTACCCGCCCATGTCCGGTCAAGCCTGCGGAGGGGGGTTTCCCTGGTCGCGGCCCAGCTGCTCGTCGATGCGCCGCTGTGCGTCGTCGACCTGCGACTGGTACTTGTTCCCGGTCCGCGCGTCGAAGGCGTCACCGGCCTTGTCGACGCCCATCCGGGCCTGGTCCTCGTGGCCCTTGAGCAGACCCTTGAGCTTGTCCAGCATGGACATGGCAGCCCTCCTCGTCGCTTGGGTTCCCTCCCAGGGTCACCGGGGCGGGCGCGGTTCGCATCTCGGGCCCTCAGGACCCGGGCGCGAACAGCCCGGCGAGCCGCCGGTAGGAGTCCAGCAGCGCGGCACGGTCGTATGTGCTGGTGGTGACCAGGATCTCGGCGGCGCCCGTCTCCTTGAGCACCGTCTCCAGCTCCCGGGCGACCTGTTCGGCGGTGCCGGCGATGTGCCGGGCGAGCCCGGACTCGTACAGGTCCCGCTCCCTTACGGTCATCGCGCGGGCCTCGATCTCCTCGGCGGGGGCGAGGGGCGGGAAGGTGCCATGGGTGCGCGCGTACGCCATCGACCAGGCCTCCGGCACCAGCAGCCGGCGCGCCTCCTGCTCGGTGCCGGCGACCGCGACGGTGCCGGAGACCACGACGTACGGCTCCGCCGCCCAGGGGGAGGCCCGGAACAGCGAGCGGTACTGGTCGATCCCGCGCAGCAGCTTCTCGCGGCCCCGCAGATCCCCGATGACCAGGGGCAGACCGGCGCGGGCGGCGATCGCCGCGCCCTCGCCGATCGCCAGCACGAACGGCGGTACGCGCAGGCCCTCGGACGGGCGGGCGTGCACCCCGGTGGGCGAGGTCCCGGTGAAGAACTCCAGCAGTTCGCCCAGCTGTGCCGCGAAGTCCTCGGCGTCGCCCCGGTCCCGGCCGAGCGCCCTGCGCACCCCGTCCGTGAAGCCGACGGACCGGCCGAACCCCATGTCGATGCGGCCGGGGAACAGCGCCTCCAGCACCCCGAACTGCTCGGCGACGACAAGGGGCCGGTGGTTGGGCAGCATCACCCCGCCGGTACCGACCCGGATCCTCCGGGTGGCCCCGGCGACCGCCGCCGCGAGCACGGTCGGCGCGGAACCGGCGACGCCGGGCACACCGTGGTGCTCGGACACCCAGAAGCGGTGGTAACCGAGCGCCTCGACCTCGCGCGCCAGCGCGACGGTGTCCCGCAACGCCTCACCGGGCGGCCGGCCCTCGCGCGTACGGGAACGGTCGAGAACGGAGAACCGGGTCCGGTCGATCAGTGCGCTGCTCACACAGGGTTCAACGCGTACGAGACCCGGGGATTCCCGCTGCCGGGAGGGTGGCTGGGCGGGTGGCATGGTGGGGTGCGGGGCGCTGACAGGTGGTTGACCACTGTGTGCCGGTCGGCACCGGGATGGCCGGGGGCGTGGCGAAGTGGGGGGCGCTGGTTAGGGTTCGGGTGTGAGCGATGACAGCAGACGGCCGATCGCCGTGTTCGATCTCGACAACACCCTCGCGGACACCGCCCACCGGCAGCGCTTTCTGACCACGCGGCCGAAGGACTGGGACGCGTTCTTCGCCGCCGCGCCCCAGGACCCGCCGCTGGAGCGCGGGGTGGCGCTGGCCGTGGAGACCGCCCTCACCTGCGAGGTCGTCTATCTGACGGGCCGCCCCGAGCGGTGTCGCCGGGACACCCTCGACTGGCTCGCGCAGCACGGGCTGCCCGAGGGGCGGGTGCACATGCGGAGCAACTCCGACCGCAGGCCGGCCCGGTTCACCAAACTGGAGACGCTGCGCCGGCTCGCCCGGGACCGCGAGGTCCGGATGCTGGTGGACGACGACGATCTCGTCTGCGACGACGCCGAACGCGCCGGGTTCACCGTCGTACGGGCCCGGTGGGCGGTGAAGTCGGCAGCCCTGGAGGAGGCCCAGGAGCGCGAGGGCCGTACCTGAGACCCGGCCCGGCGCCCGGGCGGGTCAGTCCTCGTCCTCGATGCGGAAGCCCACCTTCATACACACCTGCCAGTGCTCGATGTGCCCGTTGTCGAGCTGGCCGCGGATCTGCGTCACCTCGAACCAGTCCAGGTTGCGCAGGGTCTGGCCGGCACGGTCGATGCCGTTGCGAATGGCCTGGTCGACGCCCTCGTGGGAGCTGCCGACGATCTCGGTCAGCCGGTATGTGTGGTTCGACATGGTTCCACGGTGCCGCATCCGGGCCCGGCCCGCACGGCGTCGAGGCCAGGGGCCGTATTCCCACGGGACCTTGACCTCCGCATTGGTCCATACCAAAATCCAGCACACCCCGTTCGAGCACCGGCTGCTCGACCCCCCACGCCGGGACCCCGCCCTGTCCGCACCGCCCAGGCCAGACAGAACAGGACCCCTCGTGAGACGTCGTCGCCTGCTCGCCCTCCTCTGTGTCACCGGATCCCTCCTCGGCGCCTGCGGGCTGCTGCCGGGCGGGCACGAGCGGAAGACCGTCACCGTGTGGCTGATGCAGGACAGCGCCTCGGCGGACTTCCTCGAACGCTTCACCGCCGACTTCGAACGCACCCACCAGGACCTGCGCCTGGACATCCGCATCCAGCAGTGGACCGGCATCGTCGAGAAGGTGCGCGCCGCGCTCCAGGACCACTCCGGGCACGGCCCCGACGTCATCGAGGTCGGCAACACCCAGGTGCCGCTGTACGCCGACGGCGGCCGGCTCGCCGACCTGACGCTGGACGCGATGCGCGACTGGGACATGGACACCTGGCTGCCCGGCCTCGCCGAACCCGGCAAGGACGGCAACAAGCAGTACGGCATCCCCTGGTACGCGGCCAACCGCGTCGTGATCTACCGCAAGGACCTCTTCGCCCGGGCCCGGATCACCCGGCCGCCGCGCACCCGTGCCGAGTGGCTCGCCGACACCGAGCGGCTCGACACCGGTGGCGACCAGGGCATCTACCTGGCCGGCCAGGACTGGTACACCCTGTCCGGCTTCATCTGGGACGAGGGCGGCGATCTGGCCCGGCAGCGGGACCACGTGTGGGAGGGTGCCCTGGACTCCCCGGCCGCGCTGCGTGGCATGGCCTTCTACCGGCGGCTCCAGGCGCTGGGCGCGGGGCCGGTGGACGCCGACGAGGAACACCCGCCGCAGGCCGGCGTGTTCGCCGGCGGCAAGGTCGCCCAGATCGTCGCCGTACCCGGGCTCGCCCAGGCGATCGTGCGGCAGAACCCGGGGCTGAAGGGCAAGCTGGGCTTCTTCCCGGTGCCCGGCCCGACCGCCGCACGGCCCGGCACGGTCTTCACCGGCGGCTCCGACCTGGTCGTCCCGGAGAACACCAAGGACCAGTTCGCGGCCACCGCCGTGGTGGGCGCGCTCACCGGCGCCAAGTGGGACACCGAACTGGCCCGCACCATGAACTACGTGCCCAACAGGAGCGCCCTCGCCGCCTCCGTCGCGGACGAGGCGGGGGTCGCCGCCATGGCCGTGGGCGCGGCGCACGGCCGGGCGACCCCGAACACCCCTCAGTGGGCCGACGTCGAGGCCGACAACCCGATCAAGCGGTACATGACCCGGGTGCTGACCGGGGCGGACCCGGCGACCGAGGCCCGCAGGGCCTCCCGGAAGATCACCGAGGCGCTCGCTCCGGACCTCGGCTGACTCAGCGCGCCACGCTCAGCGACAGCGCGAACCGGCCCTGCTCGTCCGTCCACCAGTGGGTCAGGTCCAGGCCCACCGCGGCGAGTTCACGGGTCACACCCTCCTTCCGGAACTTCGCGGACACCTCCGTGCGCAGCTCCTCGCCCGCCGCGAACTCCACCGCGAGACCGAGCGCGGGCACCTTCACGGTCTGCGCGGTACGGGAGCGCAGCCGCATCTCGATCCATTCGCGCTCGGCGTCCCACAGAGCCACGTGCGCGAAGGCGTCCGGGTCGAAGTCGGCGCCCAGCTCGCGGTCGATGACGGCCAGCACGTTCTTGTTGAAGGCGGCCGTCACACCGGCCGCGTCGTCGTACGCCCGGACCAGCACCCGCTCGTCCTTGACCAGGTCTGTGCCGAGCAGCAGCCCGTCGCCCGGGGCGAGCAGCCTGCGCACCGAGGCCAGGAACTCCGCGCGTTCGGCCGGGAGCAGATTGCCGATCGTGCCGCCGAGGAAGGCCAGCAGCCGGGGCCCCGGCGTGGTGGGCAGCGCCAGCGGGGCGGTGAAGTCGGCGATCAGCGCGTGCACCTCCAGCCCCGGGCGCTCCGCGACGAGTGCCTGCCCGGCCTGGCGCAGGGCGCTCTCGCTCACGTCCACCGGGACATAGGCGGCGAGCCCGGTCAGCGCGTCGATCAGATAGCGGGTCTTCTCCGAGGAGCCCGAGCCCAGCTCGACCAGGGTCCGGGCACCGCTCGCGGCGGCGATCTCGCCCGAGCGGACCGCGAGGATCTCCCGTTCGGCGCGCGTCGGGTAGTACTCGGGCAGCTCGGTGATCTCATCGAACAGCTTGCTGCCGCGGGCGTCGTAGAACCACTTCGGGGGCAGCGACTTGGGGTTTGCGGTGAGGCCGCGCAGGACGTCGGCGCGCAGCGCGGCGTCCGTGGCGTCCTCGGGGAGGGTGCGGGTGACGTGCAGGGGACTCAACGGCAGGGCTCCTTCTCGGTTGCGGGCGCCGGATCCTCCAGCGGGGCGAGCAGCACGCCGGCGCGGTTCGCGGTGAGCACGGTGCGGTCGGGGGCCTCCTGCCAGAGCGGGTCGTCGTCGTACGGCTCGGAGGCGACGACCGTCCCGCGACCGGGCTCCGTGCGGTACCAGAGGCTGTCGCCCCAGGCGGTGGCGGCGATCGTGTCGCCGTCGGTCAGCAGCAGGTTCAGCCGGGCGGCGGGCGCCGTCCGGGCGACCAGCCGCACCGTCTCGCCCAGCGCCAGGTCCGGCTCGTCGCCGGAGTGCAGCCGGTGCAGGACCAGCGCCCAGACGAACGCCGAGTCGGTGCGGGCCGCGAGCGCGAGCAGCTCGGCCGGGGGCAGCGCGGACAGCAGCGGCGCCGCCGTGTCCGGCCAGCCCGCGATGGCGCCGTTGTGACTGAACAGCCACCGCCCGGCCGCGAACGGCGCCGCCGCGGCCTCCGCGTCGGCGCCCGCGAGGGTCGCGTCGCGGACGGCGGCCAGCACGGCGCCGGAGCGCACCACCCGGGCCAGGTCGGCGAAGGAGAGGTCCGCCCAGATCGGCCCGGCCCGCCGGTAGCGGGCCGGCACCGGATCGTCCGGGGCGTACCAGCCCACCCCGAAGCCGTCGGCGTTGACGGTGCCGTAGCGCTGCCGGCGCGGCGCCCACGACTGTCGCAGCAGACTGTGCGGGGGCTGCACGAGCAGCGTGCCGAGCGGTGTCTCCGGGCCGACATAGGCGATGTGACGGCACATCAGCAGGGCTCCGAGCAGGCGGTGCGGAAGCCGGAGAAGATCTGCCGCCGGATCGGGTAGTCCCAGTTGCGGAACGTGCCCCGGCAGGCCACCGGGTCCACGGCGAACGAACCGCCGCGCAGCACCTTGTAGTCGGAGCCGAAGAACACCTCCGAGTACTCCCGGTACGGAAACGCCCGGAACCCCGGGTACGGCAGGAAGTCGCTCGACGTCCACTCCCACACGTCACCGATCAGCTGCCGTACGCCCAGTGGCGAGGCGCCGTCCGGGTAGCTGCCGGCGGGGGCGGGTCCGAGGTGCCGCTGGCCCAGGTTGGCGTGGACCGGCTCCGGATCGGCGTCACCCCAGGGGTAGCGCCGGGAGCGGCCGGTGACCGGGTCGTGGCGGGCGGCCTTCTCCCACTCCGCCTCGGTGGGCAGCCGGCGCCCGGCCCAGCGGGCGTACGCGTCGGCCTCGTACCAGCTCACATGGAGCACCGGCTCGTCGGGCGGCACCACCTCGGTGACGCCGAACCGGCGGCGCAGCCACTGGCCGCCGTCCCGCCGCCAGAACAGCGGCGCGGAGATCCCGTGCCGCCGGATGTGCGCCCAGCCCTCCGGCGCCCACCAGCGCTCGGTGTCGTAGCCGCCGTCCGCGATGAACGCCTGGTAGGCCGCGTTGGTCACCGGGGTGGTGTCGATCCTGAACGGCGCCACCTCGCGGGTGTGCGCGGGGCGTTCGTTGTCCAGCGCCCAGGGTTCGGCGGAGGTGCCCATGGTGAAGGGGCCGCCGGGGACGAGCACGTCGGGCGGCCCGGTGAAGGGCGGGGCCGGCGCCGGATCGGGGGCGGTCAGGGCCTGCGGGCCGGTGCGCAGCTGATGGGTGATCAGCATGGTCTCGTCGTGCTGCTGCTCGTGCTGGGCGATCATGCCGAAGGCGAACCCGGCCGCGGTCAGCCGGGTGCCGTGGAAGTCGGCCGCCGCCAGCACGTCCAGGGCCCGGTCGCGCACCTCGGCCGCGTACCGGCGGGCCTCCTCGGGCGGCAGCAGCGGCAGCGTGGGGCGCTCGGCGCGCGGGTGCTCGAAGGCGTCGTACAGGGTGTCGATCTCCGGGCGCATCGCCTCCCGGCCGCCGACCGCCCGCAGCAGCCACAACTCCTCCTGGTTGCCGATGTGCGCGAGGTCCCACACCAGCGGCGACATCAGCGGGGAGTGCTGCGCGGTGAGGTCCGGGTCCTCGACACAGCTGGTCAGCAGGGTGGTGCGGTCCCGGGCCGCGGTGAGCGAGGCGAGCGCCCGGGCCCGCAGGAGGTCCGGATCGCCGCCGGTGGCGGAGGTGTCGGTCTCGGGGGCCGTCATGTGCGGATGTCCTTCCTCCCGGAGGCGGTGGGGGCGCCGCCCCCGCTCAGTACCCGGTCGTTCAGTTCGCGAACGCTCGGTCCGTCCTCGTCCAGTCCGTCCAGCAGGTCGTCGGCGGGGCAGCGGCCCCTGGCGACATAGCGGTCCCGGTAGGCGCTCACGGCGTGCAGGACGGCATCGCTCGCGCCGAGCCGGGGCAGCGCCTCCAGGGCGGCCGCGAAGCAGACGTCGGCGGCCTCGCGCAGCTCCCGGTCGGCGAGGGCGTGCCGGGCCGCGTCCACCCACAGCGGGTTGTGCGGGGCGGGCAGGCCCAGCGACCGCTCGGCGAGCGGCTTGACCGCCCGGTACGCGGCCTCGGCGGCCGCCGGATCGTCGAACAGCGCCGCCGTCACCGCGAGCGGCACCATCCAGCCGTCCGGGCCGGGCTGGGCGTCCATCATCCGCAGCTCCAGATGGCCGCGCGGCCGGACCGGCGGGAACAGGGTGGTCAGGTGGTAGTCCAGGTCCGCCCGGGTCGGCGGCCGGGGTGTGCGGGAGCGGGTCCACTCGCGGAAGGTGAGCCCCTCGGGCACCTCCCACGGCCCGCTCTCCCGGCGGACGCACATCACCGGGGCGTCCAGCACATGCCGGGCCCACGCGGCCCGCGGGTCGGCGTCCAGCGGGGGAGCGCCCGCGCGGCCGGCGCCGATCTCCGTCCACAGCAGCTGACGGGTGGACCGCCAGCCGGTGGGCCGGCGCCCGATCAGCGGGGAGTTGGCGAACGCGGCCACCAGGACCGCGCCCAGCTGGTGCGCCAGCCACCAGCGCCGTACATGGCCCAGCGGACCGGGCTCCTCGTGGCCGGCGTCCACGCACACCTGTACGGAGGCCGAGGTGCACATCATGTGCCGGCCGGCCGGACCGGTGCGGTCCAGGCAGGCCTCCATGGCGTCGTAGCGCGGTTCCCGCAGGAACCTGCGGGGCGCGTGCCAGGGGTCGTGGCCGATGCCGAGGATGCCGAGGCCGTCCTCGGCGAGCACGGCGCGGACGGCGTCCAGGTCGGCCGAGACGGTGTCCACGCACTCCATCAGGGAGGCGGCGGGCGGCGAGCTGAGCTCCAGCTGGCCGCCGGGTTCGACGGTGAGCGCCGAGCCCAGGGGTACGGCCCGCAGCCTGGCGTAGGCCGCTTCGAGCCGGTCACAGCTCACGGGAAGCTGCGGCGTCCGCAGCTCGTGGACGAGCCACTCCAGTTCCACACCCAGCGCCCGGGGCGGTCCGGTCTTGAAGCAGATGCCCCTGACCAGGGCTTCCACCTCGGCGTCGGTGAAGGCTGTCCGGGACTCCGTACAGTCGCCACCGTCGCTCTTGGAATCAGACATGTCGGGATCCTCCTGAGAGACACCACCATGTCACCGGCCCGGTCCAGGGTGGTCCGGGCCGGCACTCGTTCCACCCAAGACCCTCGCGCCGGTTCGCACAAGGGTGCCCTGCCGGATGTTCCGGATCGGTCATCCCCGTTTCCGTGCCCGTTCCCGGGACGTTCCCGGGGACGGGAAACTCCGTTGCACCGCATCACCAGCATCGCCCAGGATGCCTGCGTGAGCACGACGGGGGAGACCGCGCGGGCCGTGGTCACGGCGTCCACGGGGGTGGCGCCGTGAGCGCCGGCCCGCGCGGAACCGCCCCGGAAGCGGACGTCCGCGGCAGCCCCGCGGCGGCCGGTCAGGTCCAGCCGTAGCGCTCGTGCAGCCGCTGCCGCACCAGGTTGAACCGCATCCGGTCCAGCGCGCAGGCCTCCCGGCGCATGCCGCTCTCGTGCAGCCTCAGCACCCGGTCCACGTCCACCCAGGAGTCCCGGCCGGACCGGTCCCAGGGCCCGCTGCCGATCGCCACCCACTCGCGGTCGCCGTCGTGCCGCTTGCTGGAGAGCTGTACGGCGAGGAAGGTGCCCGCCGCCTCCCGGGCGACGACCAGCACCGGGCGGTCCTTGCCCCGCCCGTCGTTCTCCTCGAAGGGCACCCAGGTCCACACGATCTCGCCGGGGTCCGGGTCGCCGTCGTGGGCCGGGGAGTACTCGGTGCGCACCCGGCCGACCTCGCGCGGGTCGGCCTCGGTGGTGGCGTGCGGGCCGTAACGGCCGGGGACGTTCTCATCGGTAAACGTGGTCACGGCGGCACCCTAGTGGTACGGATCATGCCGCAACGAGCCGCCGGACCCCGCGGATTACTCCGATGCGGTGTCGGCGCGCCGGCCGATGGCCATGCCGGGGCGGCGCACGTGCACCGTCAGATACGTCAGCCCGCCCGGCCCGGCGGTGATGCTGCGCGTCGCGCCGTGCGGCAGCCACACCAGGGCCCCCTCGGCGAGCGGCTGCGGTTCCTCCGCCGCGCCCTGTCCGAGCACGCCGTCCCCGGCGACCACCATCAGCAGCACGTCCAGCCGGGGCTCGGCGTGCGCGGCGACCCGGGTGTCCGGGGCGAGCCGGACCACGTTGGCGTCGAGCTGGCGCCCGCTCTCGGCCAGCTTCCACAGCACCCCCGAGGGGACCGGTGGCGCCTCGGCCAGGGCCCGGGCGTCGCACAGCAGACGCGGTTCAGGCTCGGGCCCGAGGCCGCCGACCGGCCGGTTCCCGATCGCGGACTGCTGTCTCATCTGCTGTTCCTCTCGGCTCTTGTCGTCCCCCGTGCCCGACTACCCCCGCCCGCACTCTACTCATTAATACATGTAGGATTCGTGAAAAATCAGCGCAGGTGAGAGCGGGGTGCCCGGACATGGCCACACGGGAGAGCCCACGACGGCGCGAGGTGCTGGACACGCTGCGTGCCGCGCCCGCACCGCTGGGTGTCACGGAGACGGCCGAGCGGATGGGCATCCACCCCAACACCGTCCGCTTCCATCTGGACGCCCTGGTGGCCGAGGGCCTGGTCGAGCGCCGGACCGAGGCACCGTCCGGACCCGGCAGGCCGCGCACCGTCTACACGCCCCGCCCCGGCATGCCCCGCGGCGGCACCCGCTCGTACCCCCTCCTGGCGCGGATGCTGCTCAGCCGCTGGGCGGCCGCCGATCCGGCCGAGGCACACGCGGAGGCGCTGGAGACCGGCCGCGAGTGGGGCCGCTTCCTGGTGGACCCGCCGGCGCCGTTCGAGCGGCCCACGTCCGCGCGTGCGGCGGCCGGACTGGTCGCCCTCCTGGACGACCTGGGCTTCGCACCCCGCCCGGAGGGCGCGACGGAGCCGGACGGCCCACCGGAGCGGATCCGGCTGCACCACTGCCCGTTCCTCGAACTGGCCGAGGAACACGGCCGGCTGGTGTGCCCGCTCCATCTCGGCCTGATCCAGGGCGCCCTGGCGCGGCTCGACGCCCCGCTGACCGCCACCGGACTGGACCCCTTCGCCGAACCGGACTCCTGCGTGGCCCGTCTGGCCGAGCGCCCGGCCGCCGCCTGAGCCCTCCCGGCCCCTCGCTCCCGCTGCCCCGCGGCGGAGAAAGGCACCCCTTCATGAACGCCACGTCCGCCGCCACCGCGAGCGCGGTCACCTTCGTCTGGCTCGGCATGGTGCTGGCGATCTCCTTCCTGGAGGCGCCGCTGAAGTTCCGTGCGCCGGGCGTGACGATCCCGATCGGCCTCGGCATCGGCCGGCTGGTGTTCCGGGCGCTGAACGCCGTCGAGGCGGTCTTCGCCGTCGCGGTGATCGCCGTGGCCGCCGCGGGCGGGGCCACGGCCGCCGTCGGCTGGGCGACCGGCGCCGCGGCGGCCCTCCTGCTCGCCCAGCTGGCCGTCGTACGACCGCTGCTCAACCGCAGGTCCGACCGGGTGCTGGCGGGCGAGGACCTGCCCCGCTCGCGCAGTCACCTCTGGTACGTGGCCCTGGAGCTGGCCAAGGTCGCCGCCCTGATCGCACTCGGAGTGGCCCTGAACACCCGGTGACGGTGGTGTTCCGGGGGGCTCCGCTCAGTCCTCCTCGTCCACCGGTACCGGCAGGGAGGGCGAAGTGGCCGGTGCCGCCGGGGCGTTGTCGCCCATGGTGGCCAGCAGCTTCCGGGCGAGACCGAGGCCGGTGCCGCCCATGGTGAGCGCCTTCGCGAACAGCTCGCCCATGCCGTCGGCGCCGTTGAGCAGCACCATGTTGTCCACATTGCCGAACGCGGACGCGCCGGCCTGCACGATCTCCGGCCACTTCTCCGCGAGTTGCTGGGCGACGACCGCCTCCTGGTTCTCGGCGAGCGCGGCGGCCCGCGCCTTGATGGCCTCCGCCTCCGCCAGACCCTGGGCCCGGATCGCCTCGGCCTCCGCCAGACCCTTCGCCTGCGCGGCCGCGGCCTCCGCCTGACCGGTGGCCCGGGTGGCGTCCGCGCCGGCCGCACCGCGCGTCTTGGTCGCCTCGGCCTCGGCGGCCGCGGCCGTCTTCACCCGGGTCGCCTCGGCCCCGGCCGCCAGCTCCGTCTCCTTGGCCTTGGCCTCGGCCGCCGAGATCCGCGCATCGCGCTCGGCCTCGGCCAGGGTCCGCTTCTCGTACGCCTTCGCGTCCGCCGGCTTGCGGACGTCGGCCTGGAGCTGCTGCTCGCGCCGGTGCGCCTCCAGCTCGGCGACCCGGGTCTCCTGCACCACCACCTCCTGCCGGGCGCCGGCCTCGGCCAGCGGACCGGCCTGGCGGGCCTTCGCCGCCGCCTTGTCCCGCTCGGCCTGGTAGCCGGCCTGAAGGATCTCGCTGTCCCGGGTGGCCTCCGCCATCCGCGCGAACGACTGCTGCTCCGCCTCGGTGGCCAGCCGGTTCGCCTCCGCCTGCGCGATCCGCGCGTCCCGCTGCACAGCCGCCGCGTGCGGCATCGCCAGGTTCTGGATGTAGCCGGTCGGGTCCTCGATCTCATGGATCTGCAACGAGTCCACGATCAGCCCGAGCTTCTCCATCTCGGTACCGCAGGCCGCCCGGGTCTGCCCGGTCAGCTTCTCGCGGTCGCGGATCATGTCCTCCACCGTCAACCCGCCTACGATGGACCGCAGATGACCGGCGAAGACGTTGTGCACCCGGTCGGACATCAGCTTCTGCTGGTCCAGGAAACGACGGGCCGCGTTGGCGATCGACACGAAGTCGTCGCCCACCTTGAAGATGACCACGCCCCGCACCTTCAGCGGAATGCCCTGGTGCGTGACGCAGTCCACGTGCAGCTCGGTCTCGTTCAGGTCCAGGGACAGCTTGCGCACCGCCTGCACCCCGGGCAGCACCAGCGTGCCGCGCCCGGTGACGATGCGGAACCCCATCCCCTCCTCCAGGCCCTCCGTACGGTGCTTGGAGCCGGAGATGATGAGCGCCTCGTTCGGCTCGGCGACCCGCCACATCAGCTTGAAGAGACCGACCAGCACGAGGACGGCCACCACGACCGCCCCCGCAACGACGCCGACGATCATCGGCATTCGCCCCCTTTGCATGGTGCCTGATCCGGCACCGGACGAAGGGAGTGTGCGCCCGCCCGGACGCCCCGAGAAGACGGCGGGGAATCCTTGTTGCCATCTTGACGCACACCGCCCTCACCTGGGGCGCAGCCCGCTCAACTGTCGTAGGCGGCGATGACGTACACCGTCCTGGGCGGCAGGTACTCCACCACCGTGACCACCGTCCCGGGCGAGAGGCGGGCGGTGCCGTCGGCCGGGTGGGCGAGGAAGTGCTCCGCGCCGCCGCGCACCCGCACGATCACCTCGCCGACCAGCCCGGGCCCGACCGTGCCCGTCACCCGGCCGAGCAGCCCGACCATCGACACATCGTCCATGGCCCCAGCGTACGGGCGGAACGCCGGCGTCAGAGGACCCCTGCGGCCTCGTCCCGGCGCGGCGGCCGGTGCGTGTGCCAGCGCAGCTCCGCCTCCACCTGGGCGGCGAGCCGGACCAGCAGCGGCTCGCTGCACGCGGGCCCGAGCAGCTGGGCCCCGACCGGCAGACCGTCCCCGACGAACCCCGCGGGGATGTTCACGCCGGGCCAGCCGAGCACGTTCCACGGCCAGGCGTAGGGGCAGGCGGCGATCACCGCCCGCTCCGTGGCCGTCCCGCCCAGCCGGTGCAGGGCGCCGATCCGGGGCGGGGGAGCGGCCGTGGTCGGGGCGAGGACCACGTCGTACGTGTCGAAGAACGCGCCGATCCGCCGGTGCAGCACCGCCTCTGCCCGCCGGGCCGCCCGCAGTGGGGCCCCGCCGAGCAGCCGGCCGAGCCGGGCGGTGCCCCGGGTGCGCGGATCGAGCAGCGCCGGGTCGGGCGCCTCGCGGGCCCACTCGGCGACACCGGCGGTGGCCCGCGGCACGAAGGTCAGCCCGATCTGCCCGTACGGCGGATCCGCCGGTACGACCGTGTGCCCCAACCGCTCCAGCAGCTCGGCGAGTTCGGTCACCCGGGCGCGGATCCCCGGGTCCAGCCGGGCGGGTACGGCGGTGAACGGCGGCCGCAGGGAGAGCGCGACGCGCAGCCGGCCGGGGTCCTGGCCGACCGCGTCCGCCACCGTGAGCGCGGGCGGCCGGTGCGGGTCCCGGGCGTGGTTGCCGCTCGCCGCGTCCAGCAGCAGGGCCGCGTCGGCGACCGTACGGGCCAGGGTGCCGTTGACCGTGATGCCCTGGAAGGGCTCGGCGCGCGGCCAGGTGGAGATGCGGCCGCGCTGCGGTTTGATGCCGATCAGATGGGTCCAGGCGGCGGGGATCCGCACCGATCCGGCGCCGTCGGAGCCGAGCGCGGCCGGGACCAGCCCGGCGGCGACCGCGGCGGCCGAGCCACCGGAGGACCCGCCCGGGGTGTGCCCGGGGTGCCAGGGATTGCGGGTCTCACCGAACGCCGGCCCCTCGGTGAACGGCCACTGCCCCAGCTCGCAGGCGTTCGTCTTGCCGACGATCACCGCGCCGGCCGCGCGCAGCCGCCGTACCGCCTCGCCGTCCGCGGCCGCCGGCGGGAAGTCCCCCCGGCAGCCGAAGGCGGTCGGCTCGCCGGCCACGTCCATGTCGTCCTTCACCGCGACCGGCACCCCGAGCAGCGGGCGCCGTCCGCCGGCGGCCAACTCCTGGTCGGCCGCGTCCGCTTCGGCGAGCGCGGCCTCGGCCCGGACGATCCGGAACGCGTTCAGCGTGCCCTGGGTCCGCTCGATCCGGACGAGCGTCCGCTCCACCAACTCCCGTGAGGTCACGGCTCCTTCGCGCAGGGCGCGGCGCGACTCCACGAGACCGGCGACGGGATCGGACACCATGGCGGAGCACCTCCGGGAGACTCCGGGACCTTGTCTACCGAACAGTAACGTCAGTGGGGTCCCGGCGGTACGGGCTCCCGCACCAGCCGGCGCAGCCAGTCCCGGCGGGCCGTCCGGGCCGAGCGGGAGAGGGCCGCTTCGGGGGCGAGGGTGTCGAAGCCGTGGAAGCCGCCCGGCCAGACGTGGAGTTCGGCCGCGCCGCCGCACTGCCACAGGCGCGAGGCGTAGGCGACCACCTCGTCCCGGAAGGTCTCCGCCGAGCCGACGTCCAGATAGGCCGGGGGCAGCCCGGACAGATCGGTGGCGCGGGCCGGCGCGGCGTAGGGGGACACGTCCGGGCCGCCCCGGCTCTCGCCCAGCAGCGCCGTCCAGCCGGTCTCGTTGGCGGTGCGGTCCCAGACGCCCCGGCCCGCCATCTGCCGGCTGGAGACGGTGTCGTTGCGGTCGTCGAGCATCGGGCCCATCAGCAACTGGCCCAGCAGGCGGGGGCCGTTGCGGTCCCGGGCGAGCAGGGCGGCCGCCGCGGCCAGTCCGCCGCCCGCGCTGGCGCCCACGACGACGATCCGGTCCGGGTCGCCGCCGATCTCCCGGGCGTGCCGGGCGGTCCACACCAGGCCCGCGTACACGTCCTCGACCGGCGCCGGATGCGGGTGCTCGGGGGCGAGCCGGTACTCCACCGACACCACCACCGCGCCGAGTTCCCGGGCCCAGGCCAGGGGCACCTCGACACCGGCCCGGTTGGTGCCGAGCATCATGCCGCCGCCGTGCACGTGGTAGAGCACCGGCAGCGGGGCGGCGGGCGCGCCGGCGGCGGGACGGCACAGCAGCAGGGAGACGTCCGGGGCGCCCGGCGGGCCGGGCACCGTGCGGTCCCGGGCCGTGAAGGCGCCGTCCAGGGTGACGTCGACCAGCGCGAGCAGCTCGGGGCCCGTGGCCCGGCGGGCGGCCGCGAGGTCGTCCCGGGTGAAGCCGGGCGCCAACGCGTCCTCGGACCGCTCCAGCACGGCGGCCAGTTCCGCGTCGAACGGCGGCGGGACCAGGGACATCGCTTCTCCTTACAGAGCTCCTCCGACAGCACCGGTCACCCCGGCACACCCGTCCGGCACGACCGGGCACCGGTTGCATACCCCGCCAGCTGCCGGCTCAGGGCCACCAGGGTCAGGAGTGCGACCAGGCCGCACACGCCGGTCCAGCCGTACTGGGCGAAGGCCCGGGTGCCCAGCCAGGAGCCCAGGCTGCCGCCCAGATAGGCGCAGGTCATGTAGGCGGTGTTGAGCCGGCTGCGGACGCCGGCGCCGAGGCCGTACACCCGCACCTGGTTGGCGACCATCCCGGACTGCATGCCGATGTCCAGCAGCAGCGTGCCCCCGGCCAGGGCCGCGAGCCCGGGCGCCCCGCCGAGACCGCCCAGGGCGAGCAGCCCGGCGGAGGCGGTGACCAGCAGGAAGCAGACCAGGTTCACCGCGTCCGGGCCACGCCGGTCCACCCGCCGGCCCGCATACGGGGTGACGACCATGGTGACCGCGTTGACCAGCGCGAACCCCCCGACGGCGGCCGCGCCGAACCCGTACCGGGGGCCGGTGAGCAGCAGCGGCAGTCCGGTCCACGCGGCGGAGAAGGCGGCGAAGACGGCGGTCTGGTAGCAGCAGGAGCGGCGCAGGGCCGGTTCGGTGCGCAGCAGCCGCAGCGGCTCGGCCAGCAGCCGCGGATACCGCTGCCGGGACGGCGGCTCCCGGTCCGGCAGCGCGCGGGCGAGCAGCCCGGCGACCGCGAGGGTGAGCAGGGCGGCCAGGAGGTACGGCGCCCGCCAGCCCAGCTGCTCGCCGAGGGCGCCCCCGGCCGTGCGGGACAGCAGCATGCCCGCGAGGGACCCGCTCAGCAGAGTGCCGCCGGCCACGCCCCGCCGCTCGGCCGGCACCAGGCCCGCCGTCAGCGGCCCGGCCAGCGGGGCGATCACGGTGCTCGCCCCGGTGAGCGCGCTCGCCGCGAGCAGCTGCGGCAGCCCGGGCGCGGCGGCAGCGGCGCACAGCCCGAGACCGGTGAGCACGAGCAGCGCGACGAGCAGCGGGCGGGGCCGCAGCCGGTCGCCGAGCGGGACCAGCAGGAAGATCCCCGCCGCGTAGCCGAACTGGGTGGCGGTCACCGCCCCGGCCGCCGCGTCCGCAGAGACGCCGAGGCCGGCCGCCGCGAGCGGCACGATCGCCTGCGGGAAGTAGACGTTGCCGACGGCCACCCCGCAGGCGAGCGCCAGCAGCGGGACGAGCCGGGAGACGCCCGGCGGCAGCGCGGTACCCTGCCCGGTGTGATGATCCGTCATAGGCGCAAGTCCACGTCGCACGCCGGCCGTTGCCCAACGATGTAGCCGGGGGCTGAATGATCGGCATCCTGCTCGGGGTGGACGACCTCGCCGACACCCGGTTCGCGATCTCCCCGCTCGGCCAGCTCATGGAGAGTCTGCGGGTGCTGCGCGCCCCCGGCCTGCACCCGCTGCACCGCGACTGGCGCCGTACCGTGCTCGGCGCGCTCGCCCCCGCCGACCGGCCCCTGCTGTCCGCGCTGGTCGGCGCCACTCTGGCGCTGCCCGACTTCCTCACCCCCGGCCCGCCGCGTACGCCCCCTCGTTCGACGAGGAGCTGGCCGTCGTACGGGCCACACCCGCGCGGACCGTACGGCACGATCTGCGCGCCGCCCACGCGCCACACCCGCTGCCCGAGCCCCTGCGGCAGGCCGCCGCACCCGGCGACGGGCCCGTCCTGGACCTGCTCGACACGCTCTGCGCGGTGCTGCGCCGCTACTGGGAGACGGCGCTGCTGCCGTACTGGCCGCGGATCCGGCTGGTGCTGGAGGCCGACATCACCTACCGGGCGGGACAGCTGGCCACCGGCGGCGCGTGCGCCCTCTTCGCCGGTCTCCACCCCCACCTGCGCTGGCGCGACGGAATGCTGACGGTGGACAAGATGATCGGCCGGCACACGGTGGCCGCGGACGGGCGGGGGCTGCGGCTGGTCCCGTCGGTGTTCGCGCACAAGCCGGCGCCGCCGATCAGCGCCGACGCCGCGCCGATGCTGGCCTACCCGGGCCGGGGCACGGCCACCCTGTGGGAAGCGCCGCCCGCGCCCGAGGCGTCCCCCCTGACCGCCCTGCTCGGCGCGCCCAGGACGACCCTGCTGCGGCTGCTCGCCGAGCCCCTGCCCACCGTCGAGCTGGCCCGTCGGCTGGGGGTGACCCCGAGCGCCGTCTCGCAGCATCTGCGGGTGCTGTACGACACCGGTCTGCTCACCCGCGCCAGGGACGGCAGACGGGTGCTCTACCGCCGCAGCCCGCTCGGGGAGCGGCTCGTCGCGGGGTGACCGGGAGGGCGCGGACACGGCGAAGGGGCCGGAGAAACTCCGGCCCCTTCGTGGTGCGGGTGCGGCTCAGGCGGCCGCGGCCTCGGCGATGGTGCCGTGCAGCCGGGCCACGACCTCGGTCAGCTGGGCGGCGACCTCGGCGTCCTCGGACGGGTGGGTCTCGGCGAAACGGGTCATGGAGCCGGGGATGGACAGCTTGATGTCCTCGATCACCTTGCCGCCGGCGATGCCCACGGCCTTGCGGGTGTCGTCCTGCGCCCACACGCCGCCGTACTGGCCGAAGGCGGTGCCGACCACGGCGACGGGCTTGCCGCCGAAGGCGCCGGCGCCGTACGGGCGGGACAGCCAGTCGATGGCGTTCTTCAGGACGGCCGGGATGGTGCCGTTGTACTCGGGCGAGAAGAACAGGAACGCGTCGGCGGCCTGGGCGGCCTCGCGCAGCGCGGCGGCGGCGGCCGGAACGGCGCCCTCGACGTCGATGTCCTCGTTGTAGAACGGCACGTCGGCCAGGCCCTCGAAGAGCACGACCTCGGCGCCCTCCGGAGCGAGCTTGGCGGCCGCCTCGGCGAGCTGGCGGTTGTGGGAGCCGGCGCGGAGGCTGCCGACGAGCGCGAGGATGCGAACGGACATGGGTACTCCAAGAGGCTGAAACATCGCGGTCACAATCCGGACCGGGGTCCGGTTAACTGTGTACCATCCTAAACGGACCGCGGTCCAGTTTTCTTCCCGATGCTTTACGCTGGCTCCATGTCCAGCCTCCTGCCCCCCTGCCCGGAGCCCCGTGAGCCCCTCGGGCCCCAAGAGGAGCCCGCCCTGCTCGACATCGGCACGGCCGCCGACGAGCCCTGCCTGCGCGCCGACGCGGCCCGCAACCGGGCCAGGCTGCTGGACGCCGCCTCCCGGCTCATCGCGGAACACGGAGTGGCCGGGGTGACCATGGAGGCGGTCGCCACCGCCGCCCAGGTCGGCAAGGGCACGGTCTTCCGCCGCTTCGGCGACCGCACCGGTCTGCTGATGGCGCTGCTCGACCACTCCGCCCGCCAGCTCCAGTCCGACTTCCTGAGCGGCCCGCCGCCGCTGGGCCCCGGCGCGCCGCCCCTGGAGCGGCTGCGGGCGTTCGGCGTGGCCGTGCTCTACCGCTCGGCCGAGGCGCTCGACCTGGAGCTGGCCGCCCAGCCGGAGCCCGCCCGCCGGTACGCCCACCCCGCCTTCCAGGCGCTGCGCACCCATGTGACCATGCTGCTGCGCGAGCTGGTGCCGGACGGCGACTGCGATCTGCTGTCCCACACCCTGCTGGCGGCGCTGGACCCCGGCCTCATCCACCATCTGACCCGCCAGTGCGGCATGCCCATGGAACGGCTGGAGCAGGGCTGGTTCGACCTGGTCGCCCGGGTGACCGGCACTCAGCCGCTCCACTGAGCCGGACGCCGGACCGGTCGGGCCGGACACAGAACCGGTTCGTCCAATTCCGGACCACGTTCCCCCGCCCGCGGCGGGCGTCCGGCGCTCTGCCAAGATGCGCTCTGTCATGGTGCAGATACCGAACACGCCCACGAGCGCCGACGTGGCCCGGCTGGCCGGCGTCTCGCGCGCGACCGTGTCCTACGTCCTCAACAACACCAGCGCGGTCCGGATCAGCGAAGCCACCCGCCGCCGGGTGCACGAGGCCGCGCGGGAACTCGGGTACGTGCCGCACGCGGCCGCCCGCAGCCTGCGCGCCGGGCACAGCCGGATGGTCGTCATGCCCGCCCCCGCGATCCCGGCGGGCCCCCTCTACAGCACGTTCCTCAACGAACTCCAGTGGGCCCTCGGCCGCCTCGACTACACCGTCGTCCAGTACGGCACCGTCGGCCTCCAGGGCGACGAGGCCGCCCGCGCCTGGGCGGAGCTGCGGCCGGTCGCCGTCCTGGTGCCCGGTACCGGACTCGGCCCGCAGGGCGTCGCCGTCCTCAAGCGCTCCGGCGCCCGGGCCGTGGTCACCCTCGGCCCCGCCCGGGTCGACGGCGCCCACGCCCTGCTGATGGACCACACCGCCGTCGGCCACACCGCGGCCACCCACCTGTACCGGCGGGGCAGACGGCGGATCGGGGTCGTGATGCCCGAGGAGCCCGGCCTGGAGGCGTACTCGGAGCCCCGGCTCGCGGGCGTGCGTCAGGCGCTGCACGACACGGACGCGACCGTGACCGTGCTGCCGCTCGCGTACACCGAGCGGTCCGCCGCCGCACTCGCCGCCCGCTGGTCCGAGTCGGGCCTGGACGCGGTGTTCGCCTACAACGACGAGTACGCGATGCTGCTCATGCGTGCCCTTCAGGACGAGGGCGTACGCATCCCCGAGGACGTCGCCGTCATCGGCGCCGACGACCTCATGCTGGGCCGGCTGCTGCGGCCCCGGCTCAGCACGGTCCAGGTCGAGCTTCCGTCGGCACGCGACCTCGCCGAACTGGTCGACCGCGCGGTCCGCGACCCGGGGGGCGACCCGGAAACCCACAAGGTCCTGGGCGCCTCCCTCATCCACCGCGACTCCACCTGACCTGGACCAGCTCCCGGGGCCCTGTGCGCACCACCGAGCCCCACCGCGGAGCGGTTACTCGCCCTGGGCCTCCTGGGCCGCGATGCTCCGGCGGACCTCGTCCATGTCCAGGCCGCGGGCCTGGCTGATCACGTCCGCGAGGGCGGGTTCGGGGAGGGCGCCGGGCTGGGCGAAGATCGCCACCTTGTCCCGGACGATCATCAGTGTCGGGATCGACTGGATGCCGAAGGCCGCGGCCAGCTCCGGCTGGGCCTCGGTGTCCACCTTGCCGAAGACCAGGTCCGGGTTGTCCGCGGCGGCCTTCTCGTAGACCGGCGCGAACTGCCGGCACGGGCCGCACCACTCTGCCCAGAAGTCGATGAGGACGAAGCCGTTCTTCTCGACCGTCTGGTCGAAGTTCTCCTTGGTCAGCTCAACGGTGCTGCTCATGGCCTGCTTCCCTCTTCCTGGTATGGGGCTCTGCCGACGGCGGAAACACGGCCGTGCGACGGCCTATTCCGGGGCGCCCCGGGCGCGTACCCCCTGTGGCCTCCGCGCACACCAGCCACCAGACTGACCCCATGACGGAAACGGAATCCATCGCGTACGACGTCGTGGTGCTCGGAGCCGGACCCGTGGGGGAGAACGTCGCCGACCGCACCCGCGCGGCCGGACTCACCACCGCGGTCGTGGAGAGCGAACGGGTCGGCGGCGAGTGCTCGTACTGGGCGTGCATGCCGAGCAAGGCGCTGCTCCGCCCGGTCATCGCCCGGGCCGACGCCCGCCGCCTGCCCGGCCTGGCCCCCGCGGTCCAGGGCCCGCTGGACACGCCCGCCGTTCTCGCCCGCCGCGACGAGTACGCCTCGCACTGGCGGGACGACGGCCAGGTCCGCTGGCTGGACGGCATCGGCGCCTCCCTGTACCGGGGCCACGGGCGACTCGCCGGCCCGCGCACCGTCACCGTGACCGCTCCCGACGGCACGGTGACCACCCTCACCGCCCGCCACGCCGTCGCCGTCTGCACCGGCACCCGCGCCCAGCTGCCCGACCTGCCCGGTCTCGCCGAGGTGCGGCCCTGGACCAGCCGCGAGGCCACCAGCGCCCAGGCGGCACCGGCCCGGCTGATCGTCGTGGGCGGCGGAGTCGTCGCCACCGAGATGGCCACCGCCTGGCAGGCCCTCGGCTCCCGGGTCACCCTGCTGGTGCGCGGCAAGGGCCTGCTGAACCGCATGGAGCCGTTCGCCGGCGAACTGGTCGCCGAGTCCCTCGCCGAGGCCGGCGCCGACATCCGCACCGGCACCACCGTGGAGTCCGTGCGCCGCGAGAACGGCACCGTCGTCGCGGTCACCGCCGGCGGCGACCGGATCGAGGCCGACGAGATCCTCTTCGCCACCGGCCGGGTCCCGCAGACCGACGACCTCGGCCTGGACACCGTCGGCCTGGAACCGGGCTCCTGGCTGGACGTCGACGACACCCTGAGGGTCACCGGCACCGACTGGCTGTACGCGGTCGGCGACGTCAACCACCGCGCCCTCCTCACCCACCAGGGGAAGTACCAGGCCCGGATCGCGGGCGCCGCCATCGCCGCCCGCGCGGCCGGCGGCCCGCTCCTGGACGAACCCTGGGGCGCGCACGTCGCCACCGCCGACGGCAGCGCCGTACCCCAGGTCGTCTTCACCGACCCCGAGGCCGCCGCCGTGGGCCTCTCCCTCGCCGAGGCGGAACAGGCGGGCCACCGGGTCCGCGCCGTCGACGTCGCGTTCTCCTCCGTCGCGGGCGCGGGGCTCTACGGCGACGGCTACCAGGGCCGGGCCCGGATGGTCGTGGACCTGGAGGAGGAGATCCTGCGCGGGGTCACCTTCGTCGGCCCGGGCGTCGGCGAGCTGATCCACTCCGCGACCGTCGCGGTCGCGGGCCGTGTCCCGGTCGACCGGCTGTGGCACGCCGTCCCGTCCTACCCGACCCTCAGCGAGGTGTGGCTGCGCCTGCTGGAGGCGTACCGGGACAACTGACCTTCCAGGTCAGGGCAGTTCGAAGCCGAGCGCGGCCGCGGCCGCGCTCGGCGCGGGCTGTGCCCACAGCGCCGCCACGGCCTCGTTCGTGGACAGCGAGCGCAGCTCGGCGCGGTCCAGATACAGGGTGCCGTCGAGGTGGTCGGTCTCGTGCTGGACGATCCGGGCCGGCCAGCCCGCGACCACCTCGTCCAGCGCGCGGCCCCGCTCGTCGCTGCCGCGCAGCCGCACCTCGGCGTGCCGGGCCACCACGGCCTGCCAGCCCGGCACGCTCAGGCAGCCCTCGAAGAACGCGGCGCGGGCGGTTCCGACGGGTTCGTAGGAGGGGTTGACCAGGACGCGGAACGGCTGCGGCACCCGGCCCCGGGCCGCCGCGACCTCCTCCGGCACCGGCGCCGGGTCCTCCAGGACCGCGATCCGCAGCTCCACGCCGACCTGCGGCGCGGCGAGGCCCACGCCCGGGGCGGCGTGCATGGTCAGGCGCAGAGCCTCGATGAAGCGGGCCAGCAGGGCGGGGCCGAGCTGGCCGTCGTACGGCTCGGTGGCGCGGCGCAGCACGGGCTGTCCGGCGGCGACGATGGGCAGGGGGCCGCCGGCGGCGAGGAGTTCCTCGACCCGCTCGGCGAGCGGTGCGTGATCACGGGTGGCTGCCATCGGGTCAGGATGCCATGACAGGGGGCCGGCGACACCGCGGTGCGCCTCCGCCGCGGTGCCCCCGCGGGCACGGGGGCACCGCCCGGCTCACCGCTCCGGGAACTCACCCGCGAGCGCTCCGGCGATCCGCAGGTGCTGCTCGGCCTCCTCGTGCCGGGCCTGCCGCTGGAGCGTGCGCCCCAGCATCAGCCGGGCGTACTGCTCCACCGGGTCGCGCTCGACGATGATCCGCAACTCGGCCTCGGCGCGCCGCAGTTGGGCGGAGTGGTAGTAGGCGCGGGCCAGCAGCAGCCGCGGAGCGGTCTGCTCCGGCACCTCCTCGACCAGCCCGGCCAGCACCCGCGCCGCACCGGCGTAGTCCCTGGCCTCGAAGAACAGCTGCGCGCGCGTCCAGCGCTCGGCCGCCGTCCCGTGGTCGTAGTACGTGTTCTCCACTCGCGTCTCCACTGGTGACCTCCTTCGACGGCCACAACGGAGCAGAGTTGTTCAATATTCCACTACTCCGCCGTGCCGGCCGCCTGGGCGGGGTCAGTGCCTGGTGTAGACGAAGCCGAGCTTGTCGATCTCGTCGCCCGAGCGGCCGTGGAAGCCGGCGATCTGCCAGCCGGATGGGGCGGTCCGGGTCACGCAGTCGGACGTGGTGGTGCCGCCGGAGAGGACGCGGCCCAGGTTCGTGGTGAAGGCGGCGGAGAAGATGCGGCTGTGGCCGTCCTTCTGCCCCTCGCACAGCCGGGCGGAGGTGACGTACTCCCCGCTGCCCAGGGTGAGCGACGAGGCCGTGCCGCCGGTGCCGCCGTGCGTCACGGCCGTACCGTCGCCGTACGTGATGCCGACGCCGTCGACGCGCGCGCCGCTGCGCAGTGAGAGGGTCGCCGGCGCGCTGGTGGCGGGCACGGTCGCGATGTCGGTGAAGTAGTCGCCGTGCGGGCCGCCGAACTGGTCGCTGAGCTGGAAGTCCGGATTGCGCGACCAGCCGAAGGACACCGCGATCGGGTCGTGGTCGGACAGCATGAGCCCGTCGCCGGTGAGGAAGCCGGCGTGCTTGTTGTCGTACGCCGTGGCGTCGAGCGAGACGAGCCGGTTGCCGCGGTAGAGGACCTTGTCGACGACCTCGCAGGTGTTCGTGATCGCGTTCTCGTCGCACAGCAGCGGGTCGGAGCCCTTGGCGGGCGGTGTGCCGCCGCGTTCGAGCCGGACCCAGGCGTCGGTGAGGCCGTTGTCCCGGGCGAACTCGGCGATGGTGTCGCCGGCGCGCGTGTAGCGGGTGTTGGTGTCGCCCATGACCACGACGGCGTTCCCGGCGGAGTGGGTCTTGATGAACGTGGTCAGCTGGCTGAGGTTGTCGGCGCGCGAGGCCAGGTCCCCGTCGTTGGTGCCGGCGTTGGTGTGGAGGTTGTAGAAGTCGACGTACACGCCCTCCGCCAGGCGCTCGCGCAGGAAGGTGAAGCCCTTGGGGGTGAGGCAGTCGCCGGAGTCCACCTGGCAGGAGTTCCAGTGCACCCGCTCGAAGTCGTCGGTGTCGTAGGGGAGGTCCGACAGGGTGTTGAGACCGCTGCCGATACCGGCTCCGCCGCTGGTGGGGGTGCGGTAGGGGTGGGTGTCGGAGGCGTAGAGGTCGGAGTGGTAGTTGAAGTCCTCCTGAACGTTGACCACGTCGTAGGTGCCGATCCGGGCGCCTATCGCGGTCGTGCTCGGCGCGCGCGGCGTGGGGGCACTGGAGAGGCCCTCCGGCAGCCCCGCCACGTTGTAGGAGAGGACGCTGAACGTCCCGGAGGTTCCGTCGGGGGCGGTCTGGGCGGCCGCGGGGGCGGTGAATCCGCCGAACGCGGCGGCCGCGACCGTGAGGCAGAGCAGAAGACGGCGCACGGGCTGGCCTCCTGAGGGGGCGTCAAGGGGAGCGGGCGGCAGCAACTTACCGCCGGTAACGCTGCTTCGTGCGCCGGTTCGGCCAAGGGTGAGGAAAAGTTCACCGGCCGGACCGGAGCCGTTGCCGCCCGTACGCCCCGCCGTCCCCGCGGGCGCCACCGGCCGACCGGCCCGGGTGCGCTCAGCGGGCCGCCGCGTGGTGGGGTGCCATGTGGTCGGTGAACCAGTCGCGGGCGAGGCCGGCGGCCTGCTCCAGGGTGCCGGGCTCCTCGAAGAGGTGGGTGGCGCCGGGTACGACCGCGAGCCGGTTCTCGCACCGCAGCCGGGCCTGGGCCTCGCGGTTGAGGTCGAGGACCAGCTCGTCGCGGCCCCCCACGATCAGCAGCGTGGGCGCGGTCACGGCCGGCAGCCGCGGCCCGGCGAGATCGGGCCTGCCGCCGCGGGAGACCACCGCGCCGATCCGCGCCTCCGGCTCGGCGGCGGCCCAGAGCGCCGCGGCGGCACCGGTGCTGGCACCGAAGTAACCCACGGCCAGCCCCGCCGCCTCGGGCTGCTCGCGCAGCCAGCCGGTGGCTTCGGTGAGCCGCCCGGCGAGCAGCCCGGTGTCGAAGACGTTGGCCCGGTCGGTCTCCTCCTCCTCGGTCAGCAGGTCGAACAGCAGGGTGCCCAGCCCCGCCCGGTTCAGCACGTCCGCGACGAACCGGTTGCGGGGACTGTGCCGGCTGCTGCCGCTGCCGTGCGCGAACACCACGACCCCGCTCGCGCCCTCGGGCACCGTCAACCGCCCCCGCAGGCCCGCCCGCCCCGCGCGCACCTCCGCCTCCCGGTCCCCGGGGACCGCCGAGCGGCCCGGCCGGGCCCCGCGGGTGCCTTCCCGGCGGGCGAACGAGTCCTCCAGGCAGGCGATCACCTCGTCGTCGCCGGTCTGGGTGAAGTCGGCGTAGAACTGCCCGATCGCGTAGAACTCCGCCGGGGTGTGCAGGCACACCCCCTCGTCGGCGTCCGCGCCCAGCCGCGCCGTCCAGTCGTACGGTGCCACCGGAACGGCCAGCACCACCCGGGCGGCGCCGCGGGCGCGCGCGATCCGGCAGGCCGCCCGTGCCGTCGACCCGGTGGCCACCCCGTCGTCGACGACCAGGACGGTACGGCCCGCGAGCGGCACCGGTGCGCGGTCGCCCCGATAGCGCCGGGCGCGGCGCGCCAGCACCTCCTGCTCGCGCGCCTCGACCTCGGCCAGCTCGTCCGGGGTGACCCGCGCATGCCGGACCACCTCGTCGTTGATCACCCGGACGCCGCCCTCGCCGATGGCCCCCATGCCCAGCTCCGGCTGGACCGGCACGCCCAGTTTCCGGACCAGGCACACGTCCAGCGGTGCGTCCAGCGCCTCGGCGATCTCCGCGCCGACCGGGACTCCGCCGCGGGGCAGCGCCAGCACGACGGCATCGGAACCCCGCAGGTGTTCGAGCCGGGCGGCCAGCCGGCGGCCGGCGTCCCGGCGATCGGTGAAGAACACGATCCGGCCTCCCTGCCACCAGGAAATGTCCGTACCTCCATCGTCGCCCCGGCGGAAGCGGGGCGCGCACCGCGCCAGGAGACGATCCGCACCGTGCCAGGAGGTGATCTGCACCGCGCCACGAGGTGATCTTCCGAGTCGCCCCGGCGCGCCGGGACGCGCACCATGGACAGGGAGCGCCTCACCCGGGAGTGAGCATGCGACTGTCGTTCCTCGAACCCCTCTACAAGCACCCCGGTCCGTTCGCGTCCGTCTATGTGGACACCTCCCGCGACACCGCCGTCGGCGATCCCGACGCGGCCATGGAGCTGCGCCGCCGGCATCTGCGGGACGCCCTGCTGGCCGAGGGGGCCGACCCGGACTCCGTCACCGCGGTGGCGGGCACCGTGGGCAGCGACACGGACGTCCCCGGCACCCACGGGCAGGCCGTCTTCGCCGCCCGGGGACGGCTGGCCCTGCTGGACGAACTGCCCACACCGCCGGCCCGGGACACGGCGTACTTCGGAACGCTGCCCGACGCCATGCCGTTGGCCGTCCAGCACGCGCCCGGGATCCCGTACCTCGCCGTGCATGTGCACTACGGCGGCCGTCACTCCACGGAGGCCCCCGGCACCGTACGGATCGACGCGGAGGCCGGCAGCTGGCCCCTGACCAGGGTGCGGCCCGGGCACCGGCTGCACGAGGAAGTCCCCGTGACCGACTGGCTGAACGCGGCCGAGGTGATCGGGGGCGAGCTGGAGGGCCATGCGCGGCGCATCGGCGCCGAGGCGGTGGTCGTCGCCGGAGACGTCTGGGCCCGGGGCATCCTCGTCCGCCGGCTGCCCCCGGCACTGCGCGGCGAGGTGACGACCGTGGAGGGCGCCGGCGCGTCCGAGCCGGGCCGCGCCCTGCTGGAGCAGCGGCTCGAGCAGCTCTTCGGCGAGCGCATGGCCGCGCACGACCGGGCCCTGCTCGACGCCTTCCTCGCCCAGCGGGGCCGCCATGGAGCGGCCGCGGAGGGCTTCCGGGCGGCGGTGTCGGCGCTCCAGCGGGGCAGCGTCAGAGCCCTGCTGCTCAACGACCACCCCGAGTCACCGCTGCGCCTGTGGATCGGCCCGGAACCCAGCCAACTGGCCTTCACCGACACCGAGTTGCGCTTGTACGGCATCACCGACCCGCAGCTGGAACGGGCCGACGCGGCCCTGACCCGGGCCCTGGTCGGGACCAGGGCGGAACTCGTCGTCGTACCCGAACAGCGGGTACGGCTGCACGAGGGCGTGGGGGTCCTGCTGCGCTACGCCGGTCCCGCGCGGGCCGCCGCCTGACGTCGCGGGCCGGTGCCTGACGTCACCGGCCGGCGCCGTGCGCGCCGCTCCCGGTCAGGGCGCGGCGGTGATCACCTCGACGAAGTGACCGACCCGGCCCTCGGGCAGATGACGGGCGAGGTCCGCCTCGCTGATCATGCCGACGAGCCGGTGGTTGTCGATCACCGGCAGCCGGCGGATCTTGTGGTTCTCCATGACCCGGAGGACAAGGTCGGCGTCGGCCCCGACATCGATCGTGACCGGCTTGCCCTGCTCCAGCTGGCCCGCGGTCACGGTCCTCGGGTCCTTGCCCCTGGCGACGCACTTCACCACGATGTCGCGGTCGGTGACGATCCCGTGCAGCCGGTCGTCGGGGCCGCAGATCGGAAGGGAGCCGACGTTCATCTCCTTCATCCTGCGTGCGGCGGCCTCCAGCGTCTCCCGCTCCGCGACGCAGGCCGCACCCGTGTGCATGATCTCCCGGGCGGTGGTCATGGCGGTCTCCTTCGAGCGTCGCTCGTCCGCGCCGGGAGAGCCCGCGGAGTCTGGCCCGCCCCGGCCGGTACTCCTCAGCACCAGTGTGGGTTCCCCGGCGGCCGCCCGCACTCCCGGCACACGTGCCGGGCCACACCGGACGGCCGTACCGCGGGGCGGCGGCACCCTGCTCGCCGCCCGGCCCCCGCGGCGGTACTGTTCGCGGCGACGGCGACGTCCGCGACGGTGGCCGGGAGGCAGCGGTGACAAGGCTTACGGGCGATGCCCTGCGCGTGACGGTCTTCATCGGTGAGAACGACGTCTGGCACCACAAGCCGCTCTACAGCGAGATCGTGCACCGGGCGCACCGGGCCGGGCTGGCCGGTGCCTCGGTGTTCCGCGGTGTGGAGGGCTTCGGCGCCTCCTCCCTGATCCACACCTCGCGGTTGCTGTCGCTCAGCGAGGATCTGCCGGTGGCGATCGTGATCGTGGACACCGAGGAGCGGGTGCGGGACTTTCTGCCGCAACTCGACGAGCTGGTCGGCTCGGGGCTGGTGGTCCTCGACGGCTGCGAGGTCATCCGGTACGTCGGCCGGGAGGCGACGACCGGGCCGAAGAGCCGGCCCGGGGGCCGGGGGAAGCACGCGTGAACCGGCTGCGCCCGCCGGGGACGTCCGGGGCATGAACCGGTCCGGGCCCGGGACGGGGGAGGCCGCGCGGATGGGGCCGTGGCGGTTCGTGGTCTGGTTCGGCACGGTCAGCCTGCTCGCCGACATCGTGTACGAGGGCGCCCGCTCGATCACCGGCCCGCTGCTGGCCTCGCTGGGCGCGTCCGCCCTGGTCGTCGGGGTGGTCACCGGCGCGGGGGAGGCGGCGGCGCTCGGGCTGCGGCTGGTCTCCGGCCCGCTCGCGGACCGCACCCGCCGCTTCTGGGGCCTGGCGATCGCCGGGTACGCCCTGACGGTCGTCTCCGTGCCGCTCCTGGGCGTGGCCGGAGTGCTGTGGGCCGCCTGCGTGCTGGTCATCGCCGAGCGGGTCGGCAAGGCCGTGCGCTCGCCCGCGAAGGACACGCTGCTCTCGCACGCCACCGCCGCCACCGGGCGGGGGCGGGGCTTTGCCGTCCACGAGGCGATGGACCAGATCGGCGCCCTGATCGGCCCGTTGCTGGTGTCCGGCATGCTCGCGCTGACCGGCGGTGACTACGCCGCGGCGCTGGGCGTCCTCGCCGTACCCGGGGTCGCGGTGCTGGGCCTGCTGTTCCGGCTGCGTGCCCGGGTACCGGACCCGGAAGGCTACGAGCGCGAGCTGACGGCCGCGGCGGCCGCCCCGCCCGAGGAGCAGGGCGGGCGGCTGCCCAGGACCTTCTGGACCTACGCCGCGTTCACGGCGGCCACCACGACCGGGTTCGCGACCTTCGGCGTGCTCTCCTACCACCTCGTCCAACGGCATCTGCTGAGCACCGCCTGGGTGCCCGTGCTGTACGCGGCGGCGATGGCCGTGGACGCGGTCGCCGCGCTGGCCACGGGCTGGCTGTACGACCGGGTCGGCCCGCGCGTCCTGGTGGTGCTGCCGGTGCTGACCGTCGCCGTGGTCGCGCTGGGCTTCACCGGCACGCTCGCCGTCGCGGTGGCCGGATCGCTGGTGTGGGGCGCGGCCACGGGCATCCAGGAGTCCGTCCTGCGCGCCACGGTCGCCGACCTGGTGCCGAGCGGCCGGCGGGCCACCGCGTACGGCCTGTTCGCCGGCGTGGTGGGCGCGGCCAGCGTGACGGGCGGCGCGCTGACCGGCGGCCTGTACGGCTATTCGATCCCCGTGCTGATCACGGTGGTCGTCGCCGTCCAGGCAGTGGCCGTGGTCCTGCTGGCCGTCACCGAGCTGAGCCGCCGCTGAGCGGCCGGGGACGAGGCCGTCAGGCTTTCCTTCGCTCCAGGTACGGGGCCTTGAAGAGGCGGACACACGTTTTCCGTGCCATGGTGGGGGGCACCTCGGGGCGTAACCGAGGAGGTGAGCCGCTACGAGCACTTCCTTCGAAACGCAGCTGTCCGTGCCGGGCCTGTCGCCGGTGCTCGGTCTCGGTGTCGAGGCCGGACGCGCGGCGGTACGACTCGCCCGGCTACCGCTCGACATCGCCGAGGAGGGCGTCGGGACACTGACCGGCTGGCTCGGTCACCCCCGCGCCGCCCGGGCGGCCGACGCCACCGCTCCACCGGACGACCCCGTCAGCACCGTCCCGGTGCTTCTGGTGCACGGTCTGGCCGACCGTGAGTGGGTGGTCTCCTCGCTCCACCGCGGCCTGGACGGCTGCGGCGTGGGCCCCTTCGTCCCGGTCGACTACAAGGCGCTCAGCCCCGACATCCGGTCGGCGGCCCGGGTGCTCGGCGACCAGGTCGAGGCGGCGCACGCCCGCAGCACCGGCCGGTCCGTGGTCCTGATCGGCTACAGCCTGGGCGGCCTGATCGCCCGCTACTACGTGCAGCGGCTCGGCGGTGACGCGTATGTGTCCCTGCTGATCACCCTGGCGACGCCGCACACCGGGACGGCGACCGCCCTGCTCGCACCGCCCCACCCACTGCTGCGCCAGCTGCGGCCGGGCAGCGACGTCCTGGCCGAACTCGCGGAGCCGGCCGCGGGCTGCCGCACCCGGTTCGTGGCCTTCTACAGCGACCTGGACGAGGCCGTCGTACCCGCGGCCCGGGGCCGGATCGACCATCCCGACCTCGAGGCACGCAATGTCCTCGTGCCCGGGGTGGGCCATCTGACCCTGCCCCTGCACCAGCCCGTCATCGAGCAGATGCGCTCGCTGCTGACCGCCGCCGGGGCCGCGGTGACCGCCGGGTCTCCGCCCCGGTGCGCGAGGGGAGGCGTGACAGCGGGGACGAACCGGAGGACGCTGAAACGGAGCCGGTGAGCACACCGCCGCCGGCACGCCGGCGCCCCGCGGACCGACATCATGGCCCCTGCACCCAGCCCCGACCCCGGCACGCTCGTACGCCCGTACCGCCCCGAGGACGAGCCGGGCGTGTGCGCACTGGTCGCGGCGGACCGGCTGCCCGGGCAGCGGCCGTGCACGGCGGAGCAGCTGGCCGCCGCGCGGCGCGGCCCGCCCGCCCTGGCCGGCTGGACCGCCCCGGCCCCGCCGCGGGTCGGCGTCCTGGCCGAGGCCGGGCACCGCCCCCGCGGGGTCATCGGCTACGTGGCGTGGACGGACGCCCGTACCGGCGTCATCTGCTGGGCGTACGGCCGGGAGGACCCGCCCGTGCTGAGCGCTCTCCTCGGCCACGCCCGGGCCGAACTCGCCAACTGCCCGCGGATCGACGCGTTCGTCGCCGCCCCGCCGGGTCCGCTGGGGCCGGGCGGCCTGCCCCGCACGCGTCGCGCCGCCACCCATGACGCCCTGCTGGCGGCCGGGTTCACCGGCCGCTGCCAGAGCGCCTACATGCACTGCACGCTCCCGGCCGTGCCGTCGCCGGTGACACCGGTCGCCGACGTGCTGCCCTGCGAGGTCCCGCCGGGACACCGGCTGATCGTCCACGACGGAGCCGAGCCGGTCGCGGAGGCCGTGGTCGGCACCGGTCCCGGCCGCACCGCGACCGTCTACTGGATCGAGACCCGCCCCACCCACCGGGGCCGGGGACTCGGCCGCGGGCTGCTCGGCCAGGCCCTCGCCCTGCTGGCCGAGCAGGGCGCCTGCGAGGCCGCGCTCGTCATCGACGGCACCCCGGAGCGCGAGGCCGCGGCCCGGCTCTTCGCCTCCTTCGGCTTCACCCTCGTGGACCGGCTGTGGACCTACCAGCTGCGGCAGCTCCCGGCCGCCGGCCCGCCCGGGTGACGTGCGGGCCGTACCGCCGGTCAGGCGGGCACCCGGTCGGCGGTCCTCTCCACGGCCCGCTCCGCGGCCTTGAGCACGGTGGTACGGCCCTGGTGGCGCCGCTCGTACTCCAGCACCCGCCGGCAGTGTCCGGGGCCGGCGTCGTTCAGCCGCTTGACGACCTCCTCCGCCGTCATGCCGTCGTAGCCGGGCCACGGCACCGGACCGAGCAGGGCGGCGACCCGGCTCAGGACGGCCGGGCGGCCCGCGTGGGACCGCTCGTAGGCGCCGACCATGGCCAGGTCGGTCTGCGGCAGGTAGGGGAGCCGGTCGACGACCGTCTTGGTGCTGAGCCTGCGGTAGTCGGCGATCGGCAGCTGGTCCTCGCTGATCAGGGCCCCGCGCGGGGCGCCCTGGAGCCGGTCCGCGCCCGGCATGCGCTCGGCCGTCTCCCGCAGCCAGCTGCTCCACTCGCGCACCGCCAGGGCGGCTCCGGCCACGCCCGGCCCCGCCGCGGTCCCGGTCGCCGCCACCGCGGCCTCGGCGTGCTGTTCGACCGCGTGGGCCAGCTCCTCCAGCGTCTCCTCGTCGTCCCGGCGGATGGCGTCGAGCAGCTCCGTCGTGACGCCGTCCGCGGTCTCCTGGGCGATGCGCTCGGCGGCCCGGCACACCACGAGGGCCAGCGCGGTGACCGCGTACTCGTCCTGGGCGTTCTTCAGCAGCCGCAGTTCGGTGGCCGGTCCGCGGCCGCGGAACACCGCCGCCGGGACCGACGCCGCCATGTCGAAGGGCAGCCGGGCCGCCTGCCCGGTGAGCTGCCAGGCGCCGCCCAGGACGCTCTGCACCAGGCCGCGGGGCTGGAGCACGTCCAGGCGTTCGTCGAGGCGGTACACATGGCCGCGGGCGTCTCCGAGGCGGCGCTCCAGCACGTCCCGGTGTTCACCGGGCGGGGTGACGGCGAGATGGGCCTTGAAGCGGTCGGCAAGCGCCGCCTTGGTCTCGCGGACCTCGCGCAGCGCCGGGACGAGCAGGTCTGTGGCTACGGACATCAAGGTTCCTTCGGATGCTCGGGAGGGATCGGCCGGAGTCCGGCACAGCCCCCACCGTGCCCCCAACCGCCCACCCCCGCATCTCCCGCCGCTGCCACGGCAGTCGGCGCGGGCACCCGCGGCCGGCCGGGCTCGCCGCCGAAAGCGCGGGTCCGGGGCCTGCCGTGCCACGGACGGCTCAGGCACCGGGTGCCGTACGTCCGGTCGGGCGCGCTGCGCCATCCGGGGCCGCCCGCGGGGCGAGGGTCAGGCTCCGCCCAGCCATTCGGCGAGTACGGCGGCCTGGCTGTGGTCCACGTCCTTGGTGGCGGTCAGGAGCGTGACCCTGCCGTGGGCGGCGAGGTCCCGCAGATGCTCGGCGGCCTCCCGGTGTCCGGAGTCCTCCAGCTCGGCCAGATAGCGGCGGCGGAACTCGGCGAAGCGGCCGGGTTCATGGCCGTACCAGCGGCGCAGCTCGGTCGACGGGGCCACATCGCGCAGCCACTCGTCCAGGTGCGCGTCCTCCTTGCGCATCCCGCGCGGCCAGACACGGTCGACGAGGATCCGCTTGCCGTCCCTGGGCGAGGTCTCCTCGTAGACCCGGTGACAGGTGATGTGCTGGGCCATGACGACACCCTCCCGAGCGATCGGCCGTCCCGGCCCGCACCGGGTTCCCGTCGGCATCGCGGCCGTAACGGAGGCTCACCCGATCGGGCGAGCGCCCCGGCCCCCCGGCGGAGCGGCCGCCGCCCGGTGTCTCACCGCAGCAGGTCCGGCCGGGACTCGTAGTGCAGACAGTGGAAACGGCCGTCCGCCTCCCGCCCGGCGGGATCGCCGCCCAGCGCCCGCACCGCCGCGATCGCGTACCGCTGTTCCCGCTCGTCGGTGAAGAGACGCTGGGGGTAGGTCCGGGTGGCGTCGACCGTGGTGCCCAGTCCGTGCGCGGCCAGGGTGCGCACGATCGGGTGGTACGACACCGTCCGCAGCACGAACGCACTGACCCACACCGGTCTGCGGGCCCCCTCCAGCAGCGCGGTGAACGTCCGGGCGGTGACATAGCTGCCGCCGCCGGTCAGCGTGATGAGGCCGACCTCCGGGAGCGCCCGCGCCAGCCCGGGCCCGGGGGAGCCCTGCTCCAGGTCGTCGGTGAAGCCCTCGTCGAGCAGGCCCACCTCGATCGCGTACCGGACGGCGGGCGCCGAGACGTCCAGGCCGACCACCGCCACGGCGTCCGGAAGGCGCCGCTCGGCGTAGAACTCCTTGTCCCGGGCCGCGAGTTCGGCCGTCGACAGCCTCTCGACATCGGGGGAGGTGTACCGCTCGTACATCTCCGCCAGCGTGACGTCGTGGTTGAGCAGCGCGGCGTTGATCCCGTACGAGCAGCAGACGTCCAGCACCGCCGGCGGGCGCGGCCGGCCGTCGGCCAGCGCCGCCCGTTCGGCCGCGGCCCGCCGGAAGACCTGCTGGGCATGGTGCGGGATCTCGTACTCCAGCGGGGCCAGGCGTCCGAAATAGGCACGGGGGTCCGGCCGGTCGTAGATGTCGTCGAACCGCGCCTTGCCGCTCGCCACGCCCGCGGTACCCCCAGAGCCCGACCCGGCCATGCCGTACCCCTTCCCGCAGAACCCCTCGGCGTCTTTGCCATGTCTCGGCCTCCCACACCTCGGGACCCCGCAAACGCGCTACTCCGGAACGTTCAAGACATTTCGCCGCACGTGCCCCGTCGGCCTCCACGGCCGCTCATCCCGGTGCCGCCTCCGCCGCGGACGAGCCGGCCTGGTACGCGGCCGCCTGGAGGGTGAACATCTGCGCGTACTCGCCGCCGAGTGCCATGAGTTCGCCGTGCGTCCCCGCCTCGATGATCCTGCCGTCGGCGAAGACGTAGATGGCGTCGCAGTCCACGACCGAGGCGAGGCGGTGGGAGATCAGGACGGTGATGCGGTCCGGGCGGTGCTTGCCGCGCAGCACGGTCCGGTAGACGGCGTGCTCGGCGCGCGGGTCCATGCTCGCGGTCGGCTCGTCGAGGATCAGCACCAGGCCGTCCTTGTACTCGCCCCGGCCGACGGCCAGCTTCGCCCACTGGCCGGCCGAGAGTTCCTGGCCGCCCCGGAACCGCTTGGACAGGGTCGCGGTCCAGGTGCCGGGCAGGGACGCGATCACCCGGTCCGCGCCCGAGGCGGTGGCGGCCTCCAGGACCCTGGCCGGATCCGCCTGGGTGAGGGTGCCGCGGGAGACGGTGATGTTGGACAGGGCGGAGAACGGATACCGCGTCGGATCCTGGAGGACGGACGCGACCCGGGCCTGGACGGACTCCGCGTCGTACCGGGTCAGCGGCACCCCGTCCCAGCGGATCTCGCCCTCGGTGGGGTCGTACAGGCCGGCCAGCAGCTTGGAGCAGGTGCTCTTGCCCGAGCCGTTCGCGCCGACGAACGCGACGGTCTGCCCGGCGCGCAGGGTCAGGCTGATCCCGGCGAGCGCGGGCGTGTCCTTGCCGGGATACGTGTAGTGCACGTCGTCGAAGGTGATCGCCGCGACCGTCCGCGGGGCCTGCACGCCGGTCCGGCGCGGCAGGACCCCGCGGCAGCGCTCCTGGTGCTCCAGCAGGTCGCCCACCCACAGGCTCGTCTCGTACAGCAGGTGGGCCACGTCCACGACCCGGGTCATGGCGGACCGGGCGCTCTGCAACGCCAGCACCGCACCCGCACCGGCGGCGAGCGGCAGCCAGCCGTGGATCAGCATCAGGCCGAGCACCACGTAGGTGACGCCCGTCCCGATCCCGCCGGCGCTGCGGCCGATCAGCGACAGCCGGGCCTCGGCGAGGTTCAGCCGGACGTCCTCCGCGGTGATCTGCTCGGTGAGCCGGCCGTGCTCGTCCAGCAGTGCCTGCTGGGCGGTGTGGGAGCGCAGCTCCGCGGCGGTGTCCCGGTCCAGCATCAGCCAGGAGAACACCTCGGTGCGCCGGGACATCTCGTTGAACCGGCGGAAACTGTGGAAGCGGGCCTTCGCCGACTTCACCGCCGCCGCGCCCACCGGCAGCACCGACAGCGGGAGCAGGACCAGCAGCAGCGGATGCAGGACGGCGAGGACGCTCGCGGTGCCGATCAGCACCAGCGCCGCAGAGGCGAGGGTGACCACGTGCCCGACGATCTGCCGTGCGTAGTGCAGCCCCTGGTTGCGCGCCCGGTAGCAGTCGTCCTGCCAGGTCGGGCTGTCCACGGCCTCCAGCCTCACATGCGAGGTGAGCCGGTAGAACTCCCGTTCCAGCGCGGCGCGGATCAGCGGCGTCAGCCGGCCCTGGGCGACGGTGACGCCGTACTCCAGCAGGGCGCGCACCGACAGGACGACGACCACCAGGACCAGCTGCGGAACGGCGGCGCGCACCCGCTCGGGGGTGGGGCCGTCGGCGAGGATGTGCTGGGCCACCCCGACCGTGGCGACGAGCCCGAACGCGGACATCACGGCCGAGGCGGTCTGGAGCACCGCCAGGGCGAGGGTGGCCGGCCGGCTCGCCCGCCATGCGAAGCCGCCCACCCGCCGCACCGTGCGGGGCAGTTCGGCCAGAATCTGCCCCAGGCCGGCGCGGGCGGACGCGCCCTGGTGCAGCAGCCACCAGGCCTCGACCATCTCCTCGCCGTCGTCCGCGTGCTGCGCGATGGCCGCGATCGTCGCGGGCGGCGACGGCAGGTCCTCGGCGCGCGGCCGCGGCACCCCGGCCGGCGCCGCAGGAGGCTGGTCCCCGGTCCGTTCGCTCACTCTGTCCTCCCCGCCGGTCGTCGAACGCTCAAGGAAACGACCGCCTGCCGTGGCCCGTAACGGCCGGATCCGGGCAAACTGCCGCACCGGCTCCCGGCTGCCCCGGACGCTCGGTCAGCGTCCTCGGTCCGGTGACCCGCATCACACCCGGCGCCTGTCAGCAAAGGGGCCGCCGTCTCGTTCAAGGGGCACGCGAACGAGACAGGAGCGATCGTCATGAAGCACCGCATCGTCGTCCTCGGCGCCGGATACGCCGGGGCCTTCAGCGCCGGCAGCCTGGCCCGACGGCTCTCCCCGGCCGACACCGAGATCACCGTCGTCAACGCCGTGCCCGACTTCGTCGAGCGGATGCGGCTCCACCAGCTCGCGAGCGGCCAGGACATCGCGTTCCAGGGGCTCGCCGACGTCTTCGCGGGCACCGGCGTACGGCTGCGCCTGGCGCGCGTCACCGGCGTCGACCCCGAGCGCAGGACCGTCGCGGTGACCGGCGAGGACGGCGACGGCGAACTCGCCTACGACACGCTGCTCTGGACGCTCGGCAGCTCCGTGGCCCGCCACGGCGTTCCCGGGGTGGCCGAATACGGCTATGACGTGACCGGCCGCTCCTCGGCGCTGCGGCTGCGCGAACGCCTGGCCGGCCTGGGCCCCGGCGGTACCGTGCTCGTGGTCGGCGAGGGACTGACCGGCATCGAGACCGCCACCGAGTTCGCCGAGTCCCGGCCCGACCTCTCGGTCGCGCTCGCCGCCCGCGGCGAGTTGGGCGCCTGGCTCTCCCCGCGGGCCCGCCGGCACCTGCGCCAGGCCTTCGACCGGCTCGGCGTCACCGTCCACGAACACACCGCCATCGAAGCCGTCGAGCCGGACCGGGCGATCGCCGCCGACGGCAGGACGCTCCCGGCCGATGTGACCGTGTGGACGGCCGGGTTCGCCGTGGACTCCCTCGCGGCCGCCGCCGGCCTGGAGGTCGCCGAGACCGGCCAGATCCTCGTCGACCGCTCCATGCGCTCGGTCTCGCACCCGGACGTCTACGCGGCCGGCGACTGCGCCTACGCGATCGGCGAGAACGGCCGGCCGATGCCGATGTCCTGCGCCTCGGCCGGCTACACCGGCATGCAGGCGACCGCCGCGATCGTCGCCCGCCTGACCGGCGGCGAGGTCCCGGCCGTCGGGCTGAAGTACTACGGCAACCACATCAGCCTCGGGCAGCGGGACGCGATCTTCCAGATGGTGGACGGGGACGTCCGGTCCAAGTCCTGGTACCTGGGCGGCCGGACCGCCGCGTTCCTCAAGTCGGGCGTGCTCAAGGGATCCGGGTGGAGCATCGCCCACCCGACCTTCGGCATGCCGACGCGCAGGCGCCGTCTGGCCACCGCCCCCGACCGCTCCGGGGTGCGGGCCGCCGCCTAGGCTGCACCGCATGGACACCGCAGCCATCGACCGGTTCGAGGCCAGCCGGGGCCGATTGGCCTCCCTCGCGTACCGTCTGCTCGGCTCGGCCGCCGACGCCGAGGACGCCGTACAGGACGCGTTCCTGCGCTGGCAGGCCGCCGACCGCGCCACGGTCGAGGTGCCGGAGGCGTGGCTGACCAAGGTCGTCACCAACCTCTGTCTGGACCGGCTCCGTTCGGCGCAGGCGCGCCATGAGCGCGCCGCCGGGGACTGGCTGCCCGAGCCGCTGCTCGAGGGCGACCCGATGCTCGGCCCCGCCGACACCTTCGAGCAGCGTGAGTCGGTGTCCCTGGCGGTCCTGATGCTCATGGAGCGCCTCTCGCCGGTCGAGCGGGCCGTGTACGTCCTGCGCGAGGCCTTCTCCTACCCCCACGCCGAGATCGCCGCGATCCTCGACATCACCCCGTCCGCGAGCCAGCAGCACGCCCACCGGGCCCGGCGCCGGGTCGCCGCCGAGCGACGGGGCGGCGGCGAGGTGGACGCCGCGTCCGCGCGCCGTATCGTCGAGGAGTTCCTCGCCGCCGCCACTTCGGGACGCACCGAACGGCTGGTGGCGATGCTCACCGACGACGTGACCGCGGTCTCCGACGGCGCCGGGCTGGCCAGGCGGCTGCTGCGGTACACCACGCGCGAGCGGGTCGCCTCCTTCGTGCGGGCCGGCTTCAAGCCCACCGAGGCCAAACGGCGGCTGGCCGGCGGCTCGGTCGCGCTGCACGCCGCGCTGGTCAACGGCTCCCCGGCCGTCGTCGCCGTGGTCGGCGACCGGGTCGTGGGCGCCGTGGCGTTCGGCGTCAGCGACGGCAGGGTCGCGTCCCTGCACGGCATCGCCGCCGCACGCCGGCTCGCGCGCCTCGACGCGGCCTGGCGGCAGCACGGATCCGACGAGCCGGTCGTCAGCGCCTGGTGAGCGGAGCCGGCGCAGCCAGGTGACCTGGTCCTGCTGGTCCGCCGGCGGACCGATCGCGTGGTGCCGAGGAAGCCGAGCGGCACAACGCCCGCCCAGGCCACGGAGGCAGAGGGCACCGGACATCTGCCCGGCGACAGGCGGTCTTCCCGGCGGGCGGCGCGGGACTGTTCACTGGCGGCGTCACGCAGTCCCGAGCCGGGGAGGCCGTCATGCCCGACGTACCACCGATGGAGGAGACGGACGTGCTGGTCGTGGGCGGCGGCCCGGCCGGCGCGACGGCCGCCGCGCTGCTCGCCCGCGAGGGCTTCGACGTCACCCTGCTGGAAAAGGATCGTTTCCCCCGCTACCACATCGGGGAGTCCCTCCTGCCGTCCCTGCTGCCCCTGCTGGACCTGCTCGGCGCCCGGGAGACCATCGAGGAACGCGGCTTCGTCCGCAAACAGGGCGCCTACTACGACTGGGGCGGCCAGCAGTGGCAGCTGACCTTCGACGACCTCGGGCCCGACGCGCCCTACAGCTTCCAGGTCGTCCGCGCGGAGTTCGACCAGGCCCTGCTGGAGCACGCCCGCGGCCAGGGCGTACGGGTCCACGAGGAGACCGCGGTCCGCGCCGTCGACCTCCCCGACGGCCGGGCGAGCGCCGCCACCTGGGCCGACCGGGCCGGCCGGCAGGGCCGGATCGTCTTCCGGTACCTGGTGGACGCCTCCGGCCGCGCCGGGCTGGTGACCGCACGGCACTTACGCACACGCCGGTTCCACGACGCCTTCCGCAACGTCGCCACCTGGACCTACTGGCGCGGTGCCGCACCTGCCGCGGACGCGCCGGACGGGGCGATCAGCCTGCACTCCCTGCCCGACCACGGCTGGTTCTGGGCCATCCCCCTGCACGACGGCACCCTCAGCGTCGGCCTGGTCACCGACAAGCACTCCTTCACCCTGGCCCGGCAGGCGCTCGGCGGCACCGAGCAGCTCTACGCCGACCGGCTGCTCCACGCCCCCGCCCTGGCCCGCCTGCTGACCGACGCCGAACAGACCACCGCGCTGCGGGTGGAGAGCGACTACTCCTACACCGCCGACCGCTTCGGCGGGCCGGGCTGGTTCGCCGCCGGCGACGCGGCCTGCTTCCTCGACCCCCTGCTGTCCACCGGCGTCCATCTCGCCATGTACAGCGGCCTGCTCTCCGCCGCGGCCATCGCCGCCGCCCTGCGCGACGAAGCCACCGAGGCCGAGGCCACCGCCTTCCACCAGGGCGCCTACCAGCACGCCTACGAACGCCTCCTCATCCTCGTCGGCGCCTTCTACGACATCCACCAGGGCCGCGACGCCCACTTCCGCCGCGCCCAGCACCTCAGCCACCGCGACCAGCAGCCCCTGCGCCTGCACGAGTCGTTCCTCAACATCGTCACCGGTGTCGAAGACCTCCACGACAGCCGGGACGACACCGTCCCCCGCCTCTTCCACGCCCTGCGCGACCCCCTGCCCGGCCACCGGCGCGTGGGCCTCGGAGGCCACGGCGCGAGCCGGCTGACCCCCTGGCCCACCACCCCCGACCGGGCGATCGCCGGCCTGCGCCTGACCCTGGAACCCCGCCTGGGCCTGCGCCGGGGATAGGGCGCCGCCGCCCTACCGCGGTGCCTGGAAGCCGCCGATCCTCTCCTCGAGCAGTTCCGCTAGTCGCAGCGGGGTGCGGTCCTCGAACATCGGGCCGATCAGCTGCACTCCCACCGGAAGACCCTCGGGGGACCGGCCCGCCGGTACGGCGGTGGCGGGCAGGCCGGGCATGGTCGCCACACCGGCCCACACCAGCTGGTCGAGGTAGGGGTACGCCACGCCGTCGATGTCGATCCGGCGTGCCAGCGGATCGGGATGGTGGTCGTGCGGGAACGCGGGGGTGGGCGTGATGGGACACACCACGGCGTCGAACTCTGCGAAGAGCCGCCGCCAGCCCTGCCGGTGGAGTTCGCGACGGCTGTTCGCCGCCACCCAGTCCCGGTGGCTGAACACCATGCCGCGCAGCCGCTCCGCGTGCAGACTCCGGTCGTCCGCGCTCAGCCCGGCGACACGGGCCCGCAGCTGCTCGTACGCCGCGTCGGGAAAACGCGCGACGGCACCCGAGAACCACAACTGCATGTAGATCACCGCGGCTTCGGCCAGGTCGGGCAGCAGCGGACTGTGCCGTTCGACGCGGGCGCCGCCGTCGGCAAGCGCCTCGGCCACCCGGCCGACGGCCGCCCGCACGGCGGAGCCGGTCGGGATGAACGGATGCTCCTCCAGGACCAGCACCCGGAAGTCGCGGAGCCGCTCGTGGCGCGCGGGCGGCAGCCTCAGGTCGTACGCCACACCGTGCGTCAGCGGGTCCGGACCGGCCATCACGTCGAGCAGCAGCGTGAGGTCGCGGGCACTGCGCGCCATCGGACCGACGACGGCGAGGTCCTGGTCGACCGGCAGCGCCGGCCCGGGCGGCGGGACCATGCCGCGGTTCGCCGCCAGCCCCAGGGTCGGCTTGTGCGCGTAGACACCGCAGAAGTGTGCCGGGGTGCGCAACGAGCCGCCGATGTCGGAGCCGATGGACAGCGCCCCGAACCCGGCCGCCAGGGCCGCCGACGATCCGCCGGAGGACCCGCCCGCCGTACGGCCGTGGTCCCACGGGTTGTTGGTGGTGCCGTAGATCTCGTTGAAGCTCTGTATGTCCTGGAGTCCCACGGGCACATTGGTCTTGCCGAGCACCACCGCGCCCGCGGCCCTGAGCCGCGACACCTGCACCGCGTCCTCGGCCGGTAGGTAGTCCCGGTGCTGGGGTATGCCCCAGGTCGTGGGCAGTCCGGCGATGTCGTACGACTCCTTGACCGTCACCGGGATGCCGAGCAGCGGCCGGTCCTCACCGCGGGCGCGCGCCCGGTCGGCATCGCGCGCGGCGGCCCGCGCACGGTCGAAGTCCGGCACACAGATCGCGTTGACCGCCGTGTCCTCCCGCTCGATACGGGCGATCGCCTGGTCGGTCAGTTCCGCCGAGGACACGTCACCGGCACGCATGGCAGCCGCGAGTTCCCCGGCCGTCTGAAAGGTCCACTCCATGATCCGGACCGTACCGGCCGCTCGCACAGGCCACGAAACACCGTTGCACGCAACGGGTTTCACAGCAGTGAGCCCACCACCTGCACCACGAAATCGGGGACCCGGTCCGGGAAGTCGTGGCCGGTTCCCTCCGGGGTGTGGACCTTCCGGGACGCGCTGGAGGCGGCGAGGTAGCGGTCGCGCACGGTGAGGAAGAAGTGCCGTACCCGGGCGCTCTCCACCGGATCGTCGACCGCGTCGAAGAGGTGGTCACCGCCCGTCAGATCCCGGGGTGCCACCAGGAGGAGGGGCAGCGCGCCGAGTTCGCCGTCGTGGACGACCGTCTGCCAGCCGTCCCGGGTGATACCGGCCGGCGACAGCTCCCGCAGGATCGACGCCGCGGCGCAGTGCGCCCGGGTCCGGGTCTCGACGGCCGCGAGCACATGCATCGGGTCCTGTGGAGCGTGCGCCCCGTTCCTGGGGGCGAGGGCGTGCAGGCCGAACAGGTGGCGCAGCGCGAGGACGGTCTGTCCCCGCGCGGCGTGCCGCAGGGTCCCGAGGGAAGGGCCGAAGGCGACGACGTCGGGCGGGGTGGGATCGAGCAGCACCAGACCGGCCACCAGGTCGGGGCGGCGCCGGGCGGCGTTGGCCATGAGCAGTCCCCCGAAGGAGTGCCCCACGAGGACGTAGGGACCCGTTTCGCCGGCCCGCTCCAGCGCCGTGAGCAGTTCGACCGCCTCGGCCGCTGTCGTACGCGGGAACGGGCCCGGGTCGCTCCAGCCGGAGCCCGGACGGTCCACCAGGACCGAACGCGTGCGTTCCCGTGCCAGCGCGTGCAGCCGGTGCATGGCGTACCCGCCGGCATGGCCGCCCGGCATCCACACCACGGTGGGCCCCGGTCCGGCGTCTCCCTCGGCGAGGACATGCATGCGGTAGCCGCCCACGTCGGCCAGGCGCCCGGGCGGCGGATACCGCTTTTTCACCCGGGCCACATGCACCAGATGGCGCAGCGCCCCGAAGCCGAGCACGAGGGCCGCGGCGCAGAGCACACCGCCGAGAACGCGCCAGCCGGTTCCCAGGGTGACGCACCACGCGCCCACGGCCGCCGTCAGCAGGGCGATGGCCAGCCCGGCCCAGTCCCGGCTGAGCAGCCGGAGCACCGTGTCGGCGACATGCGTGCCCGGTCGCATGGGTTCCCTCTCCGTCCCGCCCTCGTGGCCGCTGCCCGGGACACCGCGCATCTCGGCGGCCGGCACGAGCATCGTCCCCCGGAAACCCCGCGGGCGCCATGCGGAGCGCGGGGCCCCGCCCTCCGCCCTCCGCCACGGCCGCAGGCGCAGCCGCCGGGGCCGAGACGCCGACCCGCCGCGGCGGGCCTGCCCCGCGCCCTACGCGCGGGTGAGGCGTGCCGCCACGTCCACGACCACCTCGGCCTCCCCGGGCACCAGATAGAAGTGGTCCCCGGGGAACGCGCGCAGCTCGAAGGAGCCCGGGGCCGTCAGGTCGGACCAGGCGAGGACGTCGTCGAGTGCGCAACTGGTGTCGTCCCGGCCGGCGTACGCGGTGATCGGTGCCTTCACCGGAGCCGGACGCACGGGCCGGTAGCCCTCGATGAGCCGGTAGTCCGCGCGGAGGGCGGGCAGCAGCAGATCACGCAGCTCGGGGATGTCGTAGGCCTCCGAGTGCAGGTCTCCGAGCTGCCGGACGTGGGAGATCAGGCTTTCGTCGTCGGCGCGGTGCAGTGCGCCGCGCCCGGCCCGCTGGGGGGCCGCGTGCGCGGAGACCAGCAGGTGTTCGGGGACGACACCGCGGGCCTCCAGCCGTAGCGCCAGCTCGTAGGCGACGCAGGCGCCCATGCTGTGTCCGAAGAGCGCGAGCGGCCGGTCGAGCCAGGGCTGGAGCGCGTCCGCGATCAGCTCGGCCAGGGTGTCCATGGAGTCGATGCAGGGCTCCGCGAGCCGGTCCTGGCGGCCGGGGTACCGCACGGCGAGCACCTCGACGTCCTCCGGCAGCAGCGCGGGCCAGCCGTGGAACAGCTGTGCCGTGCCACCGGCGTGCGGCAGACACACCAGTCGGAGTACGGGGTCCGCCGCGCGCCGGTGGACACGGAACCACTTCGTCGCGTCATGTGCCGTCATGGCCCGGCCGTCCGCGCGGCGCCGCCGCCGTCCTCGGCTCCGTACATCGCCCGGGCGGCGAGGATCTCGGCGGTCGCCTCGGACGCGAGACCCTGGATCTCCTCGCTCGCTTCGTGGACGGCCTTCCTGACCTCGAGTCCCAGCCCCACCGACGTCTTGACGAGCCCGTGGAGGACGGGTTTGCCCACCTTCTTGACCAAGGACGCGGTGAGCAGGCCGATCAGGAACGGAGGCACGACAGGCGGCATGGCAGGACATCCTTCTCTTCTGCCGAGGCGGCGACGAGGGAAAGGGCGACGGGATCACAGACAGTATCCGGGTTTGCGCGCACGGTCGCCGGTTCCGCCGTGCCTTCACCCGTTCGAGGAGAACGGTGCTCCCGTGACGGGCTGTTCCGGGCCCGCACCGGTGGCCGGACGCCCGTGCAGTTCTCTCGCCAGCCGTCGGCGCAGGGCGGGAAACGGCAGCGTGCCGCCGGCCAGCACGGCCTCGTGGAAGGCGCGGACGTCGAACGCGGCGCCGGCGTCGCGCTCGTACGCCGCCCGCAGTGCCGTGAACTCGGCATGCCCCGCCCGGTACGACAGCGCCTGTCCGGGCAGATCGGTCGCATAGCGCAGCAGCTCGGTGGTGATCTGTTCCTCGGACTCGGCTGCCGCGTGGGCCTGCATGAAGGCGCGCGCCTGCTCCAGCGTCATCGTGCCGAGGTTGAGACCGGTGTCCACGACGAGGCGCTGCGCGGTGAAGCGTTCATGGGCCAGGCGTCCGTACGCGTCCCACGGGTCCTCGTACAGCCCCATCTCCCAGCCGAGCCCTGCCGCGTACTCCGCCCAGCCCTCCTGGAAGCCGTCGAAGACCGCCAGTTCGCGGCGCAGGTCGGGCAGCGCGGTGTTCTCCGCCTGACGGGCGAGGTGGAAGTGGTGTCCGGGCGCGAGTTCGTGGTAGATCAGCGCGGCCGCCCCGAGCAGCGACCGGTGCGCCAGGTCCGAGGCGTTGTAGCGGTAGCGCCCCCTCGGCCGCGCGGCGGTCGGCGGTTCGTAGTAGCCGAACGTCATCGACGCCTCCAGCGCCGGATCGAGGCGGGCCACGCCGTAGGGCGCGCGCGGCAGGACCGCGAACCAGCGCGGCAGCAGCGGCGCGAGCCGGTCGAGGTGTCCGTGGTAGCGCGCCTCGACCTCCTCGGGGGTGGTGGCGTACAGGCGGGGCTCGGTCGCGAGCCGTGCGTGGAACTCCGCCTCGGTCCCCGTGAAGCCGAGGGCGTCCCGCATCTCCCGCATCCGTTCGCCGAGTTCGCGGCAGTGCTCCCGGCCGAGCTGGTGGAGGCGTTCGGGCGGTGTGTCGCCGGAGGTGTAGGTCCTGACGAAGGACCGGTACGCGGCTTCGCCTTCCGGGTGGTGGGCCCAGCCGACGGCCTGCGGGGCCCGCCCGGCGTAGTCGGGGTCGGCCACGAGGGCGAGGAGTCGGTCGAAGGCCGGCTCCAGCTCGGTGGCCACCAGCTCCGCCACCGTGTCGCACAGCCGGCCCCGGCCGGCCGCGTCGAGCCGGGTGAGCCGGCCGGCGTCCACGCGGACATACCGTGCCGCCGACGCCCGCAGGCGGGTGAGGGTGGTCCGGACCCCGGCCAGCGCCGGTGCCGGGACGCGGAAGCCCCGTGCCGCCTGCCCCGCGGCCTTGTCACCGATCGTCCCGACACAGCGGGCCAGATCCCGTACAAGGGACAGGTACCGGTCCACGTCGGCGCGGCTCTCGATGCCGAACGGGCGGAAGACCGTGTCCCCGTACTGCTGGAGATGGAAGACCTGGTACGGCGTGGCGGTGGGGGTGAGCCAGTGGAAGCGTCCCGCCTCCGCCTCCTGCTCGGCCAGCGCCCGGAGGAAGCCCGCGGTGTCGGCGGCGGGACCGGGCAGCTCCGTGGGCCGCAGCGTGTCCAGCCGGTGCAGCACCCCCGCCGCGAACCCCGCGCGCTCGTCCGCCTCCGCGGCGGACACCCCCGGCAGCGACTCGACCGGCAGCCCGCGGCGGGTCCGCAGCGCCGGCTCGCGCGCGAGCAGGAAGTCCCAGTAGGAGTCCGCGAGCCGGCCGACCTCCCGCGCCGCCGAGCCGTCGGGGGAATGCGCCTCGCGTGCCGCCGAGCCGTCCGGGGAGTCCGCTGAGTGGTTCGCCATGGAGCCAGTGTGCGCGCCAGGTGACGCCGCATCAGAACCGGAGATCAACCGCGCGCCGGGCGGCCTCACTCGGACGGGGGAATTCGCCCGGCCCGTGTCCGCCCTGCCCTCGAGAGCCGGTCCGGGGCCCGCGGTCCCGGTGGCACGATGAACGCCATGCACCGCCGAACCGCGTCGTTGCCCAGGGCCCGGTCGGCCGTGGTGGCGTCCGCCGCCGTCGTGTCCGCCGTGCTGGCCGGTTGCGGCGGCGGCGACGTGTCGTCGACCCGCACCCCCGTCGTCGTGGGGGGAACCGTCACGATCGCCACCGCGTCCGAGACCCCGAGCTTCCATCCCTACGCGCAGTTCGGCTCCGCCCTGGCTCCTTACGCCTACGACTCGTTGGTCGGTGTGGCACCGGACGGACGCGTGGTCTCCGGGCTGGCCGAGACGTGGCGGGCCGGAGCCACCACCGCGCGTTTCACCCTGCGCAAGGGCGTGACCTGCTCCGACGGCACGGTCCTCACGGCCTCCGGGGTGGCCCGGTCCCTGACCTATGCGAGCGATCCCCGCAACCGGCTCGTCGGCGCCCGGGCGGCACTGCCCGGTGTGCCCTTCACGGTGTCCGCCGACGACGCGGCCCGGACGGTGTCGGTGCGGATGGCGTCGCCGTACAGCTTCGTCCTGCGCACGATCGGTCTGCTGCCCGTCGTCTGCCCCGCCGGGCTGGCCCGTCCCGGCGCGCTGGACAGGAGCACGGCGGGCACCGGGCCGTATGTGCTGAGCGGTTACACCTCGGGCGGCCCGTACCTCTTCACCCGGCGCAAGGGGTACGCGTGGGGGCCGGGCGGAGCGACCAACGCGGCCGCGGGCCAGCCCGAGCGGATCGTGGTGTCGGTGGTGCCGCAGGAGTCCACGGCGGCGAACCTCCTCCTCACGGGCGGGGTGAACATCGCGACGGTGACCGGCCCCGACCGGGCGCGGCTGTCCGGCCACGGCCTGGCCACCGCCCAGGTGCCGACCGTGGTGGGGCTGACCTTCTTCAACGAGCGTCCCGGGCGGCCCCTGAGCGATCCCGGCCTGCGGCGGGCTCTGGTGGGCGCCCTGGACCGCAAGGGCCTGGCCAATGTGGCGATCGGCGGCGACGGAACACCCGCCGACCATCTGACCGCCGCGGACTCCGTCTGCCACGCCGACGTGGCGGACGGGAACCTGCCCTCGCACACCGCCGTGCCGGCCCTGCGTGCCGCGGGCTGGACGAAGGACGCGCGGGGGAGACTGGTGAAGCACGGCAGACCGCTGCGGCTGCGGCTGCTCAGCAGCGCCGACCTCGGCTCCACCCTTCCCTCGGTCGCCGAACTGATGGCCGCTTCCTGGCAGGCGCTGGGCGCGCAGGTCGACCTGGTCAGCGAGGGCCGCAACGCGCTGGTCCAGGCCATGTACCAGAGCGGGGACTTCGACGTCGTGGTCGGCAGCTCACCGGGTCCGCCGCTGCCCGCGCAGCTCGTCCCGTACTTCTCCGGCCCGGCGCCGTCCGCGGGACTGAACTTCGCGCACGTCACCAACCCCGCGTACGACCGCTTCGTCGCCCGCGCCCTGCGCGCCGCGGGCACGGCCAGCTGCGCGGACTGGAACAAGGCGGCCGCGGCGCTGTTCCGCTCGGCCGACGCGCTGCCCGTCGCGGACGGCACGAGCACCGTGTACGGCTACCGGACGACCTTCGCCGTCGCGCCCGGCGGCCGGATCGTACCGACCAGCATCCGCCTGCACCGATAGCGGCGGCGACCGCTCCCAGCCGAGGAGAACTCCCATGACGACCGTGTCCGCGCGGCTCGCCGCCCTGGCCCGGCGCCACCCGTGGGTGGTGTTCTGCTGCCGGCGTGCGGTGCGGCTCACGGTCTCCCTCTTCGTGGTCGTCACCGCTTCCTTCGCGATGATCCGGCTGGTGCCCGGCGACCCCGTCCGGGCCGCGCTGGGCGTGGACGCACCGCCGGACCTCGTGGCGGCGAAACGCCACCAACTCGGCCTGGACGGCGCCCTGCTGACGCAGTACCGGCAGTACCTGCGGCAGCTGGCCCACGGGGACCTCGGTGTCTCCCTGGTGACCGGCGAGCCGGTGGCCGACCTGATCAGGGCGCGTCTGCCGGCCACCTTGCTGCTCGCCGTCCTGGCCTTCGGCTGCGTCCTGCTCGTCGCCCTCCCCGGAGGGCTGCTCGCCGCGGTGTGGACCCGCGGAGGGCGGCGGCCCCGGGCGGAACTGGCCTTCACCGCCACCACCTCCGTCCTCGCGGGCCTGCCGGACTTCGTGCTCGCGGCGGGGCTCACCGCGGGGCTGGCGGTCGCCCTGCCCGTCTTCCCGGCCGCCGGCGACCTCGGCCCCCGGTCCTATGTGCTGCCCGTGCTCGCCCTGGCGCTCGCCCCGACCGCGGTCCTGCTGCGGATCGTCCGGGTGGAGACGCTCAAGGTCCTCGCGACGGACTATGTGCGTGCCGCCCGCGCGAAGCGGCTGCCCGCCGTGGCGCTCTGTCTGCGCCATGTGGCACCGAACACGCTGACCGCCTCGCTCACGCTCGGCGGGAATCTGCTGCCCGCCCTGATCGCGGGGACCGTCCTGGTCGAGAAGGTGTTCGCCTGGCCCGGCATCGGTTCGGCGATGGCCCAGTCCGTGGCCGCGCAGGACTACGCGGTCGTCGAGGCGTCGGTCCTGGTGCTGGGCTCGGCCGTCCTGGTGGTGAACTTCCTGGTCGATCTGGCCCTCGCGCTGCTCGACCCCCGCTCGGTCATCCGGAAGACGTGATCCGATGGTGCTGACCTCCCCCGCCCCTTCCCCGTCGCGTGCCGCCGGCCGAGCGCGCGCGTCCCGGTCGGGCTGGACCTCGCCGATGGGCGTGATCACCCTGGTGATGCTCGGATCGCTCGCCGTGCCGGCCGTCGTGGGCACGGCGCTGTGGGGGCGGGCCGGCCACCGCGCAGACCCGTCGGCGGTGCTGCAAGGACCCACCGCCGCCCATCTGCTCGGCACCGACCATCTCGGGCGGGACCTGCTCGCCCGGCTGCTCTCGGCGACCTGGCTCTCCCTGCTGCTGGCCGTCGCGGCCACGCTCCTCGGGGCGGCCGCCGGCATCACCCTGGGCGCGCTCACCGCCGTCGTGGGCGGGCGCGCCCGCCGCCTGCTGGGAGCCCTGATCAACCTCCTGCTGGCCTTCCCCGCGCTTCTCGTCGCGATGTTCTTCGCGGCCCTCTTCGGCGCGGGCGCCGCCGGGGCGGTGGGCGCGCTCGCCGTGGCCGGTGCACCGGGCTTCGCGCGGATCACCCAGACCCTCGCCGCCGCGGTCGCCGGAACCGACTTCATGGCGGCGGCACGCGTGCTGGGCCTGCGCCGCCACCGGCTCCTGCTGCGCCATGTCCTGCCCCACATCGCCGAGCCCCTGCTGCTCAACACCACCGTCGCCGCGGGCTCGGCACTCGTGGCGCTGTCCGGACTGAGCTTCCTCGGCCTGGGGGTGCAGCCCCCGTCGTACGACTGGGGGCTGCTGCTGAGCCAGGGACTGGACCGCATCTACACCGAACCACTGCCCGCCGTGGCACCCGGCATCGCCATCGTCTACGCCGCGGTGGCCTTCCAGCTGCTGGGCGAGATGCTCGCCGGAGCCGCCGCCCGCCGGCCCCGCCCGTACCGGCCGGACGGACCCGCGCCGCGCCCGGCACACCCCGCCCGCCCGGCGGCCGCGGACCACGTCCTGGAGGTGGAGGACCTGCGGGTCGTCCTGCCCACGGCGGACGGGGTCCTTCGGCCGGTCCGCGGTGTCACCCTCGCACTGCGCCGTGGTGAGATGACCGGCCTGGTCGGCGAGTCCGGCTCCGGCAAGTCGCTGACCGCGCTCGCCCTCGCCGACCTGCTGCCGGACGGCGCCCGCGCGACCTGGCGCACCCACCGGTTCCTCGGCACGGACACCGAGTCCCTGTCCCGCGCGGAGCGACGCCGGCAGCTGGCGACGGGACTGGCGATGATCTTCCAGAACCCGGCCTCGGCCTTCAACCCCGCGCTCCGCATCGGGACGCAGATGACGGAGGCCGTGCGCACCCACCGGGGCACCCCCCGCGCCACAGCCGTCGAACAGGCCCTTGCGGAGCTTCGGCGGGTCGCGCTGCCCGGCGGGCGCCGGCTGCTGCGGTCCCGCCCCTTCCAGCTGTCCGGCGGTCAGCGCCAGCGCGTGGCGATCGCCGCCGCCGCGATGCTGCGGCCCGACCTCGTCATCGCGGACGAGCCGACGACCGCCCTGGACGTCACCGTGCAACGGCAGATCATGGACCTGCTCCGCCGGCTCCGGCACGACGACGGCACCGCCATCCTCTTCATCAGCCACGACATCGCCCTGGTCGCCGACGCCTGCGACCGGGTGCTCGTCATGTACGGCGGAACGATCGTGGAGAACCTCCCGGCCCGCGACCTGGCGACCGGCGCCCGGCACCCGTACACGCGGATGCTCGTCGCCTCCGTACCGGACCTGACCGCGGACCGTGACCGCCCCCTACGCGCCATCGAGGGAGGGCCGCCCGATCCGAGCGGTGCGGCCCCCGGCTGTCCGTTCCACGACCGATGCCCGCACCGGCTGGACCGGTGCGCCGTGGAGATCCCCGAGCTGTCCCCGCTCGGCCCGATGCACGACGTCGCCTGCTGGCGGCCGCTGCCCCCGGAACCGCTCCCCGGACGGCGTGCGACCGAGGAGGCCGGGACATGACGGAGCGGACAGGGCTCGCGCTGTACGACGTCACCGTGCGCCACCACGGGCCGTCCGGGCCGGTCACCGCGGTGGACGGGGTGTCACTGGAGGTTCCCCCGGGCACGACGGTCGGGCTGGTCGGCGAGTCCGGTTCGGGAAAGTCCACGCTGGCCCGCGCGGTCGTCGGACTGGACAGCCCGTGTGCCGGGCGGATCACGGTCGGCGGCCGGGAGTACCGCGGGCGCCGGGCCGCCGACCGCCGCCGGCTGGGGCAGCAGGTCCAGCTGGTCTTCCAGGACCCGGACACGGCACTGGACCCGCGGATGACGGTCCGCCAGTCGCTCGCCGAATCGGCCGGGGCCTTCGTCCGGCTGGACCGCCGCAGCCGCGAACAGCGCGTCAGGGGACTCCTGGAACTGGTCGGTCTCGACGCCGGCTGCGCCGACCGCGTGCCGCGGCAGCTGTCGGGCGGCCAGCGCCAGCGCGTGGCCGTCGCCCGCGCGCTCGCCGTCGATCCGGCGGTGCTCGTCGCCGACGAGGTCACCTCGGCTCTCGACATGTCCGTCCGGGCCGCGCTCCTCACCATGCTCCGGGACCTCCAGCGGCGCATGGGCTTCGCCATGCTGTTCATCAGCCACGACCTCGCCGCCGTCCGCCATGTGTCGGACGCCGTCGCCGTGATGTACCTCGGCCGGATCGTCGAGACCGCCGCCACCGAGCACCTGCTGCGCAGCCCCCGGCATCCCTACACCCGGGCGCTGCTGTCCGCCGTACCGAGCCTGCGCGCCGGGCCCCGGCCGGTCGGTGAACCGCTCCTTCCCGGAGAGCCGCCCGACCCCGCAGCGCCACCGTCCGGATGCCGCTTCCACCCGCGGTGTCCCGTCGGGCCGAACCGCCGCCCCGGTCGGGACGTCTGCGCCGCGCGGGACCCCCAGCAGGACGCGGCCGGGCAACCGCACCGCGCCGCCTGCCACTTCCCCCAGGGCGCCGACGGCGTTCAGCGGGACGCGAACGGCGACCGGGCTCCGGGGAACCCCCGGGAGCTGCCGTCATGACGGCCCGGGAACCGGACGCGCCGCCGTCCGGCGCGGACGCGGTCGTCGTGGGCGCCGGTGTGATCGGTGCCGCCGTGGCGCTGGAACTGGCGCGCACCGGGCGGCGCGTGGTGACCGTCGACAAGTCCGGCGGCGTCGGCCACGGATCCACCAGCGCGTCCAGCGCCGTCATCCGGTTCAACTACTCGACCTGGGACGGAGTCGCCACCGCCTGGGAGTCCCAGCACTGCTGGGCAGGCTGGGCGGAGCACCTGGACACCGCGCACGGCCCCGGCCTGGCGGCGTTCCGGCGCACCGGTGCCGTCCTCCTCGACCCGCCGGGCGACGGCGTATCGCAGGTCGTCGCCCTGTTCGAGCGGGCCGGCGTGCCGTACGAGCGCTGGGACGCGGAAACGCTGCGCAGCCGGATCCCCGGCATCGACACGGGACGCTACGGCCCGCCCCGGTCCCTGCGCGACGAGGAGTTCTTCTCCGGCCCGCACGGGGAGCTGGGGGCGCTGTTCACACCCGACGCGGGCTTCGTCGACGATCCCCAGCTCGCCGCCCGCAACCTCGCGGACGCCGCTGCCCGCCTCGGGGCGCGCTTCCTCTTCCATCGCACGGTCGTCGGCGTCCTGCGCCGCGCGGACCGGGTGGCGGGCGTCCGGCTCGCCGACGGCACCGAGATCACCACACCGGTGGTGATCAACGCCGCCGGTCCCTGGTCGGGCGCGTTCAACCGGATGGCCGGGGCCGGGGCCGAGTTCACCGTCGGGGTGCGTCCGCTGCGCCAGGAAGTCCACCAGCTGACCGCACCGGGAGGCCGGAGCGGCGCCGAGGCCGGGCCCGGCCCGGTCGTGGCCGACGTCGACCTCGGGACCTATCTGTGCCCCCGCGACGGACACCTCCTCGTCGGCAGCACACTGCCGGCCTGCGACCCGCTGGAGTGGCTGGAGGATCCCGACCTGTGCAACCCGCACCCGACGCCCGCCCGGTTCGACACCCAGGCCACCCGGGCCGCACGCCGCTTCCCGCTGCTCGGGGTGCCCAACCGGCCGACCGGCATCGCCGGCGTCTACGACGTCGCCGACGACTGGTGCCCCGTCTACGACCGCACCGATCTGCCCGGCTTCTACGTCGCCATGGGAACGAGCGGCAACCAGTTCAAGAACGCCCCGCTGGCGGGCCGGTTCCTCGCCACCCTGGTCGACCGGGTCGAGGCCGGCCACGACCACGACCGCGAACCGTTGCGGTACACGGGTGAACACACCGGCCTCGCCATCGACCTGGGCGCCTTCTCCCGCCGACGGCCCGTGGCCGAGGGCGCCGCCGCCCGCTCCGTCATGGGCTGACGTGCCGCGGAGGCGACGCGGGGCCGGTGCCGTCCGACACCGGCCCCGTGACACCGGCAGGGCTACCGGCGGCCGCGTGCCAGGGCGGAGCCGAGCTTGGAACTCAGCACCGACAGGAAGGTCGGGAGCCTGTCCACAGCGGACTTGGGCACAGGGGTGACCTGGACGGTGCCCCGCACCACGTCCTGCACCACGAGCTTGTAGGCACCGTCCTCCTCGACGAGTTCGGCGGCGTAGACGAGTCTTTCCACAGCGGTCCTTCGGGTTGTGCCGGGCGAGGAGTCACGCGCCGTTGAGCCAGGCGTTCCACGCCTTGGTGGCCCGCTCCTCGTCCGCGTCCTCGGCGAACAGGTGATGGCCCAGCCAGATCGGCCAGTTCCAGGTGCTGCCGTTGAAGAACCGGTACAGCGCGTCCGGGCCGCGCAGGCCGACGAAGTCGGGGCTCAGCCAGTCCACGACCACCTCCTCCGGGCCGCCGTCCGCGCCCGGGAGGCCGAGCGACAGCCGGTCGCCGACGGCCGTGTCCTCGGCGAGGCCGAGGCGCCGGCGCAGCGCGGCGAAGTCGGCGGGGTCGTCGGTGCGCTCGGCGCGCCCGGTCTTGACGTAGACGGCGGGGCGCCCGGCGAAGTGCCGCAGATACTCGGCGAGGCTGTGCTGGTAGAAGTCGACGTGCTTCTCGGCCGCGTCCGCCTTGGTGTCCCAGTACTCGTCGACCACTCCGGTGTGCACCCAGTGGATGCCCATCCGCAGGTGGCTGGTGCCGTCCTCGCGCGGCTCGATCCGGTAGCTGAGCGTGTTGGAGAACCCGTCGTCCAGGGCGACGCGCGCGGCGAAGTGGTGCGGCGGCTCCCAGGCCACGACGGTGCCGTCGGCGCGGCTGACCTTTCCGCCGACACGCGGCTCGACCTCCATGGGGTACAGCCAGCCGAGGTTGCCGGCGCCGGTGGCGACCGCGTCCCAGACCTGCTCGGGCGGGGCGGGCAGGTCCTGCTCCCGGCGGACCTCGAACTCTCGGGCCATGCTCGGTTCTCCTTCGTCGTCGTTCAGGTGTCAGTAGGTGAGCGGGAGGGCGCAGAGCCGCCGTTGCAGCGGGTTGGGCCGCCATTCCAGGGCCGCCCCGTCGGCCAGGCGCAGCCGCGGCAGCCGGCGGACCAGCGTGCCGATGGCCACCTCCGCCTGGAGCCTGGCCAGCGGAGCGCCGAGGCAGAAGTGCGGGCCGTTGCCGAAGCCGAGGTGCCGGTGGCCGGCCCGGGCGAGGTCGAGCCGGTCGGGGTCCTCGAAGCGCTCGGGATCGCGGTTGGTCGCGGCGAGGAACAGGTACACCAGCTCGCCCTCGCGCAGCGTCCGCCCGCCGATCTCGACGTCCTCGGCGACGACCCGGACGATCGCCTGGGTCGGCGTGTCGTAGCGGGTGAGTTCGTCCACGGCCGTGCGGATCAGCGCCGGGTCCGCACGCAGCCGGGCCAGCTGGCCGGGGTGGCGCAGCAGCGCGAGCATGCCGTTGCCGACCAGGTGGGTGGTGGTCTCGTCGCCGGCGGTGATCAGCACGAAGCAGGTGGACAGCAGTTCGGAGTCGGTGAGCCGGTCGTCCTGCGCCTGCGTCGCGACCAGGGCGCTGACCAGGTCGTCGCCCGGGTCGGCCCGGCGCCTGCGGACGAGCCGGGCGAGGTACTCCTCGTACTGCCCGATCGCCGCCTCGGACTTGTCGATGTCCTCGGAGAGCCGGCCGAAGCGCCGGAACCAGCTCTTGACCTGCGGACGGTCCTCGTCCGGGATGCCGAACAGCTCGCAGACGACGGACAGCGGCAGCGGGGAGGCGACCGCCTCGATCAGGTCCATGGACGGGCCCGCCGCGACCGCCTCGTCGACGAGCCGGTCGACGATCCGCTGGATGCCCTCGCGCAGCGCCTCCACCCGCCGGGCGGTGAAGGCGCGGTTGGCGAGCTTGCGCAGCCGGGCGTGGTCCGGCGGGTCGGTGTTGGTCATCACCCGGCCCAGTCGGTCGGTGAGCCGGCTGAAGGCCTTCAGATCGCCGCCGAGCCTTTCGTAGGCGCGGGTCATCCGGTCCCGGTCGTTGGACAGCCGCAGGTCTCCCAGGGCCGCCTCGACATCGGCGTACCGGGTGAGATACCAGATGCCCTGCGCGCTGCGGTGGACCGGGCTCTCGCGCCGCATGCGGGCGTAGACCGGGTACGGGTCCCGGCGGGCCTCGGGGGTGAGCAGGGCTGCGGCGAGGTCGTCGGGCCGGGCGGGGCCCGCGGCTTCGCGGGTCCCGCCCAGCGTGTCGGTGGAGGTCACGTCGGCCGCGCTACCGCTGGGCGTCCATGGCGTCGGCGAGGCTCCTGGGCCGCATGTCGGTCCAGGACCGCTCGACGTACTCCAGGCACGCGGCCTGGCCGTCGGGGCCGTGGACGACGGTCCAGCCGTCCGGCACGTCCGCGAACTGCGGCCACAGCGAGTGCTGGTTCTCCTCGTTGACGAGTACGAGGAAGGTGCCGTCCTGGTCGTCGAACGGGTTGGTCATGGGGATCAGTCCTCCTGGGTGTGGGTGGTGGTGTCACCGGTGGCCTCGGCGAGCCTGGCCGCCAGCACCGGTCCGAGCTGGGCCAGCGAGCCCGCCTGGGTCATCCGGTCGTGCCGGGTGGTGATCTGGTGCGAGTCGATCCGGCCGGCGATGTACGGGCGCCAGGTCTCCGGTCCGGCGTCGTCCTTGCCCCGGTCGATCGTGGAGTTGAACAGCAGCAGGTCTCCGTCGAACCTGCCGGGGACGAAGTCGGCCGCCAGCTTGGCGTTGTTGATCATGATCTGGACGACGATCTCGATCTGCGGCCCGGTCAGTCCGGCCAGCGCGCTGCCCCGTTCCCGCAGGATCTCGGAGACCTCGTCATAGGTCAGCGGCCGGTCGCCCAGGTCGTCCAGGCTGCAGTCGAGCACACCGACGAGCACGTCCCGCTCGGTGGGCACGGGCAGCTCCTCGAACGTCACGTCCTTCACCGGGTAGGCGTCGAGGACCGCCAGCAGCGCGGTGCGCTCGCCCTGCGCCTGGAGCTCGCAGGCGACCGCGTGCGCGATCAGCCCGCCGGCGGACCAGCCGAGCAGCAGGTACGGCCCCTCCGGCTGGACCTTGCGGATCTGGTGGACGTAGTCGGCGGCCATCTCCTCGAACGACGCCGGCAGGGGCTCGGGCCGGCCGAGGCCGCGCGCCTGGATCGCGTAGACCGGGTACTCCGAACCGATGTGGTTCAGCAGCCCGCTGTACGACCAGCTGATGCCGCCGCCGGGGTGGATGCAGAACAGCGGGGTCCGGCTGCCCGTCGTGCGCAGCGGCAGCAGCACGTCCAACGCGTCGTCGGGGTCGTTCATGACCAGGCGTTCGGTGAGCCCGGCCACGGTGGGCGCCTCGAACAGCGTGCGCAGGCCGACCTCGACGCCGAGGGTCTCGCGGACGCGGGAGACCAGGCGGGCGGCGAGCAGCGAGTGCCCGCCCAGGTCGAAGAAGCTGTCGTCGATGTGCACCTGTTCCCGGCCGAGCACCTCGGCGAAGAGGTCGCACAGCAGTTGCTCCTGCGGGGTCCGGGGACCGCGTCCGGAACCCGGCGCACCGTAGTCCGGAGCCGGCAGGGCGGCCCGGTCCAGCTTGCCGTTGGCGGTCAGCGGCAGCGCGTCCAGGGTGACGAACGCCGACGGCACCATGTACTCGGGCAGTTCGCGGCGCAGCCGGTCGGACAGCGCGCCCGCCTCGGGCGCCCCCTCGGGAGCGGGCACCAGGTAGGCGACGAGCCGCTTGTCGTCGGGCTGGTCCTCACGGACGACGACGGCGACCTGGGCGACGCCCGGGCAGCCCGAGAGCACCGCCTCGATCTCACCGGGCTCGATCCGGAAGCCGCGCAGCTTGACCTGGTGGTCGGCCCGTCCGGCGAACTCCAGGGTGCCGTCGGGCAGCCACCACGCGAGGTCACCGGTGCGGTACATCCGGCTCCCGGCCGGCCCGTACGGGTCGGCGGTGAACCGCTGGACCGTCAGACCGGGCCGGCCGACATAGCCCCGGGCCACGCCCAGCCCCGCGAGATACAGCTCGCCGACCACACCGGGCGGCACCGGCCGCAGCGCGGCATCGAGCACGTAGGCGCGCATGTTCGCCATCGGTCGGCCGATCGGCACGGTCGCGGCGTGCTCGGCCAGGTCGTGCACCGGGTGGCAGGTGGCCAGGGTCGTGGCCTCGGTGGGCCCGTAGCCGTTGACCACCCTGATCCCGGGGCAGGCCGCCCGCACCCGGGCGACGGCGGCGGGAGAGACCACATCACCGCCGGTCCACACCTCGCGGACCCCGGCGAGCAGCTCCGGCCGCTCCTCGGCGACCAGGCGGAACAGCCCGGCCGTCAGCCACAGCCCGGTCACCCGGTGCTCGCCGACCGTCTGCTGCAACTGCTCGAGATCGAGCCGTCCGGCCGGTGCGACCACGATCCGGCCGCCGCCCAGCAGGGGCACCCAGTGCTCGTACGTCGAGAGGTCGAACGCGGTGGGGGAGTGCAGCAGCACCCGCTCGTGTCCGCCCTCGTGCCAGCAGGGCGTCAGGGCATGGGCCACCACATCGCGGTGCGTGACGGCCACGCCCTTCGGCCGCCCGGTCGAGCCGGAGGTGTACATCACGTACGCCAACTGGTCGGGATGGCAGGCGACTTCCGGGTCGGAGGAGTCGGGTTCGGCCTGCACCAGCGCGGTCAGCACATCCTCGGTGAGGACCAGCGCGGCGCCCGCCTCCCGGACGATCAGGTCGATCCGGGACTGCGGGAAGCGCGAGTCCAGCGGCACATACGCACCGCCCGCCTTGATGATCGCCAGGATCGCCACGACCAGGTCCGCCGAGCGCTCCAGCAGGACCGCGACCGGTGTCTCCGGCGCCACGCCCTGGCGGATCAGCGCCCGGGCCAGGCGGTTGGCCCGCAGGTCGAGCTCCCGGTAGGTCAGCTCGGTGCCGGCCGCCACGACGGCCACCGCGTCCGGGGTCGCGCGCACCTGACGGGCGAACAGCTCCGGCAGCGCGGCCTCGGGCAGCTCGACGGCGGTGTCGTTGAACTCCGCCAGCACCCGGTGCCGCTCCTCACCGGACAGGATGTCGATCCGGCTGATCGGCCGGTCGGGGTCGGCGACCACCGCGCGCAGCAACCGCGCCCAGCGGGCGAACAGCAGCTCCACGGTGGCCGGGTCGAACAGATCGGTGGCGTACTCCACCGCACCGGCCAGGCCGTCGGGGCCGCCGTCCGGCCGGTACTGCTCGGCCAGGCTGAACGTCAGGTCGACCCGTGCGGTGCCGGTCGGCGCCTCCAGGTAGCCGGTCGACAGCCCCGGCAGCGTGAACTCGCCGAGCGGCGCGTTCTGGAGGGCCAGCATGATCTGGAACAGCGGGTGGTGCGACAGCGACCGGGCCGGGTTGACCACCTCGACCAGGTACTCGAACGGCACGTCCTGGTGGGCGTACGCGGCCAGCGCCTTCTGCCGTACCCGGCCCAGCAGTTCGGCGAAGCCGGGGTCGCCGCTGGTGTCGGTGCGCAGCACCAGTGTGTTGACCATGAACCCGACGAGGTCGTCCAGGGCCTGGTCGGTGCGCCCGGCGATGGGGCTGCCGACCGGGATGTCGGTGCCGGCGCCGAGCCGGGTGAGCAGCGCGGCGAGGCCCGCCTGGAGCACCATGAACATGCTGGCGCCGCGCGCGGTGGCCAGCTCCCGCAGCGCCTGGTGCAGCTCGGCGTCCAGCCGGACGGTCAGCCGGCCGCCGCGCTGGGAGGCCACGGCCGGCCGGGGCCGGTCCGTCGGCAGCTGAAGCCGCTGCGGCAGCCCGGCCAGCTCCTCGCTCCAGTAGGCGAGTTGCCGGGCGAACAGGCTGTCCGGGTCGGCGGCGTCGCCGAGCAGCTCGCGTTGCCACCGGGTGTAGTCGGCGTACTGCACCGGCAGCGGGGACCACCGCGGTTCCTCGCCCCGGCAGCGGGCCGCGTACGCCGTCGCCAGGTCCCGGGAGAGCGGGCCCATCGACCAGCCGTCGGCCGCGACGTGGTGCACCACCAGCAGCAGCACATGCCGGTCGGGTGCGAGCGCGAACAGCTCCGCGCGGACCGGCGGCTCGGCGGCCAGGTCGAAGCCGCGCCGGGCCCCCTCCGCCAGCCGCCCGGGCAGCCGTACGTCGTCCAGCTCGACCACCGGCAGTTCGGGGTACGCCTCGTCCGCGCCCAGCACGAGCTGGTACGGCACGCCGTCCGCCTCGCGCAGGACCGTCCGCAGGCTCTCGTGCCGGGCGATCACGTCGGCGAGCGCGGCACGCAGCGCCGGCCGGTCCAGTTCGCCGTCCAGGCGGAGCGCGAGCGGCATGTTGTAGGTGGCGCTCGGCCCCTCCATCCGGTGCAGGAACCACAGGCGCTGCTGGGCGAAGGACAGCGGCATCCGCTCGGGGCGCGGACCGGCCATCAGCGCGGGCCGCTGGGTGACCGAGCCGTCGAGGCGGGCCGCCAGGGCGGCCACGGTCGGGTACTCGAAGAGCGTGCGGACCTCGAGCTCCGCGCCGAAGGCCGCCCGCACCCGGGAGGCCAGGCGGGTCGCCAGCAGGGAGTGCCCGCCGAGGTCGAAGAAGCTGTCCTCGACGCCGACCCCGGGCAGTCCGAGCACATCGGCGAAGAGATCGGCGAGCAGCTGCTCCTGCGGGGTGCGCGGGGCCCGCCCGGTCGCGGCCGTCCCCAGGTCGGGGGCGGGCAGCGCGCGGCGGTCGACCTTGCCGCTGGCGGTCAGCGGCAGCGCGTCCAGGACGACGATGGCCGACGGCACGAGGTAGTCCGGCAGCCGCTCGCGCAGCCGGTCGCGGAGCGCGCCGACGAGGGCGCCCGTGGCGCGGCTCCCGGTGGGGCGGTTGGTGAGCGAGGACAGCGCGGACCCGGCCGGCCGCAGCGGCCGGTAGGCCTCGACGGGGCCGTCTCCCGGGGCGCCGCCGATGACGACGTCCAGGGCGTCGGGCGCGCCGGCCGACCAGGTGACGTCCACCCGCTGGCCGAGTTCCTCGCCGAGCCGGCGGAAGTCCTCCGGGTCGGGCAGGTCGTCGCTGGCCGGGCCGTGCAGCCGGTCCAGCAGTTCGGCGAGCGTCCCTTCTCCGTTCTGCACCGCCCGGGCCAGTGCCGCCTCGCGGGCGACGCGCCGGTTCGGCACCCCGCAGAGGCGCAGCGGCTGCGTGCCCTGGCGGGCGAGCAGTTCGCGTACGTCCGCCAGGCCGGTGATCTCCCGGCCCCAGGTCAGCTCCTGCGGGGCCGGGGCCGCCGGGGTGGCCGGCTGCTGGTGCAGGGTGACGTCGTAGCGGTAGCGGGTCAGCTCGTTGTGGTGCCGGCCGCGCTTGACCTCCACGGCCACCGCGCCGACGGTGCCGCGATCGCGCAGGGCGGTGAAGAAGTCCGGGTCGACCAGGAGTTCCTTCTCCACCAGCAGGGCCTGCTCCACGGCCCGGCGCACCGAGGGCAGGTCGGCGTCCTCGGCGGCCCGGTGCAGCTGGACGGCGGTGGCCAGCGGCCGCAGCAGCCGCAGGTTGCGGACGTCGCCGACGAAGAGCGCGCCGCCGGGGGCGAGCAGCCGCATCAGCCTCCCGATGACGTCCGCGAGGTAGTCGGCGGACGGGAAGTACTGCACCACCGAGTTGATCACGATGGTGTCGAACTCTCCGGCCGGCAGTCCGTCGGTGTCGTGCGCCGGGCGCGTCTGCAACACCACACGCTCGGCCAGCCGCTCCTCGCGGGCCACCTGGGCGGCCAGCGCGTCGATCGCGGTGGCGGAGAAGTCGGTCGCCCAGTAGGCCTCGCAGTGCGGCGCGATCTGCGACAGGAGCAGGCCGGTGCCGACACCGACCTCCAGCACCCGGCGCGGACGCAGCGCCAGGATGCGGGCCACGGTCGCGTCCCGCCACTCCCGCATCTGCTCGACCGGGATCGGGCTCGCGTCGTAACTGCTGTTCCAGCCGACGAAGTTCTGCCCGAAGTCCGCTTCGCCGGGGGCGATGGGCAGGGCGTCGTAGATGTCCCGCCACTCGCCCACATGGTCCGCTTCGAGGCCGCTGTCCCGGGCCGCCTCCTGGCGCGGGACGACATAGCCGATGAGCCGGTCGCCGTCGGCGAGGACGGTGGTCTGGGCGACGGCGGGGTGTTCGGCGAGGGCGGCTTCGATCTCGCCGGGTTCGATGCGGAAGCCGCGTACCTTGACCTGCTGGTCGGCGCGGCCGATGTAGGCGAGGTCGCCGTCGGTGCGGCGGCGTACGAGGTCGCCGGTGCGGTACATGCGTTCGCCGGGGGTGCCGAAGGGGCAGGGGACGAAGCGGGCGGCCGTCAGTGCGGGCCGGTTGAGGTATCCGCGCGCCAGTCCCGGGCCGGCGACGTACAACTCCCCGGGCACGCCGGGCGGTACCGGTCGCAGCCGCTCGTCAAGGACGTACACCCGGGCGTTGGCGATCGGCCGGCCGATCGGCGGGGTGCCCGAGTCCGGCGCGAGGGGTGCGCTCATCGTCGCGCACACCGTCGTCTCCGTCGGTCCGTAGGCGTTGATCATCCGGCGTCCCGGCGCCCACCGGGCCACCAGCTCCGGCGCACACGCCTCACCCGCCACCACCAGTGTCGACACGGTCACCGCGGCCTGCGGCAGGGCGGCCAGCACGGACGGGGGCACGGTCGCATGGGTGACCGCGAGCTGCGGGTCGGTCAGCGCGGCGACCGGCTCCGCCGCCGGGGGCAGCACCAGGGCCGCGCCGCGCAGCAGGGCGGTGAAGACCTCCGACACCGAGGCGTCGAAGCTGGGCGAGGCGAACTGGAGCACCCGGCTGTCGGGTTCGATCGCGAACCGCTCGATCTGGGCGGCGACCAGACTCGCCACGCCGGTGTGGCTCACCATGACGCCCTTGGGGCGGCCGGTGGAGCCGGATGTGTAGATCACGTAGGCCGGATGCCGGAGGTCGACGGCGATCTCGGGGTCGGTGTCCGGCCGGTCGTCCGCGGTGACCATGGCGGGGTCGTCGATCACCGCCGTGGGGCGGGCGTCGTCCAGCATGAAGGCGATCCGGGACGGGGGATAGGACGGGTCCACGGGAAGGTAGGCGGCTCCGGCCTTCAGCACGCCGAGGACCGCCACGACGGACTCGACCGACCGGGGAAGGGCCACCGCCACGATCTGCTCCGGGCCGACGCCCTGGGCGATCAGCTCGTGGGCGAACCGGTTGGCCCGGGCGTTCAGCTGACGGTAGGTCAGCTCGGTGTCGCCGCAGACCAGTGCGACCGCGTCCGGCACCGCCGTCACCCGCGCCGCGAACGCCTGCGCCACCGGTACCGCGTCCACCTCACGGGCGGTCGCGTTGCCGCCCTCCAGCAGCCGGTGCCGCTCCTCGGCGTCCAGGATGTCGATCAGCCCGATCGGCTGCTCCGGGTCGGCCGTGACCGCCTCCAGCAGGAGCGTCCAGCGCCGGGCGAGCGCGGCGACCGTGTCCCGGTCGAACAGGTCGGTGGCGTACTCGACCACACCGGTGATCCCGGCCGGGGAGCCGTCCGGACCGAACCGCTCGGCGAGGTTCACACCGAGGTCGAACTTGGCGGTTCCGGTGGCCACCGCATAGGTGGCGACCTCCAGACCGGGCAGCGAGAAGCGGCCCATCGGCGCGTTCTGCACGGCCAGGATGGTCTGGAACAGCGGGTGGTGGGACAGCGACCGGGAGGGGTTCAGCACCTCGACCAGGTGCTCGAACGGCACGTCCTGGTGCGCATAGGCCGACAGCGCCGTCTCCCGCACCCGCGCCAGCAGCTCGGCGAACGTCGGGTCCCCGCTCGTGTCGGTGCGCAGCACCAGCGTGTTCACGAAGAACCCGACCAGGTCGTCCAGCGCCTCGTCGGTACGCCCCGCGATCGGGCTGCCGATCGGGATGTCCGTCCCCGCGCCCAACCGCGTGTACAACGCGGCCAGAGCCGCGTGCAGCACCATGAACAGACTGGTCCCGGTGCGCCGCGCCAACTCCACCAGCGCCGCGTGCAGTTCGGGGCCCAGCTCCAGGCCGACCTGGTCGCCGTGCCAGCGGGCGACGGCCGGCCGGGGCCGGTCGGTGGGCAGCTGGAGCAGCTCCGGCAGCTCGGACAGCTGGTCCTTCCAGTACGCGAGCTGCTCGGCGAACCGGCTCTCCGGGTCGGCGGCGTCACCGAGCAGCTCGCGCTGCCACAGCGTGTAGTCCGCGTACTGCACCGGCAGGACCGGCCGGTCCGGTGTGCGGCCCTCGCACCGGGCGGCGTACGCCTCCGCCAGATCACGGGCGAGCGGACCGGTGGACCAGCCGTCGCCCGCGATGTGGTGCATCACCAGCAGCAGCACATGCTCCGTAGGCGAGAGCGTGAACAGCTCCGCCCGCAGCGGCGGCTCCGCCGCCAGGTCGAACGGCAGCCGCGCGAACTCGGCCAGCCGCCCAAGCAGTTCGGCCTCCGACACCTCCGTCGACCGCACCCGGGGCCGGGCCGCACCCGGGTCCAGGACGCGCTGGCAGGGCACGCCGTCGACCTCAGGGAACACGGTCCGCAGACTCTCGTGGCGGGCCACCACGTCGAACAGCGCCCCGTCCAGCGCCGCGGCGTCGAGCGTTCCGGTCAGCCGCAGCGCCAGCGGGATGTGGTACGTCGCCGCGGTGCCGTCCATGCGGTGCAGGAACCAGAGCCGCCGCTGAGCGAACGACAGCGGGACCACGTCCGGACGCGCGTGCGCCGTCAGCGCCGGGCGGGTCCGGCCGGCCTCGGCCAGCGCCGCCGCCACTCCCGCCGCGGTGGGCGCCTGGAAGAGCGCGCGCAGCCCCAGCTCCACGCCGAGCACCGAGCGGATCCGCGCGGCCAGCCGGGTGGCGAGCAGGGAGTGTCCGCCCAGGTCGAAGAAGTCGTCGTCGGCCCAGACCCGCGGTACGCCCAGCACCTCGGCGAACAGCTCGCACAGGATCTGCTCCTGCGGGGTGCGCGCCGCCCGGCCCGGCGCCGTGGCCACCGACTCCGGCGCCGGCAGCGCCGCCCGGTCCAGCTTCCCGTTCGGCGTCAGCGGCAGCGCGTCCAGCACCACGAACGCCGACGGCACCAGATAGTCGGGCAGACGGTCGCGCAGGTACGCCGTCAGCTCCGCCGGACGTACGACCGTGCCGGGACGCGCCACCACATAGCCGATGAGCCGGTCGCCGTCGGGGAGGACGGTGGTCTGGGCGACGGCGGGGTGTTCGGCGAGGGCGGCTTCGATCTCGCCGGGTTCGATGCGGAAGCCGCGTACCTTGACCTGCTGGTCGGCGCGGCCGATGTAGGCGAGGTCGCCGTCGGTGCGGCGGCGTACGAGGTCGCCGGTGCGGTACATGCGTTCGCCGGGGGTGCCGAAGGGGCAGGGGACGAAGCGGGCGGCCGTCAGTGCGGGCCGGTTGAGGTATCCGCGCGCGAGTCCCGGGCCGGCGACGTACAACTCCCCGGCCACGCCCGGCGGCACGACACGCAGACGATCGTCCAGCACGTAGGCCCGGAACCCCGCGACCGGCCGGCCGATCGGCGGGACGCCCGAGTCCGGCGAGAGGGGCGCGCTCATCGTCGCGCACACCGTCGTCTCCGTCGGTCCGTACGCGTTGATCATCCGCCGTCCCGGCGCCCACCGGGCCACCAGCTCCGGCGCACACGCCTCACCCGCCACCACCAGGGTGGCCGCCGTGACGTCCGCGCCGTCGAGCGCCGCCAGGACCGAGGGCGGAAGGGTCACATGGGTGACGTCGAGCCCGCGGTCCGTCAGGGCCTCCGCCGGGGCCTCGGCCGGGGCCAGGACGAGGGCGGCACCGGTGAGCAGCGCGCTGCACAGGTCCCAGAACGACGCGTCGAAGCTGGGCGAGGCGAACTGGAGCACCCGGCTGCCCGGCGCCACGCCGAGCCGCTCGACCTGCGCCGCCACCAGCCCCGCCACGCCGGTGTGGCTGACCATGACGCCCTTGGGGCGGCCGGTGGAGCCGGATGTGTAGATCACGTAGGCGGGATGCCGGGCGTCGTGGGCGATCTTGGGGTCGGTGTCCGGCCGGTCGTCCGCGGTGACCATGGCGGGGTCGTCGATGACCGCCGTGGGGCGGGCGTCGTCCAGCATGAAGGCGATGCGGGACGGGGGGTACGACGGGTCCACGGGAAGGTAGGCGGCTCCGGCCTTCAGCACGCCGAGGACCGCCACGACGGACTCGACCGACCGGGGCAGGGCCACCGCCACGATCTGCTCCGGGCCCACCCCCTGGGCGATCAGCTCGTGGGCGAACCGGTTGGCCCGGGAGTTCAGCTGACGGTAGGTCAGCTCGGTGTCGCCGCAGACCAGCGCGACCGCGTCCGGCACCGCCGCCACCTGCGCCGCGAGCAGCTCCGGCAGGGTCGTGACGGCAGCCCCGCGCTCGGCGGCGGGCAGCAGCTCGCGGCGCTCCTCGGCGGACATCAGATCGATCTCGCCGATCGGCCGGTCCGGAGCGGCCGCGACCGCGGACAGCAGCCTGGTCCACCGGGCGAACAGGGTCTCCACCGTCGAGTGGTCGAACAGATCGGCGCTGTACTCGACCGCGCCGCTCAGACCGGCCGGCGTGCCGTCGGACCCGTGCTGCTCCGCCAGGCCGAAGGTCAGGTCCAGCCGGGACGTCCCGGTCGGCACGGCCACCTGGGTCGCCCGCAGACCGGGCAGCTCGAAGTCGCCGCCCGGCGCGTTCTGCACGACCAGTCCGGTCTGGAACAGCGGGTGGTGGGAGAGCGACCGGGACGGGTTCAGCACCTCGACCAGGTGCTCGAACGGCACGTCCTGGTGCGCATAGGCCGACAGCGCCGTCTCCCGCACCCGCGCCAGCAGCTCGGCGAACGTCGGGTCCCCGCTCGTGTCGGTGCGCAGCACCAGCGTGTTCACGAACAGCCCGACCAGGTCGTCCAGCGCCTCGTCGGTACGCCCCGCGATCGGGCTGCCGATCGGGATGTCCGTCCCCGCGCCCAACCGCGTGAACAGCGCCGCCAACGCCGCCTGGAGCACCATGAACAGACTGGTGCCGGTACGCCGCGCCAACTCCGCCAGCCCCGCGTGCAGTTCCGCGTCGATCCGGACGTCCAGCAGCCCGCCGCGGTACGACATGGCCGCCGGACGCGGCCGGTCGACGGGCAGGGACAGCTGCTCGGGCAGCCCGGCCAGCGCCTCGGTCCAGTAGCCCACCTGGCGCGCGAACACACTGTCCGCGTCGCGCTCGTCGCCCAGGAGCTCGTGCTGCCACAGGGTGTAGTCGCCGTACGCCACCGGCAGCGCGGGCCAGTCGGGCGCTCCGCCGTCCCGCCGGCTCGTGTAGGCCGCGGCGAGGTCGCGGGCCAGCGGGCCCATGGACCAGCCGTCACCCGCGATGTGGTGCAGCACCACCAGCAGGACGTGCTCCTGCGGCGCCACGGCGAACAGCTCCGCCCGCAGCGGCGGTTCCGACGTCAGGTCGAAGGCACGCACGGCCGCCTCGCGCAGCAGGGCCGGTACCTCGGCCTCCGCGGCCGTGCGGACCGTCAGCGGGACGGCGGCTTCGGCGGCGTCCAGCACCCGCTGGTGCGGAACACCGGCGGTGTGCGGGAAGACCGTGCGCAGGGTCTCGTGCCGGGCCACCACATCGGCGAGCGCGGCGCTCAGCGCCTCCCGGTCGAGAGCACCGGACAGCCGCAGCGCGAACGGGATGTGGTACGTGGCGCTCGGCATCCCGAACTGCTGGAGGAACCAGAGCCGCCGCTGCGCGAACGACAGCGGCATCGGCTCGCGGCGGGGCCGCGGCACCAGGGCCTGCCGCGCGGTACCGGCGGCGTGCAGCCCGGCGGCGAGCCCGGCGGGCGTCGGCGACCGGAACAGGGCGCGCAGCTCCAGCTCGACACCGAGGGTCGCCCGGACCCGCGAGACCAGCCGGGTGGCGAGCAGGGAGTGCCCGCCCAGGTCGAAGAAGTCGTCGTCCACCCCGGCCCGGGGCACGCCCAGCACCTCGGCGAACAGCTCGCACAGGATCTGCTCCTGCGGGGTGCGCGGCGCGCGGCCGCCCCCGGCGGCACCCGGCTCGGGCGCGGGCAGCGCCGCCCGGTCCAGCTTCCCGTTCGGCGTCAGCGGCAACGCGTCCAGCAGCACGAACGCCGACGGCACCAGATAGTCCGGCACGCGGTCGCGCAGGTACGCCGCGAGCGCCGCCGCGCTCGCCCCGGTCCCGGCCGAGGGGACGACGTACGCGACGATCCGGCCCTCCAGGGCGAGCACCGCGACCTGCGCGACACCCGGGTGCGCGGTCAGCTCGGCCTCGATCTCGCCCGGCTCGATCCGGAACCCGCGGACCTTGACCTGGTGGTCGACCCGGCCCGCGAACTCCAGCTCGCCGCCGGCGCGCCAGCGGACCAGGTCGCCGGTGCGGTACATCCGCGCGCCGGCCGGGCCGTACGGGTCGGCGACGAACCGCCCGGCGCTCAGTCCGGGCCGGTTCAGATAGCCGCGGGCGAGTCCCTCCCCGGCGAGGTAGAGCTCACCCGTCACACCGGGGGCGACCGGCCGCAGGGCCGAATCCAGCACATAGGTCCGGCAGTTGGCGATTGGGCGCCCGATCGGCACCGGCAGCGGGCAGTCCGCGGGGTCGGCCGGCAGCGCGTACGCGGTGATCACATGGGTCTCGGCGGGGCCGTAGTGGTTGTGCAGCACCCGGCCCGGCCGCCGGGCCTGGAAGCGGCGTACGGCACCGCCCAGGCGCATCGCCTCGCCGGCCTGTGCGACCAGCCGCAGGTGCGGCAGCTCCAGCCCGGCTTCCTCGGCGGCCTCGGCCACCGCCTCGACCACCAGGTTCGGCGCGAACAGCTCCTCGACCCGGTGCCGGTCCAGCCACCGGGCGAACAGCTCGGCGCTACGGCGCTGCTCCTCGGTCGGCACCACCAGGGTCTTGCTGTACAGCAGCGCGGAGAGGGTCTCCTGCACCGAGACGTCGAAGCTGATCGCGGTGAACTGCGCGGTGCGCGTGCCCGGTTCGCCGCCGACGGCCCGGTGATGCCACGCCAGCAGGTTCAGCAGCCCGGCCGCGGGCATCACCACGGCCTTGGGGCGGCCGGTGGACCCGGAGGTGTAGATGACATAGGCGGGATGCCGCCCGTCCACGGCCACGGCCGGGTCGTGCTCCGGCAGCTCCCCGGCCGGGGTGACGGCCGCGAGGTCGTCCAGCACCACGGCCGGCCGCGCGTCCTGGAGCATGTACGCGATCCGGGCGGCCGGGTAGTCCGGGTCGACCGGCAGGTAGGCGGCGCCCGTCTTGAGGACCGCGAGGACGGCGACCACCAGCTCGGCCGAGCGCGGCAGCCGCAGGGCGACGACCTGCTCCGGCCCCACTCCGCGTGCGATCAGCGCGTGCGCCAGCCGGTTGGCCCGGCGGTTCAGCTCCCGGTACGTCAGCACGGTGTCCTCGAACACCACCGCCGGCGCCTCGGGGGTCGCCCGCGCCTGGTCCTCGAACAGGGACGGCAGGGTGGCATCCGGGACCGGGCGGGCGGTGTCGTTGCGGACGACCAGCAGCTCGTGCCGTTCCTCGGCGGTGAGGACGTCGATCCGGCTCAGCGGCCGGCCCGGCTCGGCGACCACCGAGGCCAGCAGGCGCAGCCACCGGGCGACCAGCGCCTCCACCGTGGTGCGGTCGAACAGGTCGGTGCTGTACTCGACCCGCCCGACGATGCCCTCGGCCGGTCCTCCGGTACCGCCGCGCTCCAGCAGGTGGAAGCCCAGGTCGAACATGGCCGTCGGCGTCCGCACCAGGACGATCTCGGCGGCCAGACCGCTCAGCGCGAACTCGGTGCGGGGCACGTTCTGGAGCGCGAGCAGCACCTGGAACAGCGGCTGACGGGCCAGCGACCGGGACGGGTTGAGGGCCTCGACCACGTGCTCGAACGGCAGGTCCTGGTGCGCGTACGCGGCCAGCGCGTTCTCCCGGACCCGGCCCAGCAGCTCGGCGAAGGTGGGGTCCCCGCTGGTGTCGGCGCGCAGCACCAGGGTGTTGACGAAGAACCCGACCAGGTCGTCCAGCGCCTGATCGGTCCGGCCGGCGATCAGACTGCCGACCGGGATGTCCGTCCCCGCGCCGAGCTTGTCCAGCACAGCCGCCAGCGCGGCCTGCAACACCATGTACACGCTGGCGCCGTGCTCCCGGCCCAGCCGGACCAGCCCGGCGTGCAGGTCGGCGTCCATCTCGACGGCCAGGTGACCGCCGGCGTAGGAGGGAGCGGAGGGGCGGTGGCGGTCGGCGGGCAACCGGAGCTGCTCCGGCAGGTCCGCCAACGCCCGAGTCCAGTAGGCCGCCTGGCGGGCGAACAGGCTGTCCGGGTCGTCCGGGTCGCCCAGCAGCCGGTCCTGCCAGAGGGTGTAGTCGGCGTACTGCACCGGCAGCGGCGCCCACTGCGGCTCCTCGCCCCGGCAGCGCGCCGCGTACGCGGTGGCCAGGTCGCCCGACAGCGGGCCCAGCGACCAGCCGTCACCGGCGATGTGGTGCACCACCACCAGCAGCACGTGCTCGTCCGGTGCCGCCTCGAACAGCTCGGCGCGCAGCGGCGGTTCGGTCGCGAGGTCGAATCCGCGCCCCGCCGCCGCGACCAGCAGCCCGGGCAGCTCCGTCTCGTCCGCCCGGGTGACCGGCAGCTGCGGCCGTACCGTCCGCGCGTCCAGCACCTCCTGGTACGGCACCCCGTCGACCTGCGGATAGACCGTGCGCAGGCTTTCGTGCCGGGCCACGAGGTCGGCCAGCGCCTGCTGAAGTGCCGTGCGGTCCAGCGGCCCGGAGAGCCGCCACGCCAGCGGCATGTTGTAGATCGGTGCGGCGCCCTCCAGCTGGTGCAGGAACCACAGCCGGCGCTGCGCGGACGACAGCGGCACCCGCTCGGGCCGCTCCGTCCGCACCAGGGCGAGCCGCGCCCGGTCGGCGCCGCCCAGCGCGGTGGCCAGGCCGGCCACCGTCGGGTTCCGGAACAGGGTGTGCAGCGCCAGTTCGACGCCCAGGGTCGCCCGGACCCGGGCCACCAGCCGGGTGGCGAGCAGGGAGTGTCCGCCCAGGTCGAAGAAGCTGTCGTGGAGGCCGACCTGCGTCAGGCCGAGGACCTCGGCGAACAGCCCGGCCAGCACCTGCTCCTGTGGTGTGTGCGGGGCGCCGCCGGCCCGTGATCCGGTGAACTCGGGCGCGGGCAGCGCCTGCCGGTCGAGCTTGCCGTTGGCGGTCAGCGGCAGGGCGTCGAGGGTGACGAACGCGGCGGGCACCATGTAGTCCGGCAGCCAAGCGCGCAGGTGGGCGCGGAGTTCCTCCGGCCGGAGTCCGGCGCCGGTGGCGGGCACCACGTACGCGACCAGGCGAACGTCCTCCGTCTGGTCCCGCCGGGCGATCACCGCGGCCTGGCCGACCTGCGGGTGCCCGGCCAACGCCGTCTCGATCTCGCCGAGTTCGATCCGGAACCCGCGCACCTTCACCTGGCCGTCGGCGCGGCCGACGTATTCCAGCTGCCCGTCGGTGCGCCGGCGCACCAGGTCCCCGGTGCGGTACATGCGCTCACCCGCCGCACCGAACGGGCAGGCCACGAACCGTCCGGCGGTGAGCCCGGCCCGGTTCAGATAGCCGCGCGCGAGGCCCGGCCCGGCGACGTACAGCTCCCCGGTCACCCCCGGCGGCACCAGCTCCAGCCGCTGGTCCAGCACGAAGGCGCGGAACCCGGCGACGGCCGAGCCGATCGGCGGCACGCCCGAACCCGGTGCCAGCGGCTCGCTCATCGTCGCGATGACCGTCGTCTCCGTGGGGCCGTACGCGTTGATCATCCGGCGCCCGGGCGCCCAGCGCGCCACCAGCTCCGGCGGGCATGCCTCACCGGCGACCGCCAGCGTCGGCACGGCCACGGCGTCCGGCGACAGCGCCGCCAGCACGGACGGCGGCACCGTCGCATGGGTGAGGGCAAGGCGCGGGTCGGTCAGCGCGGAGACCGGCTCGGTCGCGGACGCCGGCACCAGGGTGGCACCGGTGAGCAGGGCCCCGCACAGGTCCCACAGCGAGACGTCGAAGCCGGGCGAGGAGAACTGGAGCACCCGGGCGGCCGTGTCGATGCCGAGCCGCTCGACCTGCTCGGCCACCATCCCACGCAGGCCCGCGTGGCTCACCATCACGCCCTTGGGGCGTCCCGTCGACCCGGACGTGTAGATCACGTAGGCCGCGTTCCGGGCGTCCACGGCGACGGCGGGGTCGGTGTCCGGCCACCCGGACACGTCGGCGACCATCGCCGGGTCGTCGACCACCACGGCCGGCCGCGCGTCGTCCAGCATGAACGCGATGCGCGACTCCGGATAGCCCGGGTCGACCGGCAGATAGGCGGCCCCCGTCTTCAGCACGCCCAGGACGGCCACCACGAACTCCGTCGACCGGGGCAGTGCGACCGCCACGAGCTGCTCCGGACCCACCCCCCGGCCGATCAGCGCGTGCGCGAACCGGTTCGCCCAGGTGTCCAGCTGACGGTAGGTCGTCTCCACGCCCTCGAAGGACAGCGCGACGTTCTCGGGTGTCGCCGCCACCTGCGCCGCGAACATCTCCGGCAGGCTCAGGGTGGCCGCCCCGCCCTCGACGGGGGGCAGCAGCGCACGGCGCTCCTCGGCGGACAGCAGATCCAGCCGGCCGAGCCGCTGTCGCGGGTCGGCGACGGCCGCCCGCAGCAGCCGCACCCAGCGGGCGAGCATCGTGTCGACGGTGGCCGGGTCGTACAGGTCGCTCGCGAACTGGACGAACGCGTCCATCCCGGCCGGGGAGCCGTCCCCGGCATGCCGCTCGGACAGCGAGAAGACCAGGTCGAACTTGGACGTGGTCGTGGGCAGCTGCACCTCGTCGGCGCGCAGCCCCGGTGGGGCGAAGTCGGCCCGGGGCACGTTCTGGAGCACCAGCATGACCTGGAACAGCGGGTGGTGTGCCAGCGACCGCGCCGGGTTGAGGGCCTCGACCAGGTACTCGAACGGCAGGTCCTGGTGGGCGTACCCGGCCAGCGAGGTGTCCCGGACCCGGCCGAGCAGCTCGGCGAAGGTCGGATCGCCCGAGGTGTCCGTACGGAACACCAGCGTGTTGACGAAGTAGCCGACCAGCTCGTCGAGCGCCTGGTCGGTGCGGCCGGCGACCGGGCTGCCGACCGCGATGTCGTCGCCCGCGCCGAGCCTGCTCAGCAGCGCCGCCAGCCCGGCCTGGAGCACCATGAACAGACTGGTCCCGTGCGCGCGGGCCAGCTCGCGCAGCCCGCGGTGCAGTTCCACGTCCAGCCTGGCCCGCACAAAGCCGCCCCGGTGCGAGGCGACCGCCGGGCGGGGCCGGTCGGCCGGCAGCTGGATCTGTTCCGGCAGACCGGCCAACTGCTGCTTCCAGTAGTCCGCCTGACGGGCCAGCAGGCTGTCCGCGTCGGCGGTGTCACCGAGCAGCTGGTGCTGCCACAGCGTGTAGTCGGCGTACTGGACCGGCAGCTCCTCCCACCGCGGCTCCTCGCCACGGCAGCGTGCCGCGTAGGCGGCGGTCAGGTCCCGCGTCAGCGGGCCCAGCGACCAGCCGTCACCCGCGATGTGGTGGAGCACCAGCTGGAGCACATGCTCGTCCGGCCCCAGCTCGAACAGCTGGGTGCGCAGCGGCACTTCGGCCGCCAGGTCGAACGGACGGGCCTGCGCCGCCGCCAGCGCGCCCGGCAGCTCCGCCTCGCCGGTCCGGCACACGTCCAGCCGCGGACGGCCCGCCACGACGTCCAGCACCTGCTGGTACGGCACCCCGTCCACCGCCGGGAAGAGGGTACGCAGACTCTCGTGCCGGCCCGCCACATCCGCCAGGGCGGCTTCCAGGGCCGGCCGGTCCAGCTTCCCGGACAGCCGCCACGCCAGGGAGATGTGGTAGTTGGCGCCCGCACCGTCCAGCTGGTGCAGGAACCAGAGCCGGCGCTGCGCGAACGACAGCGGCACCCGCTCGGATCGCGGCCGGGGCACCAGCGCCGACTGCGCCCGGCCGGCCCCCGCCAGCGCGGCGGCCACCCCGGCCGGGGTCGGGGTCTCGAACAGGGTGCGCAGCTCCAGCTCCACCCCCAGGGTCGCCCGGACCCGGGCGGCCAGCCGGGTCGCCAGCAGCGAGTGCCCGCCGAGGTCGAAGAAGCTGTCCTCGACACCGGCCTCGGCCACCCCGAGCACCTCCGCGAACAGGTCGCACAGGACCTGCTCCTGCGGCGTCCGCGGAGCCCGGCCGGTGGTCACCGGAGCCGACTCCGGCTCGGGCAGCGCCCGCCGGTCCAGCTTGCCGTTGGCCGTCAGCGGCAGGCTCTCCAGCGTGACGAACGCGGCCGGCACCATGTACTCCGGCAGCTGCGCCCGCAGATGCTCGCGCAGTTCGGCCGGGCGCGGGGCGGCACCGGCGGCCGGCACCAGGTAGGCGACCAGCCGGGTGTCGTCGGCCCGGTCCTTCCGCGCCAGGACGGCGACCTGGGCGACGCCGGAATGCGCCGCGAGCGCCGCCTCGATCTCACCGAGTTCGATCCGGAAGCCGCGGACCTTCACCTGGTCGTCGGCCCGGCCCACGAACCGCAGGCCGCCGTCCGCGGACCGGCGTACGACATCGCCGCTGCGGTACATGCGCGCACCGGCCGGCCCGAACGGGTCGGCCACGAAGCGCCCGGCGGTCAGCCCGGGCCGGTTCAGGTAGCCGCGCGCCAGCCCGGCGCCCGCGACGTACAGCTCGCCGGGCACCCCTGGGGGCACCGGCCGCAGACGGGCGTCCAGCACATAGGTGCGCAGGTCCGGGAGGGCCGTACCGATCCGGCCGGCGACGGTACCGGACCCGTCCAGCGCCGCGTGGGTCACATGCACCGTGGTCTCGGTGATGCCGTACATGTTGACCAGCAGCGGAGCGTCGTCCGGGTGCCGCTCGTACCAGCTCGCCAGCCGGGTGTGCTCCAGCGCCTCGCCGCCGAACACCACCGTGCGCAGGGCCAGCGAACGGCTGGTCCCCGGCGCCTCCGCGTCCGCCTGCATCAGCTGGTAGAAGGCGGACGGCGTCTGGTTGAGCACCGTCACCCGCTCACGGGCGAGCAGCTCCAGGAACCGGTGTGGCGAGCGGCTGGTCTCGTGGTCCACGACCACCAGTCGGCCGCCGTACAGCAGCGGGCCCCACAGCTCCCACACCGAGAAGTCGAAGGCGTAGGAGTGGAAGAGGGTCCACACGTCCTCGGCGGAGAAGCCGAACAGCTCCTCGGTGGTGCCGAACAGCCGGACCACGTTGCGGTGCGGGACCACGACACCCTTGGGGGCGCCGGTGGACCCGGAGGTGTAGATGACATAGGCGGGATGGCCCGGGTCGAGGGGAACCTCCGGGTCGGTGTCCGGCAGCCCGCTCGGCCCGGCGTCGTCCAGCAGGAGCCGCTCCACCGTCTCCGCACCCGGCAGCCCGCCGATCCGGCCCGTCGTCACGAGCAGCGACGGCCGGGCGTCCCGCAGCAGATAGGCGATCCGGGCGGCGGGATACTCCGGGTCCACCGGCACATAGGCGGCGCCCGCCTTGAGGACCGCGAGGACCGCGACCACCAGCTCGGCCGAGCGCGGCAGGGCCAGCGCGACCAGCTGCTCCGGCCCCACCCCGCGGGCGATCAGCCGGTGCGCGAGCCGGTTGGCCCGGGCGTTCAACTCGCCGTACGTCAGCGTGGCTTCGGGGCTCACCACGGCGACCGCCGCCGGGTTCGCCCGTACCTGCCGCGCGAAGAGCGCGGGGATGCTGCTGTCCGGCAGCTCTCCGCTCCGGCCGACGGCGGCCGGCACCAGCGCGCGGAGCTCGTCGGCGGACACCACGTCCACCTGGCCGATCCGCCGGCCGGGGTCGGCCACCACGGCGCGCAGCAGCCGCAGCCACCGCTCGACGATCCCCTCCACGGTCGCCGCGTCGAACAGGTCGGTGCTGTACTCCACCAGGCCCGACAGCCCGTCCGTGCCGGGCTCCTCCGTCAGCATGAAGGTCAGGTCGCACTTGGCCGTCCCGGTGTGCACCAGATCGGCCGCCACCCGCAGCCGCGGCAGGTCGAACGTGCCGAGCGGCGCGTTCTGCAACGCGAGCATGGTCTGGAACAGGGGGTGGTGGGCCAGCGACCGGGCCGGGTTCAACGCCTCCACGAGGTGCTCGAACGGCACGTCCTGATGGCCGTACGCGGCCAGCGCGCCGGCGCGCACCCGGCCCAGCAGCTCGGTGAACGACGGGTCGCCGGACAGGTCGGTGCGCAGCACCAGGGTGTTGACGAAGAAGCCGACCAACTCGTCCACGGCCTCGTCGGTGCGCCCGGCGATCGGCGTGCCGATCGGGATGTCGTCGCCCGCGCCGAGCTTGCCCAGCAGGGCGGCCAGCCCGGCCTGGAGCACCATGAAGAGGCTGGCCCCGCCGTCGCGGGCGAGCGCCCGCAGCCCCTGGTGCAGTTCGGCGTCGATCCGCACCGGCAGATGGGCGCCCCGGTAGGACATCGCCGTCGGCCGGGGCCGGTCGAAGGGCAGCTCGACCTGCTCGGGAAGCCCCGCCAACCGCTCCTTCCAGTACGCCAGTTGAGCACCCAGCAGGCTGTCCGGGTCGGAGCCGTCCCCGAGCAGCTCCCGCTGCCAGAGGGTGTAGTCGGCGTACTGGACCGGCAGTGGGGACCACTCCGGCTTCGCGCCCTCGCAACGGGCCGCGTAGGCGGTGGTCAGGTCCCGCGAGAGCGGCCCCATCGACCAGCCGTCACCGGCGATGTGGTGCACCACCAGCAGCAGTACGTGCTCGTCGGCGCCCAGCTGGAACAGCTCCGCGTGCAGCGGCGGCTCCGTGGAGAGGTCGAAGCCGTGCCGGGCCGCCTGTGCCAGCCGGTCCGGCAGGTCGCCCGCGCCGGCCTCGGTCACCCGCAGCCGCGGCCGGGCCCGGTCGGCGTCCAGCACCCGCTGGCAGGGCACGCCGTCGACCACCGGGAAGACGGTGCGCAGACTCTCGTGCCGCTCGACCACGTCCGCCAGGGCGGCGTCCAGGGCCCGCTGGTCGAGGCGGCCGGACAGCCGCAGCGCCAACGGGATGTTGTACGTGGCGCTCGGGCCCTCCATGCGGTGCAGGAACCACAACCGGCGCTGCGCGAAGGACAGCGGGACCGGCTCGGGCCGCTCGCACGGCCCCAGCGCCGGCCGCGCCCGGCCCGCCACGTCCACCGCCGCCGCCAGTTCCGCCACCGTCGGCGCGTCGAACAGGTCGCTCAGCCGCAGCTCCACGCCCAGCACCGACCGCACCCTGGCGACCAGCCGGGTGGCCAGCAGCGAATGCCCGCCGAGGTCGAAGAAGCTGTCGTCCGGCCCGGCCTCGGCGACCCCCAGCACCTCGGCGAACAACCTGGCCAGCAGGTGTTCGGTCGCCGTGCGCGGAGCGCGGCCCGGTACGCCCGCGGACTGCCCGGGGGCCGGCAGCGCCCGCCGGTCGAGCTTGCGGTTCGGCGTCAGCGGCAGCGCGTCCAGCAGCACGAACGCGCCCGGCACCAGGTACTCCGGCAGCCGTTCGCGCAGGTGCTCCCGGAGCGCGGGTACGGCCACCGTGGCACCGGCCGCCGGCACGCAGTAGGCGACCAGCCGGGCGTCCTCCCCGCTGGGCACCACGACCGCGGCCTGGACGATCTGCGGGTGATCGAGCAGCACGGTCTCGATCTCGCCGAGTTCGATCCGGAAACCCCGGACCTTGACCTGGTCATCGGTGCGGCCGAGGAACTCCAGGTTCCCGTCCGGCCCCCACCGCACCAGGTCACCTGTGCGGTACATCCGCGCGCCGGCCGGCCCGAACGGGTCCGCCAGGAAGCGTCCGGCGGTCAGCCCGGGCCGGTTCAGGTAGCCCCGGGCCAGGCCCGCGCCGGCGATGTACAGCTCACCCGCCACACCCGCGGGCAGCGGCTGCAACGCGCTGTCCAGGACGTACATCCGGGTGTTGTCGACCGGCCGGCCGATCACCGGACGCCGGCTCGACCCCAGCGGCGCGACGGACGCGTTCACCGTGCACTCGGACGGCCCGTAGAAGTTGACGCAGGACACCCCGTCGGCCGCGCGCAGCCGCTCCCACAGCTGCTGCGGGACGGCCTCCCCGCCCGCCGCGACCAGCGCGGGCCGCGCCTGCCGATCGTCCAGCAGCCCCTGGGCGACCAGAACATGGAGGTACGACGGGGTGGCCTCGACGAAGTCGAGGCGGCAGCGCCTGGCGTAGTCGACGAAGGCCTCCGGGTCGGTCCAGGTCGCGTGGTCCAGGACGTGCAGCTCATGGCCCGCGAACAGACTGAGCAGCTGGTTCCAGGACGCGTCGAAGGACACCGACGTGGTGAGCGCCACGCGCAGCCGGTCCCGCTTCCCGACCAGGGGCGGGTACAGCGCCCGCTGCTGGCCGGCGAACAGGTTGAGCAGGCCCCCGTGCGTCGGCAGCACGCCCTTGGGCCGCCCGGTGGAGCCGGAGGTGTAGATGACGTAGGCCGGATGCTCCGGTGCGACGGCCACGTCCGGGTCCGTCGCCGGGCAACCCGCCAGCAGTGCCGCGGTCCGCGGGTCATCGAGCACCAGAGGTTCGGTGGAACCGGCCTCGGGCAGCCGGTCCCGGGTGCGGGAGTCCGTCACCACCAGGACCGGGCGGGCGTCGTCGAGCATGTACCCGATCCGGGCGGCGGGGTACTCCGGATCGACGGGAACGCAGGCGGCACCGGACTTGAGGACCGCGAGGACGGCCACCACCAGTTCCGCCGAGCGCGGCAGGGCCACGGCGACCAGCTGCTCCGGCCCGGCCCCGCGGGCGATCAGGGCGTGCGCCAGCCGGTTCGCCCGCGCGTCCAGCTCCGCATACGTCAGCGACGCGTCCGGCCCCACCACCGCGACCGCGTCCGGAACCGCCCGCACCTGCGCCCGGAGCGCCTCCGGCAGGCTCCCGGCACGGGCCGGCGCCACCCGACCGGTACCCCAGGCGGACAGCTCGTCGCGCTCCTCGGCGGACAGCAGGCCGATCCGGCCGACCGGCTCCCGCGGGTCGCAGGCCGCGACGGCGTCCAGCAGCGCGGTCAACCGCGCCTGGTGCTCGGCGAGTTCGTCGTCGCTCCAGGCGTCGGGCGCGCCCTTCAGCTCGACCTGGACCTCGGCGGCCCCGCGCCGGCCGGTGATCCAGAGGGCGAGCCCGGTGGCCGGGTCCGGGAGCAGATAGTGCAGCGTGGCGGGGTGTCCGGCGAAGGCCGGAGCGGAGTCGAAGACCAGGATGTTGACGACCAGCGGGAACGCCGTGCCGCTGCCGCCGAGGTCCCGGAACAGGTCCTCGCTGCGGTAGCGCTGGTGCGCGAAGGCCCCGTCGGCTGCTTCCGCCACCTCGGTGACGAGGTCGTGCCACCGTGTCTCCGGTCGCACCGGCAGGCGCAGCGGCACCACGTTCGCCACCGCGCCGGGCGTGGTGAGCAGGGCCCGTTCGGCTCCCTCGCGCCCGGTGACGGGAAAGCCGATCAGCACCTCCCGGTCTCCGGTGAGCCGGTGTGCGTAGAGGGCCGCCGCCGCGGTCAGCGGGCGGGACCAGTGCACTTCGGTCTCCGCCGCCGCCGCGCGCAGTGTGTCCACCCGGAGCACCGCCGGTTCCACCGGGCCGCGCGGGTCGCTCCCACTACGGGGGGTCCGGCCGGTGAGCCGGGCCGGTTCCGGCCGGTCGGCGAGCCGCTCCGTCCAGTACGACCGGTCGGAGCCGAACTGCTCGGAGGCGCGGTAGCCGGCGTCACTGCGGATCAGGTCGTCCAGCGAGCCGAACGGCGACCGCGGAACCGGGCCGCCGCCGGCCAGCGCCGCGTACATCCGGGTCGTCCGGCGCCGGACGAGGGAGAGGCCGAACCCGTCCATGACCAGGTGGTGGTAGTTCTGGTAGATGAGGTGGTGCGTCGGCGAGAGGCTGATCAGCGCGAAGCTGAAGAGCGGATCGCGGGCGAGGTCGAGCGGACGCATCCGGTCCCGGGCCATCCATGCCAGGGCCGCCGCCCGGGGGTCGAGCTCCGCGCTCAGGTCGAGCAGGGCCGGCCGCCAGTCCCATGTCCCGCGGACGATCTGCCGCGGCTCCTGCCCGTCGTCGACGAAACTCACGTGCAGGGCGTCGATCTCGTCGACCACCCGGCGCAGCACGGTCTCCAGGAGTTCCCCGTCGACCGGGCCGTGGACCTCCAGATAATCCCCGATGCGGTAGGCCTCGAGCGCTGTCCGCGCGCGCTGCTCGGCGAGCCAGATCTCACGCTGGGCCGCCGTCAGGGGAAGGACGTCGCCGTCGCGACGGGACATGGGGGTACCTCCAGAGATGTGGGCGGCGGGGTCGCTGGGCGCGCCGGGACACGCCGGCCGCGGTGATGTCACGCGGCCGGCGTTCGGGGGGTGGTGCGGCAGGTGGGGTCAGCCGGCGAGTTCGCCGGCCTGGAGCTGCCAGAGGGATGCGTAGAGTCCGTGCTGGGCGAGGAGTTCGTCGTGGGTGCCCTGTTCGGCCACGACTCCGCCCTTGTCCATGACGTAGATCCGGTCGGCGTGCCGCACGGTGGAGAGCCGGTGGGCGATGATCACCATGGTCCGGCCGGCCGCGAAGCCGCGGAGCGCGCGCTGGATGGCGGCCTCGGTCTCGTTGTCCACGGCGGAGGTGGCTTCGTCGAGGATCACGACCGGCGCGTCCTTGAGGATCGCGCGGGCCAGGGCGATGCGCTGCCGCTGACCGCCGGAGAGTGCGGCGCCGCGTTCGCCGATCACGGTGTCGTAGCCGTGCGGCAGGGTCGCGACGAAGGGGTGTGCCTCGGCCAGCATCGCCGCTTCGACCACGGCCTTGTCCGAGGCGTCGAAGCTGCCGTAGCGGATGTTGTCGGCGATGGTGCCGTCGAAGAGGAAGGGGTCCTGGGCGACGAAGCCGATCGCGTGGCGCAGGTCGTGCCGGGGCAGGTCGCGCACGTCCCGCCCGTCGAGCAGCACGCTGCCGAACTCCGTGTCCTGGAAGCGCATCAGCAGTTTGGCGATGGTCGTCTTGCCGGAGCCGGTGGCGCCGACGAGGGCGGTGACCTGACCGGCGGGGATGGTCAGCGAGAGATCCTCCAGCGCCGGCGGCCGGCCGGGGTAGGCGAAGGTGACGTTGTCCAGGACGACCTCCCCGCGCACCGTTTCGACGTCGAGCGGTCCGCCGGTGCCGTCGGTCTCGGCGGGCAGGGCGCGCAGCTGCCGGACCCGGTCGTAGGCGGTGATCGTGCGCTGGTACTGGTCGACGATGCCGCCGAGCCGGTTCATCCGCAGCAGCACCATCTGGGGCAGTCCGATCAGCGGGCTGAACACCTCGAACGGCAGGCTGCCGTTGAGTACCGACCGGCCGCCGATCAGCAGGGTCCCGGCCATCGAGCCGGTGGTGCAGACCCGCACGATCTCGGCGTGGCGGATGGTGCTCCGGTCGGTCTGCTCGTTGCTCTGCCGGGCCTCGCCGCTCAGCCGGTCGATGCGCTCGGCCTCGTAGTCCTCGGTGCAGAAGCTCTTGACGGTGGCGCCGGCCTCCAGCGTGTTCACCAACTGGCTGTGCAGTCTGGCGCGGCGCTCGCCGGAGACGGCGTAGTCGTGCGTGACCTTGTCCTGGTAGTGGAACGACAGCCAGGCGATGACCGGGATGGGCAGGAACGCGATCCAGGCGATCTGCGGGGCCAGCAGCAGGAACACCGGCACCAGGAGGGCCACGCTGGTGCCCAGTTGCAGCACGTCGTTGGCCGAGGTGGCGAAGAAGGTGCCCAGCTGGCGGACGTCGTCGGTGAGCGCGCCGGCGATCCGGCTGGTCCGCTCGCCCTCCAGGTGCCGCAGTTCGAGGTGCTGCACATGGGCGTACGTCCGGTTGCGCCAGTCGTGCTCGATGTCCTGGCCGAGCCGGCGCCACTGGAGGTTCGAGGCGTACGACAGGCCCGCCACGGCGGCACAGGCGGCGGTCACCAGCCCTGCCAGGCCCCACAGTTGGGCGGACGCGGTCGTCAGCCCGAAGCGGACGAGCGGTGCGGCCTCGCCCTTGATGAGGACCAGTGCGGTCCAGCCGAGGAAGGTGCCGAGTGCCATCTCCGAGACCTGACAGGCGACCGACAGCGCGGAGGCGCGGTAGAGCCGCCCGCGGTGCGGTCCGACGATCTCCAGCAGGGGGTGTGGCCCGGTGTCCGCTCCGGGCAGGTCACGGGTCGCTTCGGCCGTACTGCGCCAGGCCTTCCGGACGACGGCCGCGGTCGCCGCCGCGACTCCGCCCAGCGCGACCAGCTGCTTGCTCAGCGCCGACCCGCGGAGCAGGGCGACACCGGCCGCCACCCCGCCCCCGACGGCGAGCACGGGACCCACGACACCGCGCTCCGCGCGCGGGGCCGACTCGGCGGCGGGTCCGGCCGGCGCCGGGCCCCCGGCACCGGCCTGTCCCTCCAGGACCAGGGTGACGGCTCTGCGGACGAGCCGGCCGACGTCCGTCGCCCTTAGCCGGGCGTCGTGCCGGACGAGGACGCCGCCGGTGACCGGACTGGCCTTCGCTTCCGTGATGCCGGGAAGGCGTCGCAGGGTCGCGGCGAGGACGTCGGCCGCCCGTGGCCGCCCGAGAACGGGCCTGACGTCCCAGCGCTGGCGGCCCGGAATGACCGAACGCGGGCGCACGTCCACATCCAAGGGGTGATATCCGGCTGCGGCACCCAGCAGAGATGTCATGTGTACGATCCCCTGTTTGCGGAGGTTGCAGAATCCGTCACGTGCACGACGCATTCATGCGGCAGAGTGGTAATTCTGGGGAAAAGCGATGCGACCAGCGGATTCGGGACCGACCACCGCTCGGGTGCATTTTTCTGCACCCGAGCAGCGGCCCGGACCGCCGAACCGTCAGCGCGTCTTGCCGGCGCCGGCGCCGGCGCCCGCGCCGGCGGTCGCGCGGATCTTCGGAGCCCTCGCCTCGCCCTCGGCCCGGGCGGCGGCCTCGTCCTTCTCGCTCTTCGGGGCGGTGCTTTCGACGGCGGCCTGCCGACCGTCACCGGAACCGGCGTCGACGTCACCGGCGGCGATCTGCGCCGCCATCATCTCGGCGGCCACCTCGGCGGCCAGGTCGTGGATGTTCTCCCCGGCCTCGAGGGTCGCCTTCTTCACCTCGAGGACGAGGCCGACGGAGGTCTTGACGACGCCGCGCACCAGCGGCTTGAGGAGACGCTTGGCCAGTGGCGCGGCGATGAGGCCGACCAGGAAGGGCGGTACTACGGGCGGCATGATGCTCCATCCTCTCTACGCATACGTATGACAGGGAGCCCGGGTGCTGCGAACACCGAAGCAGCACACAGATGGGCGGAAGGAAGCACCCATTTCCAGATTTCGGGGTTCCCTGGCTGGGCCGGAAATTCTTGTCGATGGGGCCCAGCACCCGCTCTTCCATCACCGTAGTCGAGTCATGTGTGTCGAAGCCAAATGGTGCGGACTGTTTCACTCATGCGAGTGCTCTTGATCTTTCCGGGCCACGTTGGTTGCAGGGTGCATACTCATGAAGTGATGGTCAGTGTGATTTTCCTATATACGGAAGGTTTGCGGGTGTGCGTCCGCACCGACGGCGAGGTGCGGGGTCATCCCGGACCGCGTAGCCTGGTTCCTGGCACCAACCCAGTCGGGTCACCGAGGGAAGGCCAAGATGAGTCAGATCATCCGGCGCCCTGAAGGGAAGTACCGGCCGGCGAACGAGTCGCTCCGTCTGCACGGGAAACGGTTCTGGTCTCGGGTGGGCACTTACTGGCCCCAGAGATCGAGAATGTTTCGAATTAAACGGGAAGCCAAGCGCAGGGTCCCGCTCGCCCGGCGTTGGCGTCTGCGGAGGACGCCCGCGACATATATCAGGATATTGTCCTACTGTGCCGCAGTTCTGTTTTTGGGCTGGCTGGCGTGGGCCATCTATGCGATCGTCAACAACCAACCCGGTGCTGTTGACCATCGCTGTGAACATAAGACTGAGTCCTGTGGTGTCGTCATCAGTTTCGCCACGCCATTTCTCGCCTTTGCCCTGAGTCTCGCAACGTTTCTCACTCTGCGATATGTCAAGACGATCCATCGGGTGCGTCGCATCGCCAGGAAGACCCCGCGGAAACTGGTACCGACGGCGGGGACGATCGTCGACGAGGTCGTCGGCCGGGAAGAACTGTGCTCGGTGATGGCCCAGGCCCTTCGCAACCGTCGCTGGCGTCGGCCGTATCTGCTCGTCGGCGGAGTCGGCAGCGGAAAGACGGCGGTACTCGTGCAGCTGACGCAGGTACTGGCCAAAAAGGGAGTGCTCCCCGTTCCCATCCATCTGCGGAGAGTCGACCTCGACGGTAGCGAGCTGAATTTCAGCGAAATGGCCAAAAAGCGGTTCTGCGACCTGGTGGACCCAGGGGTGATTTCCAGGGCACAGGCCGAACGCATCTGGCGACAGCTCTGCATGGACGACAAGGTTGTCGTCATCGCGGACGGACTGGAAGAGGCGTTCAGTGACGACGATCGCCAGGCGGAGCGGGACGGACTGATCCGCTACGCCATCGAACGAGCGGAGCAGCAGGGGATTCCCCTGGTGATCGCCTCCCGCCCGCATGCCGCGGTCGAAGGCACACGGGCGGCCGTGATCGATCTGGAGCCGCTCAGCGACGAGGCCGCGCTCACCTACCTGGGGCAGCAGAACTCCGGTGCCGAGGGCCGGCGGCTGGACTGGATCGTGGAGACGGCCGCCGTCGCGGAGTCACCCCTGTATTTGCAGGTCGCCCGTCAGCTCAAACAGCGCCAACTGCTCGAGCACTACGAGGGTGCCCGCGACCGGGGGGAGATGGACACGCGGGGCGGTGACCGCGCGGGGATCCGGCTGCGGCTGCTGCGGTCATGGGTCGACGCCCTGGTCCGTGGCCATCTGCGCGAGCGCTTCGACATCCCGCACGAGCAGCGGGTGAGAACCGTCGAGGTCATCTCGGCCATGGCGTGTATCGGTCTGCTCCGGGACCGGCAGGAGGTCAATTTCGCCCAGCTGGTCAACTGGAGCGGCAAAAAGAGAGGCTGGCGGTATCCGGAGATTCGCTATCCGGCGATCGTCAACGAATTGAGAAAGCGGGTCGGCGGCCTGCCGGGGCGTGACGCCTCGGAGGGGTGCTGGCGAGCTACCTTGTCGCGATTTGCGGCGCAAGGGGATCAGCTTGGCCTGGTGGAGGCGTACAGCCACAAGGTGAGGTTTCCGCACAGTATTCTCCAGGCATATCTCGGCTCCAGTTTCCTCGACGCTGTCCAGGAGAATTCCGATTCCGTTCTCAAGGAGGCACTGGCCGACCCGGCTCGTGAACTCCTCATCGCATTGATCATGCGTTCGCGGCACAACGGGGAGGCGCCGCAGCGGTCCACTGTGGACCTGCTCCTCAAGGCTGCCGAAGGCCGCGAGGACGAGAAGGCGTTCGAGCTGTACGCGGCGGCACTGGAGATCGACACCGGTAAGATCGGCGACTCGGCTCACGCGGATATCGCGCGAAGAGTTCGGGAGCGCTGGCCCGAACTCAAGGGCGGCGACGCGAGGACGCTCGACGACGCGAAGCTGAGGCTCGTGCAGCGCTTCGGCGAGGCGGCGCGCCGACTGGACGAGGCAGCCAAGGGTGCGGATTCCCAGGCATGGGAGAAACCGGCTTACAGCGATCTGATGAGGATCAGCTGGAAAGAGCCCAGCTATCCCGTCAGGCTCGCTATCGCCCAGGAGATGGGCGCGGGAGGCGACCACGCGTTCGACGCCGTGCGCCAGCTCTTTCCCTGGCCGAAGAAGAGGGAGGACCCGGACTCCGAAACCGACGATCCCTGGGAGCAGTACAGAAAGGCCATGGCCGACCAGAAATACTGGGAGGGCCTGGAACGCGAGAAGAAGCTCAGCCCTCCGGCCCGGCAGCAGACGGAGAAGCCGACCGACGCGGTCGAGATCTGGCGCCAGTTCGTCACCAGGGCGTGGCTGGTTCCCATGGTGGTGGGTTCCGTGGGCGTCGACCGCAGGAGTGTGGCCAGGGAACGTATGGATCTCTGGCTGCGGCACCTGGTCCCCAACTCCGCGACCGGACGGGCCGACCTTCCCATATCTCTGGAGATCGCTCTCGCTCAGGGGTTCAAGGGGGCCGCGAACCGCCGCAGGCGGCACCCCGCGACCTCCAACGAGACCCGCGAGTTCCTGATCGAGCAGGCGGAACGCATGCTCACGCACGCACGCTACTGGTACTCGCAGCTCACGCTCATCCACGCGCTGTGTCTGTGGGAGCTTCGCGACAGCGGCGACGGCCCCGACAGCGAGGAAGACGGGAGCCGGCTTGGGGCCGAGCCGCTTCGGGCCGTGGAACGCTGGCTGAGCATGGCCGGCTCCGCGCAGGCCCCCGGTGACCGGCCCGCCGACGAACTGACGGTGAAGGGGGGAAAGCGGCTGCACCCCTTCGTCGCCGAGGCCGGGGACCTCGCGGCACTGGCACTCCAGACCGGGCATCCGGAGCGGTACATCTGGATCGACGAGACGGGGGCCACTCTGAAGATCGGCTCAAGTCCGGCGGATCCGACGGACTATCGCAAACACAACCTGTGGATCCCCCCGTCCGTGGGTTGGAGCACGCTGCACCCCCGGGCCCAGCAACTCATCGCCGACGTACTGCTGCTGCTCAACCTCACGGAACGGGACGGAGTCTCGGTCGACGACCGCCTGCAGCGGACCAACCGGACGGAACTGCCGCCCTGCCTCACATCGGATCGGACGGTTCTCCATCCCGAGCGAACGGTCGGCATGCCGGGTAAGGCCGCGCCCGGCACATGCTGCCTGCGCGGTTGCAAGTTCGAGCTGTGCCCCTACCCCGCGAAGGGGGAGCAGCCGGCCGCGGAACTGCGTGAGCCCTTCTGTCGGCAGCAACAGTCACTGGTGTCCGGCCTGATACCTCGACGCAAGCGAGCGGGCTGGCAGGGGATGAGCAACCGCAAACTGCGCCGCTTCTGGAGAGCGATGGCAGAGCGCACCCGCACGCCGTCCGCGTAGCCGGCCCGGACAGCCGGTGCCGCCCGGGGCGGGTCAGGCCACCGGGAGACCCGCGTAGTTCTCCGCCAGTTCCGCCGCCGCGTGCGGGGAGGTGGCGATCCGGTCGAGCTGGGCGAGTTGCAGCTTGGTGTCGAACGGGTTCTGGTCCGGGGCCGTGTGCATCGTCGTCGTCATGAACCAGGAGAAGTGCTCCGCCCGCCAGACCCGCCGGAGGCAGGTGTCCGAGTAGGCGTCGAGCGCGGCCGTCGTGCCGGTGGCGGCCCAGTCGGTGAAGGCGCGGGCGAGCACGACGACGTCGGCGGCGGCGAGGTTGAGGCCCTTGGCGCCGGTCGGGGGGACGATGTGCGCGGCGTCGCCGGCCAGGAAGATGCGGCCCCAGCGCATCGGCTCCGTGACATGGCTGCGCAGCGGCAGGACGGCACGCTGGGTGATGGGGCCGCGGTTGAGACGCCACGGCCCGTCGACTGCGAAGCGCTCCTCCAGCTCGTCCCAGATCTGCTCGTCGCTCCAGGCGGCGGGATCGGTGCCGTTCGGGACCTGGAGGTAGAGCCGGCTCACCGAGGGCGAGCGCATGCTGTGCAGGGCGAAGCCGCGCGGCGAGTGGGCGTAGACCAGCTCGTCGCAGGCCGGCGGTGCGTCGGCGAGGATGCCGAACCACGAGTACGGGTAGACCCGCTCACAGGTCCGCAGTGCCCCTTCGGGTATCGCCTTGCGGACGACACCGTGGAACCCGTCGCAGCCCACCACGTACGCGCAGTCCAGGGTCCGCGCGACGCCCTCGTGGGTGTAGTGGACGACGGGCCGCCCGGTGTCCGCTCCGGTCACCGCGCTGACCTCGGCCTCGAACAACAGGGGTGCCCCGTCGGCCAGTTGGAGGGCGATCAGGTCCTTGACGACCTCGGTCTGGGCGTACACCCAGACCCGGCGGCCACCGGTGAGCGACGGGAAGTCGATCCGGTGGCCGCGGCGCCCCCAGCGCAGTTCCACGCCGTCGTGCACCAGGCCTTCGCGGTCCAGCCGCCCGGCCGCGCCGCAGTCGCGCAGGGCGTCGACCGTGCCCTGCTCGAGGATGCCGGCGCGCTGCCGCTGCTCGACGTAGGCACGGTCCCGGGACTCCAGGACCACGCAGTCGACGCCGGCCCGGTGCAGCAGCCGGGCGAGCAGCAGCCCCGCCGGGCCGCCGCCGACGACGGCGACCGTGGTGTGGGAGGGGATCGTCATGGGGCGCTCTCTTCGTCGAGTACGTCGAGTTCGGCGAGGACGCGGTCGGCGACGGCGAAGGCCTGGTTGGCGGCGGGCACACCGCAGTACACCGCGCTGTGCAGCAGCACCTCCTGGATCTCGGCGACCGTGAGGCCGTTCCTGCGGGCCGCCCGGACGTGCAGGGCCAGTTCCTCGTAGTGCCCGCGGGCGACCAGGGCGGTGAGGGTGATGCAGCTCCGGGTCCGGCGGTCCAGACCGGGCCGGGTCCAGATGTCCGCCCAGGCGTAGCGGGTGATGAAGTCCTGGAAGGGGGCGGTGAAGGCGGTGGTGGCACCGGTGGCCCGCGCCACATGCTGCTCACCGAGCACCGCACGCCGTACGGCCGTCCCGTCCCCGTGCTCGGTGATGCCGAAGTGGCCCGTCAGCGCCGTCAGCACCCGGGCCGGCTGCTCGGCCGGCGCCAGGTGGCCGGCGCCGTCGATCTCCAGGAGGGTGGACCGGGCGATGCCGTCGGCGAGCCGGCGCGCATGCGCGGGCGGTGTGGCCGCGTCCTGCCGGCCGGCGATCACCAGGGTGGGGGCGGTGATCCGGTCGAGCCGGTCACCGAGGTCGTACGAGGCCAGGGCGTCGCAGCACGCGGCGTAACCGGCGGGCGAGGCGGCCCGCTGGTCGGCGACCAGCGCCCGGGTGGCTTCCGTGCCCTCGAACCCGGGCGCGAACCAGCGGGCCGGAGCCGAGTCGGCGAGCCACGCCACGCCCTCGGAGCGGACGCGTGCGGCCCGCTCGCGCCAGGCGGCTGGCTCGCCGAAGCGGGCCGAGGTGCACACCAGGGCCAGCTGCGCGACGCGCTCGGGGTGGTGGACGGCGAGCCAGGCGCCGACCGCGCCGCCCAGGGACACCCCGGCGTACGCGAACCGGTCCACGCCGAGCGCGTCCGCCAGGTCCAGGACGAGGCCGCCGAGCGCGGCGACGGAGTTCTCCCGCAGCAGGGACGCCGGGGAGCCGCCGTGCCCGGGAAGGTCGTACCGGACGACCCGCCGGCCGCGGGCCAGCACCGGCACCTGCGCCTCCCACAGCCGGAGGCTGGTGCCGAGCGACGGGCCGAGGAGGAGTGGGGGCGCGTCGGGGCGGCCCTCGACGACATGGTGCAGAAGAGGCATCAGCTCTCCTTGTGGGGGTGTGCCGTACGCTCCAGCGCACGGTCCGTCAGTTCCGGCGCGGCGCCCAGGTACCGTGTGGGGTCCAGCAGGTCGTGCAGCCGGTCCGGGCCGAGCGCGTCCCGTACGGCGGGCAGGGCCGCCAGGACGTCCGCCAGCGGCCGCGGGCCGGTCGCGGCGTCGCGTGCGGCGTCCGTGAGCAGCTGCCGTGCCCGGGGCCGGCCGACGGACTCCGCGAGGGCCGCCACCAGCCGTTCGGAGACGATCAGGCCCTCGGTCAGATCCAGGCCGGCGCGCATGGCCTCTTGGTGGACCCGCAGCCCCGCGGTGAGTTCGGCCGCGTCCCGGGCGGCGCCGCCCGCCAGGCGCAGCGCGTCGCGGACCGTCTGCCACTCGGCGTGCCAGGCCCCGGCGGGGCGCTCGTCCTCGGCCGCGAGCGACGACAGCAGCACCGCGGCGTGCTGCGGAAGGCGGCGTGCCGCGGCGGCGATCAGGGTGGCCCGGACCGGGTTGGCCTTGTGCGGCATCGCGCTGGAACCGCCGCCCGTGCCCTCGCTCACCTCAGCGGTCTCGGTGCGGGAGAGGAGCAGTACGTCGGCCGCGAGCTTGCCCAGCGCGCCGCCGGCCAGGGCCAGGGCCGTGCCCAGCTCGGCGACCGGCGTGCGCAGCACATGCCAGGGAAGCAGGGGTTCGGCGAGGCCGGTGCGGGCGGCGTAGGCGGCGAGCAGGTCGACACGGCTGTCGAGAGCGGCGAGCGTGCCGGCCGCCCCGCCCAGCTGCGCGGGCAGGACGAGCGAGGCGAGGCGGTCTCTGGCGTCCAGGACCAGATGGCGCCAGCCGGCCGCCTTGAGGCCGAACGAGGTCGGCACGGCGTGCTGGGTGAGCGTACGGCCCGGCATGGGGGTGCTCCGGTGCGCCGTGGCGAGCCGCGCCAGGGCCTCGGCCGTGGTGTCGAGGTCGGCGAGGAGGAGCGCTCGGGCGCGGTGGGAGACCAGCATGAGCGCGGTGTCCAGGATGTCCTGGCTGGTGGCGCCCCGGTGCACCCAGGCGGCCGCCTCGTCGTTCACCGCCGCCCGGAGGTCGGCGACGAGGGGGATCACCGGGTTGCCGCCCGCGCGCGCCCGCTCGGCGAGGGCGCGCAGGTCGAAGCGGTCGGCGCGCGCCGCCGCCCCGATCTCGCGCCGTACGGACTCCGGTGCGCCCAGGGCGTCGGCGAGTGCCACCTCGGCGTCCAGCATGGCCTGGAGGAAGGCGCGGTCGCCGGTCGCCGCCGCCACGGGCGAGCCGGCCCAGCCGGGGGACAGCAGTCCGACGTCGGACGCCTCGTGGGCGGTGGTGTCAGCGGAACTCAAGGAAGACCGTCTCCTCGGTGTCGTCCCCCTGGAGCCTGATGTCGAAGCGGTGCACCCGGTCCCGCTCCTCGGCGGCGACCAGGGTGGCCCGCCGGTGCTCGGGGAGCCCGGCGAGCAGCGCGTCGTCCGGGTGGCCGGGCAGGTAGGCGCGGGTGTGGAGATGGTGCAGCAGCCCGCGCGCGAAGACGATCACGCTGAGGTAGGGCGCGTCGGGGCTCGGCGGCAGGGTGCGGACGGCGTAGTGGCCGTCGGCGTCGGTCGGGACGCGTCCGAACCCGGTGAAGGTGGTGCCGTCGCGGCCGATGACCGCGCCGGTGACGGGGTCGCGGCGCAGGGAGCCGGGCGCTCCGGTGCGCGAGCCGTCCGGGGCGGCCTGCCAGAACTCCAGGAGCGCGTCGGGAACGGGCGCGCCGGCGCCGTCGCGTACGACACCGTGCAGGGTGATGGTCCGCGGGTCTCCCACGGGTGCGATGTCGCCGCCGCCGGCGAACGGCAGTGCGTACCCGTAGAAGGGCCCGACGGTCTGGGAGGCGGTGACTCCTTCGGGCGGTGTCACGGCTGCGGGTCTCCTTCGGTCCAGGTGGCGGCGGGGCCGTCGAGCACGATGTCCCAGCGGTACCCGAGCGAGAACTCGGGGCGGGACAGATCGTGGTCGTAGGTCGCCACGAGGCGGTCGCGGGCGGCGGCGTCGGTGACCGACTGCAAGATCGGGTCGTACCGGAACAGCGGGTCGCCCGGGAAGTACATCTGTGTGACCAGCCGTTGGGTGAAGGCGGTGCCGAAGAGGGAGAAGTGGATGTGGGCGGGGCGCCACGCGTTGCGGTGGTTGCGCCACGGATAGGCGCCGGGCTTGACCGTGGTGAAGTGGTAGCGGCCCTGGTCGTCGGTCAGGCAGCGGCCCACGCCGGTGAAGTTCGGGTCGAGCGGGGCCGGGTGCTGATCGAGCTGATGGGCGTACCGGCCCGAGGCGTTGGCCTGCCATATCTCCACCAACTGGCCCCGGACCGGGCGCCCTTGACGGTCGAGGACCCGTCCGCCGACCGTGATCCGCTCGCCCTGCGGCTCGTTCGCGTGCTGCCGGGTGAGATCGGAGTCGAGGGCGGTGACGTCGGTGACCCCGAAGACCGGGCCGGTGAGTTCCACGGCGTCGGGATCGCCCTGGACGGTGACGGGGGAGTGCCGGGGGTGACGCAGGACGCTGCTGCGGTACGGCGGATAGGCGCGGTCGGGATGGACGGCACCGCTGGGGGGTACGGCGGCCATCTCGGCGTCGATGGTCGCCTGGGTCGCCTGGTCCGGGACGGGGGCCTGCCGGGGCAGGTGCGGGTGTGTCATGTCAGCGCTCCAGGACGAGGGCCAGCCCCTGGCCCGACGGTGCGGTTCTCCTCGCCGGTGCGGACGGCGTCGAGGCCGTGCACCTCGGTGGCGGTGCGCCGGCGGACCTCCTCGGGAGTGACCCCGGGCGCCAGCTCGACCAGGCGCAGTCCGTCCTCGGTGACGTCGAGGACGCAGAGGTCGGTGATGATCCGGTGGACGCAAGCCCGGCCGGTGAGCGGCAGGGTGCAGCGGTCCACGAGTTTCGCGGAGCCGTCCTTGGCGGTGTGCTCCATCAGCACGATGACCCTGCGGGTGCCGTGCACGAGATCCATCGCCCCGCCCATCCCCTTGATCATCTTGCCGGGGACGGCCCAGTTGGCGAGGTCGCCCTGGGCGGAGACCTGCATCGCGCCCAGCACGGCGACGTCGATGTGGCCGCCGCGGATCATGCCGAAGGACAGCGCGGAGTCGAAGAACGCCGCACCGGGGACGGTGGTGACGGTCTCCTTCCCGGCGTTGATCAGATCGGGGTCGACCTCGTCCTCGGTCGGATAGGGGCCCACGCCGAGCAGGCCGTTCTCCGACTGGAGGACGACGTCGACGCCGTCGGGCAGGTGGCCGGGGATCCGGGTGGGCAGCCCGATGCCGAGGTTGACATAGCCGCCGTCGGGCAGTTCACGGGCCGCGCGGGCCGCCATCTCGTCGCGTGTCCAGGGCATCAGCCGCGCACCGTCCTCTTCTCCACGCCCTTGTCGGCGGCCTGCTCGGGGGTCAGTTCCAGGACGCGCTGCACGAAGACGCCGGGCAGGTGCACCTCGTCGGGATCGATCTCGCCGGGCTCGACGAGCTGCTCGACCTCGGCGATCGCGACCCGGCCGGCCATCGCGGCGAGCGGGTTGAAGTTGCGCGCAGCCTTGGCGAACACCAGGTTTCCGTGGCGGTCGCCCCGGGCGGCGCGGACCAGCGCGAAGTCGGTGGTGATGCCGTGCTCCAGGACGTACGGGCGCCCGTCGAAGTCGCGCACCTCCTTGGCCGGCGAGGCGACGGCGACGCTCCCGTCGGCGGCGTACCGCCAGGGCAGTCCGCCCTCGGCGACCAGGGTGCCCACCCCGGCCGCGGTGTAGAAGGCGGGGATGCCCGCGCCGCCGGCCCGCAGCCGCTCGGCGAGTGTGCCCTGGGGGGTGAGTTCGAGCTCCAGCTCGCCGCTGAGGTACTGGCGGGCGAACTCCTTGTTGTCGCCGACGTACGAGCCGACGACCCGCGCGATCCGCCCCGAGGCGAGCAGCGTCCCGAGACCTCCGCCGTCCACACCGCAGTTGTTCGATACGACGCTCAGGCGGCCGGCGCCCTGCCGGTGGAGCGCGTCGATGAGTACGTTCGGGACTCCGCTGAGCCCGAATCCGCCCACGGCCAGCGAAGCGCCGTCGCCTATGTCGGCGACGGCCGCCTCGGCCGAGGGAACCACCTTGTCCATTGACGTCCGTCCGTTCGTCGGCGTGAGACGTTGCGGGTATTCGCCCAGTGAACTAAAGTTCATAAATGGAGATGCTTGCGAGTGTCCATCCGCCGCCGTCGGCTTGTCAACGGGTGCACCGCGCGCGCAGGGAGGACGAATGACGCAGAACGGCGCAGTCGAGGCGCCGGTCGGCCCGTTGGAACGGGGGCTCACGGTCCTCCGGCTGCTGGCCCGGTCTCCTCAAGGGCGGCTGACCGCAAGCGCGCTGGCGAAGGAGACCGGCCTGGCCCGGTCGGTCGTGGACCGCATCGCCACCACCCTGGTCCGCCTCGGCCACCTGCGCGAGGAGGACCGCGAACTCGCCCTCGCCCCCCGTGCGTTGACCCTCGGCACCGCCTATCTGCGCGCCTGCGGTGTGCCCGCCGCCACCGGCCCGCTCGCCGCGCGGCTCGCCGACGAGCTGGACGAGTCCGTCTCCGTCGCGGTGCCCGACGGCGACGCCGTCCGCTTCGTCGTCCAGCACACCCGGCGCCGCGCCCTGTCCGTCTCCTTCCGGGTCGGCGATGCGCTCCCCGCCGACCGCTGCGCCCCCGGCGCGCTGTTCGCCGCCGACTGGCCCGGCGAGCGGTTCGCCGCACGCCGCTCCCGGCGGCCCGAGGACTTCCCGGCGCTGCCCGGCCCCTACCGCCCGCGCCTGGACGACGCGGAGCTGCGCGCGCTCGCGGCCGCCGCGGCCCAACGCGGCTGGGCCCTTGACGACCAGCTCGTCGAGCCCGGTCTGGTCGCCCTCGCCGTCCCGGTCCACGACGCCGACGGCCGCACCCTGTGCGCCCTCAGCGTGGTCAGCCACACCAGCCGCCACACCGCCGAAGGCCTGCGCGAGCACGCCCTGGAACCGCTGCGGCACACCGCGGCCCTGATGTCCGACGCGCTCGCCGCCGTACGAACGGCACCTCCGGCCGCCCCCGCCGGCGATCCGGACCCGACCGCCGCCGCCAAGCGGGAACTCGGCCCCGAGTACCTCCAGTCGCTGGCCCGGGGGCTCGCCGTACTGACGGCTCTCGGCAGCCGCTCCGGCGCCGGTCTGACGCTGTCCGCGGTGGCGCAGGCCACGGGGCTGGCCCGCGCCACGGCCCGCCGGTCCCTGCTCACCCTGGAGCAGCTCGGCTACGCCACCTGCGACGACGGCCGGTTCACGCTTCTGCCGTCCGTGCTCGACCTCGGCTACCCCCTGCTGTCCGACCTCTCCCTCGGCGACATCGCCCGCCCGCACCTCGCCGCGCTCGTACGCGACGTACGCGAATCGGCCTCCCTCGCGGTGCTCGACGGCCCCGACATCCGATACGTGAGCCGGGTCGCGGCCGGCCGGATCATGAGCGTCGACATCACGGAGGGCACCCGCTTCCCCGCCCACGCCACCTCGATGGGCCGGGTCCTGCTCGCCGGACTGCCGGCCGCGGAGCGCGCGGCCTGGCTGTCCGCGGCCGACCTCTTGCCCCTGACCCCGTACACGGTCACCGGCCGCGACGAGCTCGCGCGCATCCTGGAGCAGGTGGACCGGGACGGCCACGCGGTGCTCGACCAGGAGCTGGAGCAGGGCCTCTGCTCGATCGCGGTCCCTGTGCGGGGCGCCGACGGGGAGGTCGTCGCGGCGGTCAACGTCGCCCTGCACTCGGGACGCACCTCCGTCGGGCAGGCGCGGACGGCCATCCTGCCCGCGCTGCTCGCCACGGCCGCCGAGATCACGGCGGACGCGGCGGCGGTCCTCGGCACCCGCGCGCGCTGAGCACCGGGCGGGCGGGCCGTCACGGCGTTCGGAGCCGGGCCGTGACAAAAAAGTCGCGGGCCGCTGTCGATCCCGCCGGATCCCGTTCGACATCCCTGTGTGCGGCGCCCTGCCGCACGACGACGCGACAGGACCTGGTGAGGAACACATGGAGCAACTGCTGAGGGTCATGAACTTCAACGTCTCGAGTGACGGCGTCGCTGCCGGTGAGCACCAGAGCCTCGAGAGACCGTTCGGCCTCGACCATGCCGAGAGGCTGTTCTCCTGGGCCGGCGCCACGGCCAGCTGGCCCATGCGCACGGATCCCGGGGGGAGCCGGGGCCTGGACGACTACTTCACGCGGGACTTCGCACACAACATCGGTGCCGAGATCATGGGCCGCAACAAGTTCGGGCCGCAGCGCGGGCCCTGGCACGACCACGCCTGGCGCGGCTGGTGGGGGGAGGAGCCCCCGTTCCACACGCCGGTGTTCGTCATGACGCACCACCCGCGTCCGTCGTTCACCCTCTCCGACACCACCTTCCACTTCGTGGACGCCGACCCGGCCACGGTCCTCGCACGGGCACGGGAAGCGGCGCAGGGCAAGGACGTCCGGCTCGGCGGCGGGGTCACCACCATCCGGCAGTTCCTCGACGCCGGCCTCGTGGACACCCTGCATGTGGCGGTCTCACCGGTGAAGCTCGGTTCCGGCCTGCGGCTATGGGATTCCCCCGACGAGCTGCGCGACCGTTTCCATCTGGAGGTCGTCCCCAGCCCGAGCGGGGTGACCCACCATCTGTTCTGGCGAAGGTGACACGAGGCCATGGCCGCATGACAGGGGGTGACACAGGCCTGCTCGTCGCGGCCGGGACGGGCTCCCTGTCGGCTAGTGGTGGCCGGAATCTGTAGATTTGCCTTGTAGGCCCAGAAACGGCCGTCCGGTGTGCGACGGCCGTGTCCATGGTCATGAACCTCGCAGGCGAGGCATTATGTCCGACTTGAGTGCGCAGATCGTGGTCACGTTCCTCGTGTACGTGGCCGTCATGATCGGAACCGGTGTCTGGGCCTACCGGCGTACCCACACCTTCGCCGACTTCGCCCTGGGCGACCGCCGGCTCCCCGCGCTCGTCGCGGCACTGTCCGCGGGGGCCAGCGACATGTCCGGCTGGCTCTTCCTGGCCTTTCCCGGGGCCGTATACGTGGCCGGTCTGGGGGCGAGCTGGATCGCGGTCGGGCTGGTGGTGTGCACCTATCTGAACTGGCTGATCGTCGCGCCGAGGCTGCGCACCTACACCGAGCGCGCCGGGAACGCCGTGAGCCTGTCGGCGTACCTGGAGGAGCGGTTCGAGGACCGCACCCGGATGCTGCGGCTGGTCTCCGCGGCGGTCACCCTCGTGTTCTTCACCTTCTACGTCGCCAGCGGGCTGGTGGCCGGCGGAGTGCTGTTCGGCCACATCTTCGGTGCCGGGTTCCGGCTCGGAGTGGCCCTGACCGCCCTGGTCATCGTCGTCTACTCGGGACTGGGCGGCTTCCTGGCCGTGAGCCTGACCCATGTCGTACAGGCCACGCTGATGTTCCTGGCCCTGCTCGTGCTCCCCGTCGTCGGTCTCTCGGCGCTCGGCGGCTTCGGGGCGCTGCGCGACTCCCTCAACGGCAAGAGCCCCGGCCTGCTGGACATGGGCGCCAAGGTCGACCTGAGCGACGGCAAGTGGTCCGCGCACGGCGGGTCGCTCGGCGCCGTTGCGATCATCTCGCTGCTGTCCTGGGGCCTCGGCTACTTCGGCCAGCCGCACATCCTGGCCCGCTTCATGGGCATCCGCAGCACCGGCGCCGTTCCCGTGGCCCGCCGTATCGAGACCGGCTGGGTCGTCGTCGTACTCGCCGGTGCCACGCTCGTCGGGCTGCTGGGCGCCGCGCAGGCCGGTACGCCGCTGCACGACCCGCAGACGGTGTACATCACCCTGAGCCGCATGCTGTTCAGCCCGTGGGGCGCGGGGATGATGCTGATCGCCGTACTCGCCGCGATCATCTCGACCGCCGACTCCCAGCTCCTGGTGTCGTCCGTGGCCCTCACCGAGGACTTCTACCACGCGTTCCTCAACCGGCGCGCCTCGGACAGCTCGCTGGTGTGGGTGGGCCGCGCCGCCGTCGTCGGCGTGACGCTGGTGGCCTCGCTGATCGCGCTCAGAGGCGGCGGGCTGCTGGGCATCGTGGGCTACGCCTGGGCGGGCTTCGGAGCCGCCTTCGGTCCGGTCGTCGTGCTCTCGCTCTACTGGCCGCGCATGACCTGGGCCGGAGCCATGGCCGGGATCCTGTCCGGTGCGGCCACGGTGCTGGTGTGGAAGGAGGTCGGTCCGCTGCTCGGTCCCCCCTGGTCGGGGGTCTACGAGATGCTTCCGGGCGTCCTGGTCGCCACGCCCGCCGCACTCTTCTTCGGCAGATTCGTCGGCCGGCCCCCGAAACGGGCCTTCTGGCGGATGCCGGGCGGCGGGGTGAGCCAGCTGATGCTCACGCCCTTCCTGACCCATGCGCCGGTCGGCATCGCCGTGCTCGACACGGACCTGCGCTACGTCTGGGTGAACGAGTGGCTCGACCACCAGATCCCGATGAAGCGGCGGCTGGGGCGGCGGCTGGCGGAGGTCCTGCCGCAGGCCGAGGCGGAGGCCTTCGAGGAGCAGATGCGCCAGGTCCTGGAGACCGGCACTCCGGTGATGGACTACGAATACCGGGGGGCGAACTTCTCGCAGCCCGACCGGAGCCGCGCGATCTCCGTCTCCTTCTTCGCGATGAAGGACCGCCACGGCCAGAACGTGGGCGTCTGGTACATGATCATCGACATCACCGAGCGGTGGCGGGCCCAGGAACGCCTGGCCCTGCTCAACGACGCCGCGAGCCGCATCGGCAGCACCCTGGACGTGTCGCGGACCGCGCAGGAACTCGCCGACGACGCGGTGCCGGCCGTCGCCGACTTCGTGGCCGTCGATCTGCTGGACTCGGTGATGCGCGGCGAGGAGCCGGCCCCCGGTCCGGTCGGCATGGAGCCGGTCATCCGACGCGCGGCCCAGCAGTCGGTGCGCGAGGGCTGCCCCGAGGCCTCCCTGGCCGTGGGGGAGACGGTCCGGCGGGCCCCTGCGTCGCCCGTGACCCGCTGTCTGATGGAGAGCAGAACCCTGGTCGAACGGGTCCTGGACGCCAAGGGCAGCCCCTGGGTGACCGTGGACGAGACGCTGGGCGCCTCGCTCCTGCACTACGGCCTCCGCTCGGTGATGGTGGTCCCCGTGCGGGCCCGCGGTGTCACCCTGGGCGTGGCGACCTTCGCCCGCTCCGGGCGGCTGGGCCCCTTCGAGGAGGACGACGTACGTCTGGCCGAGGAACTCGTCTCCCGTGCGGCGGTGTGCATCGACAACGCGCGCCGGTTCACCCGCGAACGCAGCGCGGCCCGTTCCATGCAGCGCTATCTGCTCCCGCAGGACCTGCACGGGGGCTCCGCCCTGGAGGCGGCCTCCTGGTACCTCCCCGCGGACGCCCCCAGTGGCGTGGGCGGCGACTGGTTCGATGTGATCCCGCTGTCCGGTGCCCGCATCGCCCTGGTCGTCGGAGACGTGGCCGGGCACGGCATCAACGCGGCCGCGACCATGGGGCGCCTGCGCGTCGCCGTCCGTACGCTCGCCAACCTCGACCTCTCCCCGGACGAGCTGCTGGCCCATCTGGACGACCTGGTCATCGGTCTCATGGGAGCGCACACCGATGCGCCGGCGGCGGCCGAGGGCGAGACGCCGGGCGCCGCCTTCCTGGGCGCCACCTGCCTGTACGCCGTCTACGACCCGGTCAGCGGGCGGTGCGTCATGGCGCGAGCCGGTCATCTGCCCCCGATGGTCGTCGGACCCGGCGGCGAGGCGGAGATCCTGGACATTCCCGCCGGACCACCCCTCGGCCTGGGCTACCTCCCCTTCCAGGCCACCGAGACCGAACTGGCCGAGGGCAGCCTCATCGCGCTCTACACCGACGGCCTCGTGGAGTCCGTCGACCGGGACATCGACGTCGGGATCGCCCGGCTCGGCGATGTTCTCGCGGTGCCCCGGCCGACCCTGGAGGAGACCGGCCGCAGTGTGATCGACAGTCTCCTGAACGGTCCGCCCATGGACGACGCGGCCCTGCTCCTCGCCCGGACCCGGGTGCTGGCCCCGGAGCAGGTCGCCTCCTGGGACCTGCCCAGCGATCCGGCCGCCGTCGCGCACGCCCGTAGCCTCGCCACCCGGCAGCTGACCGACTGGGGCATCTCCCACCTGACGTTCACCACGGAACTCATCGTCAGCGAACTGGTCACCAACGCCATCCGGCATGCGAGCGGACCCGTCGTGCTGCGGCTGATCCAGGACCGGGGCCTGATCTGCGAGGTCTCCGACGGCAGCAGCACCTCGCCACGCCTGCGGCACGCCCGGACCACCGACGAGGGCGGCCGCGGCCTGCTCATCGTGGCCCAGCTGGCCCACCGATGGGGCACCCGTTACACCGCCCACGGCAAGATCATCTGGACGGAGCAGACCACCCAGGCCGACCCGATCGCCTAGGGCCTTTCTTTCGGATCAGGTCGGCTGCGGTGCCGGCGCCTTCTCGGCCGACCCGAGCGGGGTCATGGGGGTGCCCCCTGCTCATGGGGGTCCCCCCGCTCGAGCGGAGCCGAGAGTGGGGGAGGAGTCGAGAGCTTGGGGGAGCGTGCAGATGCAAGGCGGAGGAGCGAGTCGACGCGATGGGGGTCCCCCCGCGCGAGCGAAGCCGAGCGTGGGGGAGAGGGACGACAACGCCGCAGATGTGCGTGCCAGGGCCCGCGACGCCGGCAAGATCCGAAAGAGAGGCCCTAGCGAAACGGCCCTGTCCTCATGCCGCCCGATCCCGACCACGAAGCGTCGCCGCCCGGTTACTTGCGAAGCGCTTCGACAATATCGTGTGCGGGTATGACACTCAGGATGCAGTGGCGTGGCAGGTGTACGGGTGTGCTCACCGTGGTGACCACCCTGATGGTGGGACTGCTGACCGGCATAGGCGCCGCCGGGACGGCACATGCGGCCACCGTGGACACGAGCGCGCGGTACAAGGCGGGAGTGCTGGCGCAGGTGCACACCGCGGGGCGGGTCGAGGACGACGGAAGCTCGGTGCGGTACAGCTGGCCCGGCGTGTACTTCGAGGGCCGCGTCCGCGGCACCGGCGTGGGCATCGTCCTCGACGACTCGGCCGCCGACTACGACGTCCAGATCGACGGATCCACCGTCGCCACGCTCGTCACGCCCGGCAACACCACACACTGGATCAACGGCCTGTCGAACGGCACGCACACCGTCCGGCTGGTCAAGCGCAACGACACCCCGTGGAGCACCAGCACGTTCGGAGGCTTCGTCGCCGCGCCCGGTGGTGCCGTACTGAGCAGGCCTGCGGCCCGCAGCCGCCAGATCGAGTTCATCGGCGACTCCCTCACGGTGGGTTACGGCAACCTCTCGACCTCCCGTACCTGCACCGCGGACCAGCTCAAGCGGAACACCGACGCCGATGTGAGCTACGGCGCCCTCACCGCCCGGCGGCTGAACGCCGACTACCAGATCAACGGCTACTCGGGCCTCGGCATGGTGCGCAACTACAACGGAGGCTCGCCGGACGTGACGTACCGGACCTTCTACGACCGTGCCCTGCTGAACACGCCGGGCGATGTCTGGCGGAACCCGGGTACCTGGCGCCCCCAGGTGGTGGTGGTCAACCTGGGCACCAACGACTTCTCCACCGCCATCAACCCCGGTGAGCCGTGGACGCCCGACAGCCTGGCGGCGGCCTACCGCACCGCCTACGGCGACTTCGTGCAGAAGCTGCGGTCGCGCTACGGGGCCGGCACGACCATCGTGGCGGTGGGCGCCGGAAAGTACGCCGGCTATGTCCAGCAGGTGGTCAAGGCGCGCAACGACGCCGGCGACAGCCGGGTCCGCTACTGGCTCCTGGACGACTCGGGCCTGGACTTTCTCGGCTGCGACTGGCACTACTCGGCCCACGACGACCGCCTCATCGCCGACCGGCTCACCTCCTTCCTCGCCGGCCTGCCGACGGGCTGGTGACGGCACCGGGAACCGGCACGCAGCGGATTGATGGGATGGATCCCTGATCCTCTCAGGGTAGTACCCCCACCGAGGGGCGGCTGAAAACCAGATAATCCAAGGAAGTTGACGCAGAAGGCTGGACATCGCAAGAAGGCCGCGTCTATAAACATCCCATCTCTACCGCACGGCAACACACCGCTGTCGCCGAGGCGAAACGGCTCCCGCCCAGGGACGAGCGCGAGGAAGCATCGATGAGACTCAGAACCGCCCTCTGTTCATCCGTCTCCGCCCTGTCCGCACTGGCTCTGCTCAGCGCGTGCGGCAATGGCTCCACCTCCGCGTCGTCGGGCGGCGAGCCGCTGGTCGGGGTCGACTACCCGCGCTCCGACACCGACTTCTGGAACTCCTACATCAAGTACACGCCCCAGTACGGCAAACAACTGGGCCTGGACCTGAAGACCACCAACTCGCAGAACGACGTCGCCAAGCTCACCGCCAACGCCCAGACCTTCATCAGCCAGGGCGTCAAGGGCATCGCGATGGCGCCCCAGGACACCGCCGCCATCGCACCCACCCTCGCGCAGCTGGAGGCGAAGAAGATCCCCGTCGTCACCATCGACACCCGCCCCGACAGCGGCAAGGTGTTCATGGTGGTGCGGGCCGACAACCGCGCCTACGGAGAGAAGGCCTGCCGGTTCCTCGGCACGAAGCTGAACGGCACGGGCAAGGTCGTCATGCTGGAGGGCGGTCTCGACTCGATCAACGGCCGTGACCGCACCGAGGCGTTCAACGACTGCATGAAGAAGAACTACCCCGGCATCAAGGTGCTCGGCGAGGCCACCAACTGGGACGGCGCGGTCGCCGCCCAGAAGCTCCAGACCGACCTCACCGCCAACCCGGACGTCAAGGGCGTCTACATGGAGTCCAGCTTCGCCCTGTCCGGCACGCTCCAGGTGCTCAAGCAGAAGGGCTTGTTGGTGGGCCCGAAGGACAAGAAGCACGTCTTCATCGTGTCCAACGACGGCATCCCCGAGGAACTCAAGTCCATCGCCGAGGGCAAGATCGACGCCACCGTCTCCCAGCCGGCCGACCTGTACGCCAAGTACGCCCTGTACTACCTGAAGGCCGCGATCGACGGGAAGAGCTTCAAGCCCGGCAAGACCGACCACGACAGCACCATCATCAAGGTCCGCGACGGCGTGCTGGAGGACCAGCTCCCCGCCCCGCTCGTCACCGCCGACGGCGCCACCTACGGCGGCGTGCCCAGCGTCAAGAGCGACGCCACGTCGCTGTGGGGCAACAACCTCGGCTGACCTCCCCCGGAACCGGAAACCAACGGCCCACGAGAACAAGGCGGTTGAGATGAGCGACGGGGAGCGAGACATCACCCCCGCAGCCCCGCCCGTCGTCGAGGCGACGGGCATCGTCAGACGGTTCGGTCCGACAGTGGCCCTCGACGGGGCCCGGATCACCATCAGGCCGGGCGAGACACACGCGCTCGTCGGCCGCAACGGAGCCGGCAAGTCGACCCTGGTGTCGGTCCTCACCGGCCTTCAGGCCCCCGACGAGGGAACCGTGACCTTCGGCGGCGAGCCGGCGCCCCGGCTCGGCGACCGCGACGCCTGGCGGCGACGCGTGGCCTGCGTGTACCAGAAGTCGACGATCATCCCCGGGCTGACCGTCGCCGAGAACCTCTTCCTGAACCGGCACGACCGCGGAGCCGGCCGGCTCATCAGCTGGCAGGCCACCCGGCGCCGCGCACAGGAGCTGCTGTCGGCCTGGTCGGTGGAGGTCGACCCGCAGACCCCGGCCGGTGAACTGAGCGTCGAGCAGCGGCAGTTCATCGAAATCGCACGGGCGCTCTCCTTCGGTGCCCGGTTCATCATCCTCGACGAGCCGACCGCCCAGCTCGACGCGGCCGCCATCAACCGGCTCTTCGACCGCATCCGCGACCTGCAACGCCAGGGCGTGACCTTCCTGTTCATCAGCCACCATCTCCAGGAGATCTACGAGATCTGCGACATGGTGACGGTGTTCCGGGACGCCCGGCACATCCTGACCGCGCCGGTCGCCGAACTGCCCCGCGCCGACCTGGTCGCCGCCATGACCGGCGAGGCACCGGCCGGCCTGCGTGACGAACGCACCGGCACCCTGGACCCCGGCGCCACGGCCGCACTGACCGTCCGCGGCCTGCGGGGCGACGCATACGACGACGTGAGCCTCCAGGTCGGGGCCGGCGAGATCGTCGGCCTCGCGGGGGCGGCCGGCAGCGGCCGCACCGAGGTCGCCGAGACCGTCGTAGGACTGCGGGCGCCCCGGGCGGGCGAGGTGCGGATCGCCGGGAACCGGCCCCGGCCGGGCAGCGTGCCCGCGGCCCTCGCCGCAGGCGCCGGATTCGTTCCGCAGGACCGGCACCACCAGGGGTTCGTTCCCGGCATGTCGATCGCGGACAACGCCACGCTGTCCGTCCCGAAACGGCTCGGCCGGCACGGGTTCCTCAACCACAGCCGCCGGGACCGGCTCGCCGAGGACCTGATCGAGAACCTCGCGATCAAGACCCCCGGTCCCGAACTGCCCGTCTCCGCCCTGTCCGGAGGCAACCAGCAGAAGGTCGTCATGGCCCGCGCACTGGCCGACGACCCGCGGCTGCTGGTGCTGATCAACCCGACCGCGGGTGTGGACGTGCGCTCCAAGGAGTTCCTCCTCGGCAAGGTCGAGGAGACCGCCAAGACCGGCACCGGAGTGCTCGTCGCCTCCGACGAACTCGACGACCTGCGCATGTGCGACCGGGTCCTGGTGATGTTCCAGGGCCGTGTGACCTCCGAGATCGGCCGCGGCTGGCACGACCACGACCTCGTGGCCGCGATGGAAGGAGTGGACCTCGATGCCTGACACCGTCCTCGCGGACCAAGCCGCCAAGGCCGCGGCACCCGGGCGCAGGCGCACGGCGCTGCTCGGCGGCCGGATACCCCTGGCCCGGCTGCGCGACCTCGCCCTCGTCCCCGCGATCGTCGTCATCGCGGTCGTCGGCCAGATCGTCAACCCGGTCTTCCTCCAGGCCGACAACCTGATCAACGTCCTCCAGACCATGTCCGAGATGGCCCTGCTGGTCCTCGCCCAGACGATGATCCTGATCGTCAAGAAGATGGACCTGTCCCTGGAGTCCACCATGGGCCTCGCGCCCGGCGTCGCCGCGTGGCTGGTCGTCCCGGCCGGCGCCGGACACGGACTCGGCCTCCTCCCCGGTGCCTGGGCCGTCCCCGTCACCCTCGCCGTGGGCGCCCTCGTCGGCGTCGTCAACGCCCTGCTGATCATCCGCTTCGGCCTCAACGGCTTCATCGTCACCCTGGGCATGCTGATCGTCCTGCGCGGCATCCTCACCGGTATCTCCGGCGGCCAGACCTTCTTCCAGCTGCCGCCGTCGATGCTCTACATCGGCACCGCCGAATGGTTCGGGATGCCCGCCTCCATCTGGATCTGCCTGGCCCTGTTCGCGGTCGCGATCGTGGTCCTCGGCTGGACCGGCTTCGGCCGCTCGCTGTACGCCATCGGCGGCAACGTCGACGCCGCCAAGGCCGCCGGCATCCGCACCGACCGGGTGCTGTGGATCGTCATTGTCACCGGCAGTGTGCTCGCCGCCCTCGCCGGACTGATGCTCTCCGGACGCCTGGCCTCGGTCGCCTCGGCGCAGGGCAACGGCTACATCTTCACCGTCTTCGCCGCTGCCGTCATCGGCGGGATCAGCCTCAACGGCGGCAAGGGCACGATGTTCGGCGCGTTCTGCGGCATCCTCCTGCTGTTCATGATCCAGAACGTGCTGACGCTGGCGGGCGTCCCCGCCCAGTGGATCGGCGCGCTCAACGGCCTGATCATCCTGGTCGCCCTCGCCATCTCCCGCATCACCGGCGGCAAGGTCCAGGAGTGACCCGGGCGGCCCGCCGGCCGCCCGCCCTCCGCCGTGTCCACGTCCCGTCGCAAGGGGACCGGTTCCCCCTTGTCCTCACAGGAGTTGCCGCCATGTCCTCCACCGTGCCCTCATCCGCCCGCATCACCGCCCTGGACGTGCTGGACGTGCGGTTCCCGACGTCCGAGCACCTGGACGGCTCGGACGCGATGAATCCCGAACCCGACTACTCCGCGGCCTACGCCGTCCTGCGCACCGACGCCGGCGACGGACTGGAGGGCCACGCACTGGCCTTCACCACCGGCCGCGGCAACGACGTCCAGGCCGCCGCCATCGCCGCCCTCGCCCCGCACGTGGTGGGGCGGTCGGTCGAGGAGGTCTGTGCCGACCTCGGGGCCTTCTCCCGCTCCCTCGTCCACGACCCCCAACTGCGCTGGCTGGGGCCGGAGAAGGGTGCCATCCACATGGCCACCGGCGCGGTGGTCAACGCCGCCTGGGACCTGGCCGCCAAGCGGGCCGGCAAGCCCGTGTGGCGGTTCCTCGCCGAGATGCCGCCCGAGGACCTGGTCGCCCAGGTCGACTTCCGCTGGCTCAGCGACGCCCTCACCCCCGAGGAGGCCCTGGACATCCTGCGCCGCGCCGAACCGGGACGCGAGGAGCGGACCGCGCGGCTGCTGGAGCGCGGCTACCCGGCCTACGCCACCACACCCGGCTGGCTCGGCTACTCCGACGAGAAGCTGGCCCGCCTGTCCCGGGAGGCGGTCGCGGACGGCTTCACCCAGATCAAGCTGAAGGTCGGTGCCTCGCTGGAGGACGACGTACGGCGCCTGCGCGTCGCCCGCGAGGCGGTCGGCCCGGACATCCGCATCGCCGTCGACGCCAACCAGAGATGGGACGTCGGCGCAGCGATCGACTGGATGCGCGCCCTCGCCCCCTACGACCCGTACTGGATCGAGGAACCCACCTTCCCGGACGACATCCTCGGGCACGCGGCCGTCCACGAGGCCGTCAGCCCCATCAAGGTCGCCACCGGCGAGCACGTCGCGAACCGGGTCGTCTTCAAACAGCTCCTCCAGGCCGGCGCGGTGGACATCGTGCAGATCGACTCCGCGAGGGTCGGCGGCGTCAACGAGAACATCGCGATCCTGCTGCTCGCCGCGAAGTTCGGCGTGCCGGTCTGCCCGCACGCGGGCGGCGTCGGCCTGTGCGAGATGGTCCAGCACCTGTCGATGTTCGACTACGTCGCCGTCTCCGGCACGACCGAGGACCGCGTCATCGAGTACGTCGACCACCTGCACGAACACTTCATCGACCCGGTGCGCGTCGTCCGCGGCCACTACCTCGCGCCGACGCTGCCGGGGCTGAGCGCGCAGATGCACCCCGAGTCCCTCAAGGAGTACTCCTACCCCGAGGGCCCCGTCTGGACCGCCCGTGTCTGAAGCCCCGAAGGAGGGAATCCGGTGCTCCTGACGGAACTGCTGCACCCCGGAATCCTCGAAGCCCTCGCCGGATCCGGGCACGGCGCCCGCGTCCTGCTCGCCGACGGCCACTACCCCGCCGGTACGGCCACCGGCGAGCGGGCCAGAACCGTCCACCTCAACCTCAGTCCGGGCCTGCTGGACGTCACCACCGTGCTCGACGTCCTGCTGCGGGCGATCCCCGTGGAATCGGCACAGGTCATGGTGGCGCCCGAGGGCGAACCGGAGCCACCGGCCATCGCCGAGTACCGCGCCCGGCTCGCACCCGCCCCGGTGCAGACGCTGGGCCGGTTCGAGTTCTACGACGCCGCACGGTCGCCCGACCTGGCACTGGCGATCGTCACCGCCGACACCCGCACCTACGCCAACCTGCTGCTGACCATCGGCGTCCGCGCTGAAGGGACCCTGACCCCACGATGACACTCGCCGTCCGTTACACGTCCGCCCGCACCCTGGACACGGCGCCCGCGCTCAGCGCGCCGCCCGGTCCGGGCGAGGTGGAGCTGGCGCCCGCCTACGTCGGTATCTGCGGTACCGACCTGCATATCTTCCACGGCGACATGGACGCCCGGGTCGCCGCGCCCGCCGTCATCGGGCACGAGATGTCCGGCCGGGTCGTACGGGTGGGCCCCGGCGTCGATGACTGGGCACCCGGCGACGCGGTGACCGTGATGCCGCTGCGCTGGGACGGCACCTGTCCCGCCTGCCGCAACGGCCACCAGCACATCTGTCAGCATCTGGACTTCATCGGCATCGACTCGCCGGGCGCGATGCAGCAGCGCTGGACCGTGCCCGCCTCGACCCTCATACGGCTGCCCGACGCGCTCCCGCTGGACCGGGCCGCGCTGGTCGAGCCGACCGCGGTCGCGGTGCACGATGTGGGCCGGGCCCAGGTCGGCGAGGGTGAGAAGGTCGTCGTGGTGGGCGGTGGTCCGGTCGGTGTCCTCATCGCGCTGGTCGCGCGCTCCGCGGGCGCCGAGGTGCGGGTGGTGGAGCTGAGTGCGCACCGGCGGCTGCTCGCCGAGGAGCTGGGTCTGGAGACGTGGGATCCGGCCGCGGACGATGTGCCGGCGTTGGTAGGTGCATGGACCGGGGACGCGGGCGCGGACGTCGCCTTCGAGGTGTCCGGTGCGGCGGGTGGCGTGGATACGGCGGTCGATGTCCTGCGCGTACGCGGCCGTCTCTGCCTGGTGGCGATCCACCCGCGTCCCCGTGAGGTGAACCTGCACCGTTTCTTCTGGCGCGAACTGACCCTGGTGGGGGCCCGGTTGTACGACCGCTCCGACTTCGAGAAGGCGGTCGCTCTGGTGGCCGACGGGACCATTCCGGCGGAGCGGCTGATCAGCAAGGTCGTGCCGCTCACGCAGGCGCCGGCCGCGTTCGAGGCGCTGGAGGGCGGCGGAGACGTGATGAAGATCCTCGTGGACTGCACCGACGACGCCCAGGAGGCCGCCGTATGACCGCCTTCGACCTCACCGGACGGCTCGCCGTGGTCACGGGGGCCCGGCGCGGGATCGGGCGGGCCATGGCCCGGGCGCTCGCCGAGGCCGGCGCGGACGTCATCGGCGTGAGTGCCTCGCTGGAGGAGTCCGGCAGCGCGGTGGAGAAGGACGTCACCGCCGCGGGCCGTACCTTCGAGGCGATCCGGACCGACTTCGCCGACCCGGCCGCCGTACGGGCGCTGGGCGCGGACCTGGCCGGGCGGGAGCGGCCGGTGGACATCCTGGTCAACAACGCGGGCACGATCCGCCGCGCCCCTGCGGCCGAACACACCGACGCCGACTGGGAGTTGGTGCTCCAGGTCAACCTCAACGCGCAGTTCGCGCTGACCCGGGCGGTCGGCGCGGCCATGGTGGCCCGCGGAAGCGGGAAGGTCATCTTCACCGCGTCGCTGCTCAGCTTCCAGGGCGGCATCACCGTTCCCGGCTACACCGCCGCCAAGCACGGCATCGCCGGACTGACCAAGGCGCTGGCCAACGAGTGGGCCCCGCACGGCGTCAACGTCAACGCCATCGCGCCCGGCTACATCGCCACCGACAACACCCAGGCGCTCCAGGACGACCCCGTGCGCAGCAAGGCGATCCTGGACCGCATCCCGGCCGGACGCTGGGGCGACGCCGACGACCTCGCGGGCGCCACCGTCTTCCTCGCCTCCGACGCCGCCGCCTACGTCCACGGCGTCGTCCTGCCCGTCGACGGCGGATGGCTCGGCCGATGAGCGGCGGTGCCTCACTCGCCCGCACCCCAGGAGCACACCGTGCAGCACCGGAAGATCCCGCACACGCCTGTCGCACTCACCGAGCTGGGCTTCGGGGCGTCCGTGATCGGCAACCTCTACCGCGTCACCCCGGACGACGAGGCGACCGCCGCCGTCGACGCGGCCTGGGAGGCCGGCATACGGTACTTCGACACCGCGCCGCACTACGGCCTCGGCCTCTCCGAACGCCGCCTGGGCGCCGCCCTGCGAGGCCGCCCGCGCGAGGAGTACGTCATCTCCTCCAAGGTCGGCAGGCTCCTCGTCCCCAACGAGGAGCCACGCGGCACCGACAGCGAGGGCTTCGTCGTACGGGACGACCTGCGCCGGCGGTGGGACTTCAGCCGTGACGGCGTCCTGCGCTCCCTCGAGGACACCCTGGAACGCACCGGCCTGGACCGCCTCGACATCGTCTACCTGCACGACCCCGACGACCACTGGCGCCAAGCCGCCGACGAGGCCATGCCCACCCTCGCCGAGCTACGCGACCAGGGCGTGATCGGCGCGATCGGCGCGGGCATGAACCAGTCGGCCATGCTCGCCCGCTTCCTGCGCGAGACCGCCGCCGACGTGGTCATGCTCGCCGGCCGCTACACACTCCTGGACCAGTCGGCGCTGGACGACGTCCTGCCCGCCGCACTGGAACTCGGCAAGAGCGTGGTGGCGGTAGGCGTCTTCAACTCCGGCATCCTCTCCCACGACCGGCCCGCCGAGGGCGCGAAGTACGACTACCAGGACGCTCCGCCGGCCCTCGTCGCGCGCGCTCAGGCCATCGCCGAGGTCTGCGAGGCGCACGGCACCACCCTGCCCGCGGCCGCGATTGCCTTCCCGTACACGCATCCCAGTATCATCAACGTCACCCTCGGCATGCGCACTGCGGAACAGGTCGGACAGAACGTGGAACTCCATGACCGGCGTGTTCCGGACGGCCTCTGGGCCGATCTCCGCACTCAGGGGCTGATCAGGTCGGACGTGCTCGCGGGCCGGGGTGGGAGGGATGCGCGGTGTCGCTGACGGACAAGGCCATCGAGCGGATCCGCGAGCTGATCCGGACCGGCGCGCTGCCCCCGGGCTCGAAGCTCCCGCCCGAGCCGGATCTGGCCGCCCAGCTGGGGCTGTCCCGCAACCTTGCCCGGGAAGCGGTCAAGGCACTGGCCGTCGCGCGGGTCCTGGAGGTGCGGCGCGGCGACGGCACTTATGTGACCAGCCTTCAGCCGAGCCTGCTGCTGGAAGGGCTCGGCGGTGCGGTGGAGCTGCTCCAGGGCGACTCGGTCGCCCTGCGGGACCTCATGGAGGTACGGCGGCTCCTCGAACCGCTCGCCACGGCCCTGGCGGCCACGCGGATCTCCGACGAGCAGCTGGCCGACGTGAAGCAGCACCTGGACGCCATGCGCGCGGCCCGCGACGACGTCGAACGGCTCAACGCCCACGACGCCGCCTTCCACCGCGCCGTCGTGGCGGCCACCGGCAACGAGACCCTCCTCACCCTCCTGGAAGGCATCTCCGGCCGCACCCTGCGCGCCCGTATCTGGCGCGGTCTGGTCGACGACAAGGCGGCGGCCCGCACCCTTGCCGAGCACGAGGCGATCTTCAACGCACTGTCCACCCGCGACGCCGCCCTCAGCCAGGCCGCCGCACTGCTGCACGTGAGCAACACCGAGCAGTGGCTGAGGGAACACCTGCGCGCAGGCGAACAGTACGTCGACCCGTCCTCACCCTGACAGTTCAGCGAAGCAGGCCGCGACGTCGGCTCCTTCCCGCACGAAGACCGGGATGCGCTCCAGCGGGGCCGCGGCGTCGAGCGTCGTACCGCCCTCCAGCACCCGCCCGGTGACCGGGTCGAGCCAGCGGGTGCCGGACGGCAGATAGGCCCGGCGGGCCCGGGCACCCGCCTCGTACACGGGCGCCACCAGCACATCGGGGCCGAGCAGGAACTGGTCGTCCACGTCCCAGGCGTGCTCGTCCGCGGGGAAGTCGAAGAACAGCGGGCGCATCGGCGGGGCGCCGGTGCGGTGGGCGTCCTCGGACAGCCTCTTCAGGTACGGGCGCAGGCGTTCCCGCATCAGCAGGTGGTCGCGGAGGATGCCGTACGCCTGCTGGCCGTACGACCAGACCTCGTTCGGCCCGCCGGTCATGTCCGCGGAGAAGGTGGGATGGTGCGGCTCGCGGTCCCCGTGCAGCCGCATGACGGGGCTGAAGGTGCCGTACTGGAACCACCGGATCAGCAGCTCGCGGTAGGCGGGGTCGTCCGGGTCGCCGCCGGCGAAGCCGCCGATGTCGGTGTTCCACCAGGGGATACCGCTCATCGCGACGTTGAGTCCCGCCCTGATCTGGCGCGCGAGGGAGTCGAACGTGGGCGGGATGTCGCCGGACCACAGCAGGGCGCCGTGCCGCTGGCTGCCCGCCCACGCGGAGCGGACCAGCGACAGCGGCCGGTCCTCGCCCGCCGCGCGCAGGCCGTCGGCGACCGCACGGGTGTGCTCCAGCGGATAGAGGTGCGCGGCCGCGGCGGCCGGCCCGGCCGCGTAGACGGCGCGCTCGGCGAGGTCCCGGGGCAGGTCGGGTTCGCAGGCGTCCAGCCAGAAGCACTGCACGCCCAGCGAACGGTAGTTGTCGTTCAGCCGCTGCCACAGCGCGGCGCGTGCCCCGGGGTGGGTGGCGTCGTAGTACGCCATCGGGCGGGTCGGCGCGTCCCCGCCGTACCGGGACGGCCAGGGGAAGGTGAGCAGGCCGCCGTCGGCGTCCCGGACGAGGTGTCCGGCCGCGCGCAGCTCCTCGTGTGTGTCGCTGCCGGGCTCCACGGTGGGCCACACCGAGACGGCGAGTCTCACCCCGAGGCCGGTCAGCTCCTCGACCATGGCGGCGGGGGAGGGCCACTCGCTCTCCTCGAAACGCCAGTCGCCCATCCTCGGCCAGTGGAAGAAGTCGCAGACGATGACGGACAGCGGCAGCCCCCGCTCCCGGTACTGCCGTGCCACCGCCAGGAGTTCGTCCTGGGTGCGGTAGCGCAGCTTCGACTGCCAGAAACCGGACGCCCACTCGGGCAGCAGGGGCGCGCGTCCGGTGGCCCGGGTGTAGGAGTCCAGGATCCCGGCCGGGGTGTCACCGGCGGTGATCCAGTAGTCGATGCGCCCGCCCGCGTCGGCGGTCCACCGGGTGGCGTCCGCGCCCAGCTCGGCCCGGCCGGTGGCGGGGTTGTTCCACAGCAGTCCGTAGCCGCGCGAGGAGTGCAGGAAGGGGATGGCCGCCACGGTGTTGCTCTGGACGAGGTCGATCACACAGCCCTTCTGGTCCAGGCGCCCGTGCGGATGCTGCCCCAGACCGTGCAGCCGTTCGCCGTCGTAGGCCTGGAAGGACTGTTCCGTCCGGCCGCCCGCCGCGTGGACGCGAGCGCCGGTGTGATGCGCGTTCGGGAGCCGCTCGGCGAGGAGTTCGCGGCCCGAGGCGGCGTGCCGGAACATCAGCCGGCCGTCCGCGGACGCCTCGACCGCCAGGCGGCCGTTGACCAGGCGGGCACAGCCGTCGTCCGACACGGACAGCTCGGCGGGCGGGCCGGGCGGGGGGCTCTCCAGCGCGCCGGGGGCGCCGGGGTCGATGGTCCCGGACGAGGCCCGCACCCGGACGGCGTCCGGTCCCCAGGGCTCGATGCGGAGGATCTCTGCGGCGGTGTGCCGTTCCAGACCGCCCGCGCGGATGCTGTAGGGCAAGGTGGATTCCTTTGCTGCGTGACGGCGGTGCGGTCAGTGGCGTGAGAACTGGACCCCGGTCGGCTGTACGACGTCCGGCCGCAGCGCGATGCCGCTGAGGGTCAGCCGTTCACCGTAGATGTCCGTGAGTCTGATCGCGCCGCCGCAACCGCTGCCGTCGGCCGAGAGGAAGTAGTCGTAGCCGGTACGCGGCAGGCGCCGCCAGCCGTGCGCGGTGCGGACCTCGAGGGCGGCCACCGGATTGCGGTGGCCGATCGCCTGGATGCCGCACCAGTAGGGGCTGGAGCCCGTCTTGTACCGGATCGAGAGGGTGCCGACCGCCCCGGGGCTCACCAGCCTCCAGGTGATCGGGATCCGGCCGGCGGAGAGGTCGGCGAGTCGGGCGAACGCCTGCCGGCTGAGGTCGATCTGGCCGGGCGCGCAGGGAGCCGGGCACTCGTTGGTGATCCGCACCGTGACGGAGGCGCCGTTCGCCGCGCGGACGAGGACGTACGCCCCGCACGCCCTGGACGACTCGTAGTCGGTGGTGTTCATCGCGGCGACCATGAGGTCGGGGCTCGGGCCGAACAGGCAGGCGCCGTTTCCGTCGCCGGCCTCGTAGGCGGTGGCGACGCCCCGGTAGGTGGTGCCGGGCCGGATCCGTCCGGCCGCCGGTGCCGTGGTGGGCGCCGGGCGCGGAGGCCGCGACGTACCCGTGGCCGAGGGCTGCGCCGCCGCGGATGCCGCCGGTGACGCCGGGGGGCGCGCCGGAGTCGCCGTGCGCGTCCCCGTCGGGGTCACCGTCCGGGCCGGGGCACCCGGCGGGGTCGGGCCGCCCGCCTCGGGCGAGGTCGTCGGGATCGCCCGGGCGGTGACGGCGGTCCCGGCGTCGGCCCTGTGGTCGGGGAGCAGCGCCAGGACCAGAGCGGCCAGCACCCCCGCCGAGGTCAGCGCGACGGCGGTGCCCAGCATCAGCCTGCGTCTGCGCCGGCGCTGTCGCGCGGCCCGCCGCGCGGTCATGGTCTCTGTCTTCATGTCGGTCCGTTCGGAGCATCGCGTCGATGGTGCACTGTTCAGTGACCGCAGGACGCGGAAACGTTGCCGACGAGTTCTGACACGTCCCCGGTTCAGCGCGCCGCGCGCTCGACCCGCGCCGTGCGGCCGGTGGGTGCGGCGCCGGTACTGGAGCGCAGTGAGATGGGTGGGGTCAACAGGATGTGCCGGGCCGGGGTGTCCGGTGCGGCGATGCGTTCCACCAGCAGGGCGACGGCCTTCTCGCCCATCTCCTGGGCCGGTACGTCGGCCGCCGTGAGCGGCGGGCGGAAGTCCTCGGCCCAGGTCCTGGCCGCGACTCCGGTCACGGAGAAGTCGTACGGCACACGGAGGCCGCTGTCCGCCAGCGCGCGCTCGATGCCGGGCAGCGCGGCCTCGTTGATGGTGGTGACCGCGGTGAGTCCGGGATGGTCGCGCAGCAGCGCCTCGACGCATTCCTGGCCGGAGCGGGCGTCGTCCTCGCAGGGCACTTCGATGCCGTCGAGACCGCGTTCCGCCACGGCCGCCCGGAAACCCTCACTGGCCCTGCGCGCGGGGCCGTAACCGGCCGAGACGAGTTCCCTGGACCGCGTGACCAGAGCCACCCGTTGGTGCCCCAGATCGGCGAGGTGCCGCACACAGTGCCCGACCAGGCCGGCGTAGTCGACGTCGATCCAGGACATCCGGTGGTCGTCGGCCGTGCGCCCGATGCCGACGAAGGGCAGTCCCGCCGCCTGGAGCCGGCCCACCCGTGGGTCCTCCAGGCGGATCTCCATCAGAATGACACCGTCCACCCGGCCCTCGGAGACCAACCGCTCGAAGGAACGGTCGTGCCCCCCGCCGGACGGGGACAGCAGCACATCGAGATCGGCCCGGGCGGCGGCGTCGACCACGCTGGCGACGAAGTCCAGTTGCATGTGGGTGAGCCGGTTGCCGGCCGGCGGTATGACCAGACCGATCGTCCGGGTCCGGCCCTCCTTGAGCGCCCTCGCGGTCGCGTTGGGGCGATACCCCAGTTCGTTGATCACGTCCTGGATGCGTTTGCGGGTGCTGGTCGAGACCGGTCGCTTGCCGCTGAGCGCGTACGACACCGTGCTGCGTGACACGCCGGCGCGCCGAGCGATCTCCCCGATGTTCATACAGCTCCTCACGCACTCACCCGCAGGGAGCCAGGGTACCTGGGCGTCGTGGGCGAGGGGGCTGCGAACCGATTCCACGCAAGCGCTTCGACAAAAGAGGCTACGACCGTACGAACTCCGGGTCAAGGTCCGGCCCTGACCGGTGCAATCCAGCCGTCGAATCGATTCCGCGACAACCTTGGTCCCGGACCTCCCACACCCTTGACAGCACTGCGAAACCGGGAGCACCGTCTCCCCCCGAAACCTCTCTGCAATCACGCTGCAAAGAAACGCGCGTTCAAGCGCTTCCGGAGCTGTCGGCGCCATCCGCACCAACCCGGCCGGGTTGCGTCGGCACGGTGGGGAGATCAGATGGGCACCGTACGTGGAAGACGTCACCCGCTGTCCGGCCGCGGTGGCGTCCAGCTGTTGCTCGAGGCGGTACGACGCCGCCGCAGGCCGGAAAGTGCGCCGGACCAGGCAGACATCCCTCCGCCGTCGCACCCGCCCCGCTCCCGGCGGACCATGGCCGCCCGGGTGGGGGCCGCGGTCGCGCTCGTCGCCGCGACGCTGATCGGCGCCACGGCCACGGCCGGCCCGGCGGGGGCCGCCACCTCGGGGCCGTGCGACATCTACGCGGCGGGCGGTACGCCCTGTGTGGCCGCGCACAGCACGACGCGAGCGCTGTACGCCGCGTACAACGGGCCGCTGTACCAGGTGCGGCGTGCCTCGGACAACACGACCCGGAACATCGGTGTGCTGAGCGCGGGCGGATACGCCGACGCCGCCGCCCAGGACGCGTTCTGCTCCGGGACGACCTGTCTGATCACGATCATCTACGACCAGTCGGGCCGCGGGAACAACCTCACCCAGGCGCCCGGGGGCGGGGCCGCGGGCGGCCCCGACAACCTCGCCAACGCGACCGCCGCGCCCACCATGGTCGGTGGCCACAAGGCCTACGGCGTCTTCGTGGCGCCCGGCACGGGCTACCGGAACAACCACACCAACGGCATCGCGACCGGCGACCAGCCCGAGGGCATGTACGCGGTCCTCGACGGCACGCACTACAACGGCGGCTGCTGCTTCGACTACGGCAACGCCGAGACGGACAGCAACGACGACGGCAACGGCACCATGGAGGCCATCTACTTCGGCAACATCAAGGTCTGGGGCTACGGTGCGGGCAACGGCCCGTGGATCATGGCCGACCTGGAGAACGGCCTCTTCTCCGGCGTGAACCAGCGCTACAACGCCAATGATCCGACCATCAACTACCGCTACACGACCGCCATCATCAAGGGCGGCCCCAACCACTGGGCGATCCGCGGCGGCAACGCCCAGTCGGGCAACCTGTCCACGTTCTACGACGGGGTGCGCCCCAACGTCGCGGGCTACAACCCGATGCGCAAGCAGGGGGCCATCATCCTCGGCACCGGCGGCGACAACAGCAAGGGCGCCCAGGGCACCTTCTACGAAGGCGTGATGACCTCCGGCTATCCGTCGGACGCCACCGAGAACGCCGTCCAGGCCAACATCACCGCGGCCGGGTACAGCAACACCACGGGCGGCACGAGCACCGGCGCGCTGCACGCGGTGGGCGCGGGCAAGTGCCTGGACGTGCCGAACTCGTCCACCACGGCCGGTACACAGGTGCAGATCTGGAGCTGCAACGGCGCCGCCAACCAGACCTGGACCCGTACGTCCTCCAACCAGCTGACCGTGTACAGCGGCAGCAGCCAGATGTGCCTGGACGCGTACGACAACCAGACGTCCGCCGGCACCAAGGTGGAGACCTGGCCGTGCAACGGCGGCGCCAACCAGCAGTGGCAGGTGAACGCCGACGGCACCGTCACCGGCACCCAGTCCGGACTCTGCCTCGACGTCACCGGCGCCTCCACGGCCGACGGCGCCCTGGCCGAACTCTGGCCGTGCAACGGCGGGTCCAACCAGCAGTGGAGCCTCAACTGACCTGAGCTGACCCGACCGGCTCCGGCCCGTGGCCGGGCACACCGCCGACCACGGGCCACCCGCCACCCGTCGCGCCACCACCGGAGGATGACCATGCCCAGAGCCAGAGCGCTCCGTGGCCTGTGGGCCGCCCCCACAGCTCTGCTCGCCCTACTCGCCGGCAGTCCGGCCACCGCCGGGGTCGCGTACGCGGTACCGGCAGAACACCTGGCCGCGGCCGCCGACCTGTACGTGGCGCCGGATGCGGCTCCCGGCGGCAACGGCACCGCCGGGCAGCCGTTCGCCACCATCGAGCAGGCGGAGCAGCCCGCGCACCGGCTCTCGGCCGACTCGGACGTCGTCGTCCACCTGGCCGGTGGCACCTACCGGCTGACCAAGCCACTCGTCTTCGGCTCCGGAGACGGCGGCCAGAACGGCCACACCATCACCTACCAGGCCGCCTCCGGGCAGCAGCCGGTCGTGACCGGCGCCCAGCAGATCACTGGTTGGCAGGTGCATGATCAGGCGAAGAACATCTGGTCGGCCCACGTCGGCACCGGTGTGAACACCCGCCAGCTGTACGTGAACGGTAAGGAAGCACCACGAGCGGCGATCCAGGTGCCCCGCTCCGCCTTCACCTTCACCCAGACCGGCCTGACCGTCACCGACTCCTCCCTCGACTACCTGGCCGGGCTCTCGGACCAGAACCACATGGAGGTCGAGAGCCTCAACTCCTTCACCGACCGCTATGCGCCGGTCCAGTCGATCAGCGGCAGGACCATCACCATGCAGCAGCCCGCGTGGAACAACAACTCCTGGGGCTACGACACCGTCAACGCACCGTTCGCCGGCGGGACGATGCACCTGGAGAACAACTACGCGTTCCTCCAGCAGGCCGGACAGTGGTACCTCGACGCGTCCACCGGCGACCTGTACTACCGGGCCCAGCCGGGGCAGAACCCCGGCAGCCTCGACATCGAACTGCCCCGGTTGCAGAGCCTGCTCGGCATCAGCGGCAGCTACGGCTCACCGGCCACCGGGCTCGCCTTCAGCGGCATCCGGTTCACCGGAACCTCCTGGCTCGGCCCCAGCGGACCCGACGGCTACGCGGACCAGCAGAGCGGCGCGCACATCACCGGCGCCTACCCGATGCCCGCCAACTGGCTGAGCACCTGCGCGTCGGGATGCACCCAGTTCGAGGCCACCCGCAACCACTGGGCGCAGATGCCCGCGGCCGTCCAGGTCTCGGCCGCCACCGGCATCACGTTCTCCGGCGACACGTTCTCCGAGCTCGGACAGGCCGGGCTCGGCGTGGGCAACGACGGTGTCGCCAACGCCTCCGGCACCGGCCTCGGCGCGAACGGCGTCACCATCACCGGCAACACGTTCACCGACACCGCGGGCAGCGGCATCCAGGTCGGCGGGATCCAGCCGGACGCGCACCACCCCGGCAACCCGCAGATGACCAACCAGAACATCACCATCAGCAACAACAAGGTCAGCGGGGTGGGCACCGACTACAAGGAGACCGCCGCCATCCTGTCCACCTACGTCACCAACGCCACCATCACCCACAACCAGTGCGACCACCTGCCCTACGACGGCATCGACATCGGCTGGGGATGGGGCGCCAACGACCCGGGCGGCAGCCAGGACTACGTCAACCGGGGCACGTACAACTACCAGCCCGTGTACAGCACCCCCACGACGCTGAAGAACAACACCGTCTCCCACAACCTGATCTTCGACACCAAGAACGCGATGTTCGACGGCGGCAGCATCTACAACCTGTCCGCGAACCCCGGCTCGGTGATCTCCGAGAACTACATGTACGACAACAACCGCACCACCGCGCTGTACCTGGACGAGGGCTCCCGCTATCTGAAGGTCTCCGACAACGTGGTTCAGGACGCGGGCAACTGGGCGCTCACCAACGCCAACGCGAACAACCACACCGACGACAGCACGTTCTCCGGCAACTGGTACAACGGCGGCAACACCTACGTGGCCACCGGCCCGCCGCACAACAACGTCCTGACCGGCAACGTCCAGGTCAGCGGCACCAATTGGCCGGCGGGCGCGCAGCAGGTCATCCAGCAGGCCGGCGTCCAGTCGTCGGGCGGTGGTGGCGGCTTCCCCACCGGCTCCCACCAGTTGGTGATCGGCAGCGGCGGTCTGTGCCTGGACGTGTACGGCAACTCCGGCAGCGCGGGCGCCGCCATCGACCAGTGGACCTGCAACGGGCAGGCCAACCAGCAGTTCCAGTTCGTGCCGGGCGCCGGCGGATACGGGCAGCTGAAGGCGCAGAACTCCGGGCTGGTGGTGGGGGTTTCGGGCAGCCTCACCGCCGCCGGGACGCCCGACATCGTGCAGCAGGAACCGAGCGGAGCGACCGGCGCGCTGTGGCTGCCGGTACGGCAGTCCGACGGCTCGTACTCCTTCCAGAACCAGAACAGCGGCCTGTGCCTGGACGTCTACGGCGGCGGCAGCAACGCCGGCCAGCAGCTCGACCAGTGGCCCTGCAAGAACACGGCCGGCAGCAACCAGGACTTCACGCCGCGCTGACCGACTCACCCGCTCGTTCACTCCCACCCGCTGTCCCCCACCCAGTGAGGAACACAGATGAAGAAGTACGGGGTACTCCTGGCCGCCGCGCTGACGGCGGCGCTCGGCACCGCCACCGCGGTGCCCGCGGCAGCCGCCACCGGCACCGGATCACCGGGCTCCGCCGCACGGGCCGCCGCAGCGCCCACCCCCTTGCGGCTGATGCCGCTGGGCGACTCCATCACCTGGGGCGTCGGCAGCCCCTCCGGGAACGGCTACCGGAGCTTCCTGTGGAACCGGCTGGCGGGGGAGGGGCATGCCCTGGACTTCGTGGGGTCGGGCCGCAACGGCACGATGTCCGACCCGGACAACGAAGGCCACTCCGGCTGGCACATCGACGAGATAGCCGGCATCGCGGACTCCGTGCTGGCCCGGTACCGGCCCAACGTGATCACCCTGGAGATCGGCACCAACGATCTGAACGGCGGCTCCGCGGCCCAGCCCGCCGCCGATCGGCTCCATGCGCTCATCGACCGGATCACGGCCGACGCCCCTGACGCGACCGTCCTCGTCGGCACCGTGATCGTCTCCACCAGCAGCACCGAGGAGGCCACCCGCCCCGCGTTCAACGCCGCGCTGCCCGGCATCGTCCAGGCCGAGCAGGCCGCCGGCAAGCATGTACGCCTGGTGGACATGAGCGCTCTGACCACCGCGGACCTGTCCGACCCCTTGCATCCCAACGACAACGGCTACGGCAAGATGGCGGACGCCTTCAACGCCGGGGTCCAGGCCGCGGACGCGGCGGGCTGGCTCAAGCCGCCGGTCGCCGTGGGCGGACCGGTCCGCTCCGGGGTCGCCGGGAAGTGCATGGACGTCAACGGAGGCAACAGCGCCAACGGGACCGCCGTGCAGATCTGGGACTGCAACGGCGGCGACGCGCAGTCGTGGTCCGCGCGCTCGGACGGCACCCTGCGGGCGCTCGGGAAGTGCCTCGACGCCACGGGCGGTGGCACCGCCAACGGCACCAAGATCGAGATCTGGGACTGCAACGGCGGCACCCAGCAGCAGTGGCAGGCCTACAACGGCGGTTACCGCAACCCGGCCTCCGGCCGCTGCCTCGACGACCCCGGTGCCTCTGCCACCAACGGTACGCAACTGATCCTCTGGGACTGCAACGGCGGTGCCAACCAGCAGTGGACCACCCTGCCGGTCTCCTGATCGGCGTCTTCCCCCCACACACGAGGAGAATGATCCTTCATGTCCTGGTTCAAGGACGGGCTCCGTCTGCGCACCACCCTGGCCTCCGCCACCGGTGTGACAGCCGCCACCGTACTGGCCCTGGCCGCGACGACGGCCCCCGCCGCCCATGCGGCTTCCGGCACCCTGGGCGCGGCCGCGGCCGGCAGCGGCCGCTACTTCGGCACGGCCGTGGCCGCCGGAAAGCTCGGCGACTCGACGTACTCCACCCTTCTCGACCGGGAATTCAACATGATCACCCCGGAGAACGAGATGAAGTGGGACACCACCGAGCCGTCCCGCGGCACCTTCAACTTCGGACCGGCCGACCAGATCGTCAACCACGCCACCGCGCACGGCCAGCGGATGCGCGGCCACACCCTGGTCTGGCACTCCCAACTGCCCGGCTGGGTCAGCTCCATCACCGACCCGAACACCCTGCGCAGCGTGATGGACAACCACATCACCACCGAGATGTCCCACTACAAGGGCAAGATCTACGCCTGGGACGTGGTCAACGAGGCCTTCGCCGACGGCGGCAGCGGACAGCACCGCAGCTCGGTCTTCCAGAACGTCCTCGGCAACGGCTTCATCGAGGAGGCGTTCCGCACCGCCCGGACCGCCGACCCCTCGGCCAAGCTCTGCTACAACGACTACAACATCGAGAACTGGACCGACGCCAAGACCCAGGGCGTCTACGCGATGGTCAAGGACTTCAAGTCGCGCGGCGTACCCATCGACTGCGTCGGCTTCCAGTCCCACTTCGGCGCCGGCGGACCGCCCGCGAGCTTCCAGACCACCCTGTCGAACTTCGCCGCGCTCGGCGTCGACGTCCAGATCACCGAGCTGGACATCGCCCAGGCGTCGCCGACGGCGTACGCGAACACCGTCAAGGCGTGCATGAACGTCGCCCGCTGCACCGGTATGACGGTGTGGGGGATCCGGGACAGCGACTCGTGGCGGACGGGGGAGAACCCGCTCCTGTTCGACGGGGGCGGCAACAAGAAGCCCGCCTACGACGCGGTCCTGTCCGCGCTGGGCGGTAGTACGGGGAACTCCGGCGGCATCGTCCCGGGGGCGGTGTACTCGCTGACCGACGTCGCCGCGGGCCGCGCGCTGGACGTACCGGCCGGGCAGACCGCGAACGGCACGCCCGTGCAGGTCTGGGACGCCGGCGGGGGTACGAACCAGCAGTGGCGGGCGAGCCAGAACAGCGACGGTTCCTACACGCTGACGAATGTCGGGAGCGGGCGGGTACTGGACGAGCCGGGTGGGCAGACGGGCAACGGCACACGGATGGAGATCTGGGACGCCAACGGCGGAGCCAACCAGCACTGGCGGGCGAGCCAGAACAGCGACGGTTCCTACACGCTGACCAACGTCGCCTCCGGCCGCGCTCTGGAAGTCCCGGGCGGGCAGGGCGCCAACGGGAGCCCCGTGCAGATCTGGGACGCCAACGGCGGAGCCAACCAGCACTGGACCCTCAAGTGAGGTAGCCGGCGCCCAGCACGCGGTCCTGCTCACGAACACCCGCGTCCCGCACGGCGACCGTGCCCGGACGCGGGTTTCGGCATGCCCTCACCGCGGCCAATGAAGCCCCCAGACATGGGATGTATAGGGCTCTCTGTCGCTCGGTTATATCTATTGACAGCGTCAGGGCCCTGTGGGATCACTGTGTGACATGGGATGTCTGAGCGTTCCTTGTGCGTGCCCTCGGGCCCGCTGACAGGAGGGCTCGACACCCCCTTCGGAGCCCCTTCCGACAGGCACGGCACTCTCCGTCCCCTTCCCCCGCAGATCCGAGGACACAGAATGCAGCCTTCCTCCGCTCCGCCCTGCCGTCCCACGGCTCGTGCCCCACGCCTGGCCGCGGCGGCAGCCGTAGGCGTGATGGCCCTGCTGGCCATGCTGCTGGCGACCGCCCCGACCTGGTCGGCGCCCGCTTCGGCGGCACCCCTGGTCAGCTCGGCGTCGGGGCGATGCCTGGATGTCAAGGGCAACACCGACGCGCCGGGCACGGTTCTGGAGATCTGGACCTGCAACGACCAGCCCAACCAGGCGTTCGAGTGGACCGCGGCCGGTGAGCTGAGGACGATGAACGGCACCCGCTGCGTGGACGCCTACGACAATCGGACGGCCCCCGGGGCACCGGTGGTCATCCGGCCGTGCGACGGGCGGCCGACCCAGGTGTGGCGACAGAACTCCGACGGGTCCGTCACCGGTGCGGCGTCCGGATTCTGCCTGGACGTCAGCGGGGCGGGGACGGCCGACGGCACCGCGGTCATCCTGTGGACCTGCACCGGCCGCAGCAACCAGACGTGGACCGCCTCGACGTCCCCGGCCGGCGGGTCGCGCCCGTGCGACATCTACGCCGCGGGCGGCACCCCCTGCGTGGCCGCGCACAGCACGGTGCGCGCGCTCTACGGGTCGTACAACGGCCCCCTGTACCAGGTCAGGCGCGCCTCGGACAACGCGACACGGGACATCGGCGTGCGGGCGCCCGGCGGTTTCGCCGACGCGGCGGCGCAGGACGCGTTCTGCGCGGGCACCTCCTGCGTGATCACGGTCGTCCGCGACCAGTCGGGACACGGCAACGACCTGTGGTACCAGGGCTCGGCCCAGGTGCCGGGATCGAGTCAGAGCAGCCCCGCGAAGGCGACCTCCGAGTCGCTGACCGCCGGGGGCGGCAAGGCGTACTCGCTCTACATCAACCCCGGCAACAGCTACTGGCGGGACGGCCATCTGACGGGTGTGCCGACCGGTGCCGCACCCGAAGGCGCGTACATGGTGACCAGCGGTACCCATGTCAACGGCGGCTGCTGCTTCGACTACGGCAACAGCGAGACCGACCGGAAGGCCGACGCCGCCGGGGCGATGGACGCGATCAACTTCGGCACCGAGTGCTGGTTCGGCGGCTGCTCCGGCAGCGGTCCCTGGGTGCAGGCGGACCTCGAATGGGGCCTGTACTCCGGCGGCAGCCAGTCCTGGAACACCAACCAGCGTGCGTTCCCCGACAAGTTCGTCACCGCGATGCTGAAGAACGACGGCACCTCGCGGTTCGCCCTCAAGGGCGGCAACGCGCAGTCCGGCGGCCTGACCACCCTGTGGGACGGCAGGCTCCCGAGCGGATACAGCCCCATGAAGAAACAAGGGGCCATCGTCCTGGGCAGCGGCGGCGACTGCTGCAAGCCCGGCGGCGGCGCCAACCTGAGCGCCGGCACCTTCTACGAGGGAGCCATCGTCGCCGGCTACCCCTCCGACGCGACCGACAACGCGGTCCAGGCCGACATCACCGCCGCCGGCTACCGCTGAGCGCCCGTCGGCTCTCCCAACCCGCCCCAGAAATGGATGAGGTATGCCCCTACACACTCGCTTTCAGTTGCAGCCTTCACTGCTGTCCCTGCGCAGAACCCTGGCGTTCGCCTTCTCGGCCCTGCTGCTCACGGTGGGCGTCCCCCTTCTCACCCTCGGCACGGCGCAGCCCGCCGCCGCGCTCGGCAACGGGCTCGCGCTGACCCCGCAGATGGGCTTCAACGACTGGAACGCGTACGGCTGCGACGTCTCCGAGTCACTGATCAAGTCCACCGCCCAGGCGATGCACACCAACGGAATGCAGGCGGCGGGCTACCAGTACGTCAACATCGACGACTGCTGGATGACCCACAACCGCGACTCCGGCGGCCACCTGGTCCCGGACCCGGCCAAGTTCCCCGACGGCATCAAGGGCACCGCGGACTACGTCCACTCGCTGGGCCTCAAGCTCGGGATCTACGAGGACGGGGGCACCGAGACCTGCGCCGGATACCCGGGCAGCCTGGGGCACGAGACCACGGACGCGCAGTCGTTCGCGTCGTGGGGCGTGGACTACCTGAAGTACGACAACTGCAACAACACCGGTGTGTCGGCGCGGACCCGGTACACCGCGATGCGCGACGCACTGGCCGGGACCGGCCGGCCGATCCTGTTCAGCCTGTGCAACTGGGGCCAGGAGAACGTGTGGACCTGGGGCGCCGGCGTGGGCAACAGCTGGCGCACCACGGGGGACATCACCCCCACGTACTCCAGCATGCTGTCGATCTTCCACAGCAACGTGGGACTCGCGTCCTACGCGGGACCCGGCCACTGGAACGACCCGGACATGCTGGAGGTCGGCAACGGGTCGATGACGTCCACCGAGAGCCGCAGCGAGTTCAGCCTGTGGGCCGAGATGGCCGCGCCGCTCATCGCGGGCACCAACATCGCCTCGGCCAGCCAGGACACCCTGTCCACGCTGACCAACTCCCGGGTGATCGCGGTCGACCAGGACTCCCTCGGCAAGCAGGGGACCATGGTGTCCTCCTCGGGCGGCCTGGACGTGCTGGCCAAGCCGCTGGCCAACGGTGACGTGTCGGTGGCCCTGTTCAACGAGACGGGCTCCACGGCGACCATCAGCACCAACGCGGCCGCGATCGGGAAGACCGGGGCGTCCTCCTACACCCTGACCGACCTGTGGTCGGGCGCCACCTCGACCACCTCCGGCACCATCAGCGCCTCGGTCCCGGCGCACGGCACGGTGATGTACCGGGTCGCGGGCGGCACCAGCGGCGGCGGCACCAGCGCGACGGGCCCGCTGCACGCGGTCGGCGCGGGCAAGTGCCTGGACGTACCGAACTCCACCACGACCGCCGGTACCCAGGTGCAGATCTGGAGCTGCAACGGCGGCGCCAACCAGACCTGGACGCACACCGCCGGCGGCCAGCTCACCGTCTACTCCGGCAGCGGCCAGATGTGCCTGGACGCCTACGACAACCAGACCACCCCGGGAACGAAGGTGGAGATCTGGCCCTGCAACGGCCAGTCCAACCAGCAGTGGACGCTCAACTCCGACGGCACGGTCACCGGCGTCCAGTCCGGACTGTGCCTGGACGTCACGGGAGGTGCCACGGCCGACGGAACCCAGGTCGAGCTGTGGAACTGCAACGGCGGCAGCGGCCAGCGGTGGACGCTGGGCTGACCCCGCCCCCCTCGGCCACACCGGCAGACGCGGTACCGCCGTACGGCGGTACCGCCACGGAGGAGGTCTACCTTGTCCGGATCAGCAAGCGACCGCCGGCGACGGCGGTTCCCCGCACTGCTCCTGATCGCCCTGGCGATGGCCCTGGCCGCGCTGGGCACCCCGGCGTCCGCCACACCCCCGCGGACCGGCACACCCGCCGCGGTCCGAACGGCACCGGCGCACGCCCGTGCGGCCGACGCGTCGCTGCCCTGTGACATCTATGCCGCGGGCGGCACGCCCTGCGTGACGGCACACTCCACGACCAGGGCGCTCTTCGCGTCGTACAACGGGCCGCTCTACCAGATCCAGCGCGCGTCCGACCACGGCTACCGCGACATCGGGGTGCTCGGCGCGGGCGGCTACGCCGACGCCGCGTCCCAGGTGTCCTTCTGCGCCGGCACGTCGTGCACGATCACGAAGATCTACGACCAGACCGCCCACCACAACGACCTGCCGATCTCCTGGGGCGGCTACTGGAAGGGCCCCGGCCCGAACGGGTCCGACGTCGGAGCGGACGCGATGGCCCTGCCGGTGACCGCGGCCGGCCACCAGGTCTTCGGCGTCAAGGTCACCCCCGGTGTCGGCTACCGGCTCGACCACGCCAGCGGCGTGGCCACCGGCGCCCAGCCCGAGGGCATCTACATGGTGACGTCGTCGAACTACACCAGCCAGTGGTGCTGCTTCGACTACGGCAGCGGCGAGAACTCCCACACCGACACCGGCAACGCCACCATGAACGCCATCTACTGGGGCACGGCCTGCTGGTTCGGCGGATGCACCGGCAGCGGCCCGTGGGTCGAGGCCGACCTGGAGAACGGGATGTACCACACCAACACGGGCTCCAACAAGGACCCGAAGAACCCCGGTGTGCACTACCCCTTCGTCAGCGCATGGCTGAAGAACAACGGCACCAGCAACTTCACGCTCAAATACGGCAACGGCACCAGCGGCGGCCTGACCACCACCTTCTCCGGCCCCCTGCCGAACGGCTATTCGCCGATGAAGCTGGACAGCTCCGTCCTGCTCGGCACCGGCGGCGACAACAGCCCCAACGGAGTCGGCGAGTTCTTCGAAGGCGCGATGACCGCGGGCTACCCGTCCGACGCCACCGAGAACGCCGTCCAGGCGAGCATCACCGCCGCCGGCTACGGCACGGGAAGCGGCGGCACCACCACGGGCGCGCTGCACGCCGTGGGCGCGGGGAAGTGTCTCGAGGTGCCGGGCGGGACCACCACGCCGGGTGCCCAGACACAGATCGCCGACTGCACGGGCGCGGCCAACCAGACCTGGTCCCAGAGCGCCTCCCACGAGCTGACCGTCACCTCCGGCGGCAGCCGCCTGTGCCTGGACGCCTCCGGGCAGGGCACCACCCCCGGCACCAAGGTCATCACCTGGACCTGCAACGGCCAGCCCAACCAGCAGTGGACGCTCAACGCCGACGGCACCGTCACCAGCGCCCAGTCCGGACTGTGCCTGGACGTGACGGGCGCCGCCACCGCCAACGGCACCCCCGTCGAGCTGTGGACCTGCAACGGCCAGTCCAACCAGCGATGGACGCTGAACTGACCCTGTGAAAGGAGGCTCCACCGTGTCACCACTCAGACGGCTGTTCCGGCGCCTGCGCGGCTCGACGGCCGTGCTCACGGGCCTTGTTCTCGCCGCCGGCGGCATCGTGGGCACGGCCGCCGCGCCGGCCCAGGCCGCCACCTCCATCACCGTCGACGGCGCGTCCGGCGGCCGGATCTTCGACGGCGTCGGCGCGATCAGCGGCGGGGGCGGCAACAGCAGGCTCCTGGTCGACTATCCCGAGCCCGAGCGCGGCCAGATCCTGGACTACCTCTTCCGCCCCGGCTACGGCGCCTCCTTGCAGATCCTCAAGGCCGAGATCGGCGGGGACACCAACTCCACCTCGGGGGCCGAGCCGAGTCACCAGCACACCCGGTCCGACCTGAACTGCGGCCGGGGCTACGAATGGTGGCTGATGGAGCAGGCCAAGGCGCGCAATCCGAACATCAAGCTGTACGGACTCGCCTGGGGCGCCCCCGGCTGGATCGGCGGCGGGAACTTCTGGTCCACCGACATGATCGACTACCTGCTCTCCTGGCTGGGCTGCGCCAAGCAGCACCAGCTGAGCATCGACTACCTCGGCGGATGGAACGAGAGAGGCTACAACGTCAGCTGGTACGAGCAGCTGCGCAGCGCGCTCGACAGCCACGGCTACGGCAACGTCAAGATCGTCGGGGCCGACTCGGACTGGTCCGTGGCGAACGACGTCGACGCCGACCCGAAGTTCGCCGCCGCGGTGAGCGTCATCGGCACGCACTACCCCTGCGGCTACCGGTCGTCCCAGTCCTCCTGCACGGTGCCGTCGGCCGCCACGTCGTCCGGCAAGCAGCTGTGGGCCAGCGAGAACGGCTCGGACGACTACAACGCGGGAGCGCCGGCCGTGGCCCGCGGCATCAACCGCGGCTACATCGACGGCCGGATGACCGCGTATCTCAACTGGCCGGTGGTCGCGGCGATCACGCCGAACCTGCCCTACCCCACCATGGGGCTCGCCCTGGCCGCGCAGCCGTGGTCCGGCCACTACGCGATCGGCAAGAACGCCTGGGTGATGGCGCAGACCACCCAGTTCACCGCCCCGGGCTGGCGGTACCTGGACTCCTCCAGCGGCTACATCGGCGGCAACCGGAACAACGGCAGCTACGTCACGCTGAAGTCCACGAACGACTCGGACTACTCCACGGTCGTCGAGACGATGGACGCCGGCGGTGCCCAGACGCTGAACTTCCGTGTCACCGGAGGGCTGTCCACCGGCACCGTCCACGTCTGGTCGACCGACGTCGACTCGGGCAACCCGGCCGACTACCTCGTGCACACCACGGACATCACCCCGTCCGGCGGCGGATTCAGCCTGACCGTACAGCCCCATCGCGTGTACACCCTGACCACCACCACCGGTCAGGGCAAGGGCACCGCCACCGGCCCCGCCGCGGGCGCGATGAGCCTGCCGTACAGCGACTCCTTCGACGGCTACGCCACCGGCACCGAGGCGAAGTACCTCATGGACTGGCAGGGCGCCTTCGAGGTGACCGGCTGCGGCGGCGGCCGTAGCGGCAGGTGCGTGCGCCAGATGAGCCCGCAGAAGCCGATCACCTGGGACGCGCTGTCCGATCCGCACGCCCTGCTCGGCGACGTGAGCTGGAGCAACTACACCTTCTCGTCCGACGTGCTGCTCGAACAGCCGGGATACGCCGAGCTGATCGGCCGCGCCAACGGGCAGGACTACACCAGCACCGGAGGGCTGAACGCCTACCACCTCCGGGTGAGCGACACCGGAGCCTGGTCGATCCTGAACTCCAGCACCAACGGCACCGTCTCCACCCTCGCCCATGGCACCACCACGGCGCTGGGCACCAACCGGTGGCACACCCTGGCCCTGACCTTCTCCGGCACCACCGTCACCGCCGTGATCGACGGCTCCCGGGTCGGTTCGGTGAACGACCGCACCTGGGCCGGCGGACAGGTCGGCTACGCCACCAGTCAGGGCGAGACGGCGCAGTTCGACAACCTGTCCCTCACCCCCGGCAGCGGCGGAACCGGCGGCGGTACGACCGCCCCGATCACCGGGGTCGGCTCCGGCCGGTGCGTGGACGTGCCGAACCAGTCGCAGACGCCCGGCACCCAGGTGGAGCTGTGGGACTGCAACGGCGGCAGCAACCAGCAGTGGACGAGCACCTCGACCGGTGAGCTGCGGGTCTACGGCAGCGCCTGTCTCGACGCCTCGGGCGGCGGCACCAGCCCCGGCACCAAGGTCGACATCTGGAACTGCACCGGCGGCGACAACCAGAAGTGGACGCTCAACGCCGACGGCACCATCACCGGTGTCCAGTCCGGCCTGTGCCTGGACGCCACCGGAGCCGGAACGGCCAACGGCACCCTGCTGGAGCTGTGGACCTGCACCGGCGCCAGCAACCAGAAGTGGACGCACACCTGATCCGGGCGACGCCCGGGATCACCCACCCCCGTCGATGATGTCGAAAGGCTCCGCATGACCTCCTCCCCCCTCCCGATCAGCCGGCGCCGGCTGCTGGCCGCGACCGGCGCGGCCACGGCCCTCGGCCTGCTGCGGTTCGCCCCCGAGGCCGCCGCGACCGACGGCCCCGCGAGCTACACCGCGAGCTGGTCCTCCGTGGACCAGCACCCGCCCGCCCCGGCCTGGTTCCAGGACGCCAAGTTCGGCATCTACTACCACTGGGGTGTCTTCAGCGTCCCCGCGTTCGGCAACGAGTGGTATCCGCGGAACATGTACATCAGCGGCTCGGCCGAGAACCAGCACCACATCGCCACCTACGGCGACCCCTCGGTCTGGCCGTACAACAACTTCATCGACGGAGCCCGCGACAAGGCGGGCAACTTCGTGCAGTTCGCCCCGAAGCTGGCCTCACAGGGCGGCAATTGGGACCCGGACGCCTGGGCGCGGCTGTTCAAGGCCGCGGGCGCGCGGTTCGCCGGCCCGGTCGCCGAGCACCACGACGGCTTCTCCATGTGGAACAGCCGGGCCAACCCGTGGAACTCGGTCAGACGCGGACCCAAACTCGACCTCGTGGGGCTCCACGCCCAGGCCATCCGCGGGCAGGGCCTGAAGTTCATGGCCTCGCTCCACCACGCCTACCACTTCAACGGCTTCTACGACCATGTGCCGAACCAGTCGGACCCGAACCTGCGCATCCTGTTCGGCCAGCAGGGTACGGCCGCCGAGAACCAGCTCTGGTACGACAAGCTGGTCGAGGTCATCGACGGCTACCAGCCGGACCTGCTCTGGCAGGACTTCGACCTCAACCTGGTGCAGGAGTCGGACCGGCTCCAGTTCCTCGCGTACTACTACAACAAGGCCGTCGCCTGGAACAAGGACGTCGTCGCGACCTACAAGGACGGCCTCGACAACAAGGGCGAGGTCTTCGACTTCGAGCGCGGCGGCCCGGCGGGACTGCTCACCCCCTACTGGCTCACCGACGACAGCATCTCCTCCTCCAGCTGGTGCTACACGGTGGGCATCGGCTACTACTCCACCCAGGCGCTGCTGCACTCGCTGATCGACCGGGTCAGCAAGGGCGGCACCATGCTGCTGAACATCGCCCCCATGGCCGACGGCACCATCCCCTCCGGGCAGCAGACCATCCTGCTCGACATGGGCGACTGGCTCCGCCGCTTCGGAGAGGCGGTCTACGGCACCCGCTCCTGGACCAGCTACGGCGAGGGCCCCACCAAGATGGGCGGAGGCTCCTTCAGCGGACCGGTGGCCGGCAAACCGCAGGACATCCGGTTCACCCGCAGCCAGGACAACAAGGTCCTCTATGTCACCGCGCTGGGCTGGCAGGGCGGCACCATGACCGTCACCACGCTGAACTCGAACCAGATCAACCTCAGCAGCCTGACCAGCGCCCGACTGCTCGGCAACACCGCCGGCACCTACATCGACCTGCCCGCACCGACCCAGGACGCCTCCGGCCTGCACCTGACCATGCCCTCGTCGAACCCGCCGTTCAGCGCCCTGGCGTACACGGTCAAACTGACCTTCGCCGGAGAGATCCCCGTCCTGAACGCACCGAGCGGCCCCACGACCTGGGTGAAGATCGCCAACGCCACCAGCGGTCTCGTGCTGGACAGCGGGGGCAACGTCGACTCCGGCTCCAACCTCAAGCAGTGGAACTACGACGGCAGCACCAACCTGCAATGGCAGCTGATCGACCTCGGCAACGGCTACCACCGCATCATGAACCGCACCAACGGCATGGCCGCCGACAGCTGGGGCAACACCGCCAACGGCGCTCCGGTCCGGCAGACGGCGTGGAACGGCGGCAACAACCAGCAGTGGTCCCTGCGCAGTCTCGGCGACAACCGCTACCAGATCGTCAACCGCGGCACGGGCACCGCGCTCGACGGCAGCGGCAGCACCACGGTGGGCTCCACGGCGGTGCTGTGGACGCCGAACTCCAGCACCAACAACGAGTGGACCATCACCGCTGTCTGACCCCCGGCGACCGACGCTCCCCGTCCACCCCACGACCAAGGAAGCAGGTCCGCATGAAACGCAATCCGCTCTTACTGGCCGTCGCGGCCGCGCTCCTCCTCGTCCTGTCGGCCGCGGGCACCTCCTTCGGCAGCGCCCGCGGCACGGCCACCACCAGTGCCGCCGGGGCGACCGCCGGCTGCGGCAAGGCACCGACGCTGACCAGCGGCACCCACACGATCCAGAGCGGCGGCCAGGCCCGCACCTACATCCTGCGGGTCCCCGCCGGCTACGACAACAACCACCCCTACCGGCTGATCTTCGGCTTCCACTGGCGGGGCGGCACCGCCAACGACGTCGACTCGGGCGGCACGGACGGATACAACTGGTCCTACTACGGCCTGCGGCGCCTGGCGGACAACGCGAACAACGGCACGATCTTCGTCGCCCCGCAGGGAAACGGCAACGGCTGGGCCAACCCCGGCGGCCAGGACGTGGCCTTCGTCGACGCCATGGTCAGCCAGCTCGAAGCAGGTCTGTGCGTCGACACCACCCAGGTGTTCGCCGCCGGCTTCAGCTACGGCGGTGCGATGTCCTACGCCCTCGCCTGCTCCCGGGCGACGGTCTTCCGCGCGGTCGCGGTCTACTCCGGCGCGAACCTCAGCGGGTGCGACGGCGGCACTCAGCCCGTCGCCTACATGGGTCTGCACGGCATCAGGGACAACGTGCTGCCCATCTCGTCGGGACGGGAACTGCGTGACACCTTCGTCCGGGCGAACGGCTGCACCCCGCAGAACCCGCCCGAGCCGGCCTACGGAAGCCTGACGCACATCATCACCACCTACTCCGGGTGCAGGTCCGGATACCCCGTCGTCTGGGCCGCGTTCGACGGAGCGGGCCACGACCCCGGTCCGATAGACGGCTCCACCGGCGACGGCTGGCACACCTGGACGTCGGCGGCGGTGTGGCAGTTCTTCACCCAGTTCGGCTCGAACCCGACACCGCCGCCGCCCACCGGCAACCAGGAGATCGTCGGTCAGCAGTCGGGGCGCTGCCTGGACATCAACAACTCCACGACGGCCAACGGCACGCAGGCACAGCTGTGGGACTGCAACGGCGGCTCCAACCAACGGTGGACCTACTCCGCCGGAAAGCAGCTGGTCGTCTACGGCAACAAGTGCCTGGGCGTCGGCCAGTCCGCCGGCAGCGGGACCCCGGCGGCGATCTGGGACTGCACCGGTCAGCCGGACCAGCAGTGGAACGTCAACCCCGACGGCACGATCACGGCCGCGCAGTCGGGGCTCTGCCTGGACGCCAACGGCCAGGGGACCACGAACGGGACGAAGGTCCAGCTGTGGAGTTGCACGGGCGGTGCCAACCAGCACTGGCGCTTGGCGTGATCGAATCGATTCGACAAACTAACACCCTGGGAGGCTGACCTGCCACCCGTCCGGCGCGGGATTCTCCGCGCCGGACGCTTCGTTAGGAGGTCAATTACGGGGTGTTGACAAGGAGTTCGCGGAGTTCCTACCTTCGGCTCATGCGAACCGATTCGACACAGCGCCGTCGGGCCGGCGCCGTCGTCACCGCCCTGGCCGTGGCCCTGAGCGCTGCCGCCTGCTCCTCCGGTTCCGGCGGCAGCAGCAGCCGGAGCGCCGACAGCGGGACGTACACCGTCTGGGACCCGTACCCGCAGTTCGACAAGGCCTCGGACTGGGCGAAGCTGCTCGACCAGTGCGGCAGCAAGGCCGGAGTCACGGTCAAGCGGACCGCCTTCGACACCGGCGACCTGGGCAACAAGACCCTGTTGGCGGCGCAGCAGGGGAACTCCCCGGACGTCCTGATCGTCGACAACCCGGTGGTGTCGACCCTCGCCGAGGCGGGCGTGCTCACCACGACCCACGACACCGGGCTGGACACCTCGAAGGCCGACCCCAACCTGCTCGGGGCCGGCCGGTCCGGCGGCAAGACCTACGGCACGCCCATCGGCGCCAACACCCTCGCCCTCTACTACAACAAGAAGGTGCTCCACCAGGCCGGGGTCGACATCGCCTCGGTGAAGGACTGGACGTCGCTGACGGCGGCACTGGAGAAGGCCAAGAAGGCGGGGAAGAAGGGCATCACCTTCTCCGCGATCGGCACCGAGGAGGGCAGCTTCCAGTTCCTGCCCTGGTTCTGGGGCTCGGGTGCCAAGCTGACCGCGCTCGACTCCGCCCAGGGCGTGCAGGCGCTGTCCCTGTGGAAGGGCTGGCTGAAGAACGGATACGCGCCCAACTCGGTGCTCAACAACACCCAGACCACCAGCTGGCAGGAGTTCGCCACCGGCGACTACGCGTTCGCTGAGAACGGCACCTGGCAGCTCGCGGGCGCCAAGAAGGCCGGCCTCGACTACGGAGTCCTGCCCATCCCCGGCGCCCGCGGAGGCAGCGCCGCCGCGCCGACCGGCGGCGAGTTCGTGACCGTCCCGGTGCAGCAGGACACCGCCCGCTACGCCACCACGCGCACCCTGGTGTCCTGCCTGACCAGCGCCGACCACCTCTACACCACCGACACCACCCTGTCCTACGTGGCACCCACCAGAGCGGTCCAGGACAAGCAGGTGGCCGCGAACGCCGCTCTGAAGCCGTGGGTCGACGCGGTCAGGACGGCCAAGGGCCGCACCAGCGACGACCTGGGCACCAAGTACCCCACCATCTCCGAACAGCTGTGGAAGGCCGTCCAGGCCGCCCTCAGCGGCTCCGAGTCGCCCCAGGACGCGCTCACCCATGCGCAGCAGGCCGCGGCCAGGTGACGTGAGCCCGATGAAGCAGCCGACACACCCGCCCGACCACCGGCCCCGCCACGTCCCGAGCGGGTGGGCCGCGTGGGGCTTCCTCGCCCCGGTGGCCGTCTATCTCGCCGTCTTCTACGCCTATCCGCTCTACCGCAACCTCGATCTCAGCCTGCGCGACTACACCGTCCGCTCCTTCGTCCAGGGCGACGCGCCGTTCACGGGCCTGGCGAACTACCGCAAGGTCTTCGCGGACCCGACCTTCGCCCCGGCCCTGCTGCACACCGCGGTCTTCACCGCCGTATGCCTGGTCTTCCAGTACGCCTTCGGGCTCGCGCTCGCGGTCTTCTTCAACCAGAACTTCCGGCTCTCCGCCACCCTGCGCGCCCTGTTCCTGGTGCCGTGGCTGCTGCCGCTGATCGTCTCGGCGTCCACCTGGTCGTGGATGCTGAACAGCGAGTCGGGCGTCGTCAACGCCGCCCTGCAGGCCGTCGGCATCGCTCCGGTGAACTGGCTGACCTCGCCGTCCTGGTCCCTGACCTCGGTGATCATCGCGAACATCTGGATCGGCGTCCCGTTCAACCTGGTCGTCCTGCACAGCGGCTTGCAGTCCATACCGGCGAGCCTGTACGAGGCCGCCGCCCTGGACGGGGCGAACGCCTGGCAGCGCTTCTGGCGCGTCACCTTCCCGCTGCTGCGGCCGGTGTCGGCGATCACCCTGCTGCTGGGGCTGATCTACACGCTCAAGGTCTTCGACATCATCTGGATCATGTCCAAGGGCGGCCCGGCGGACTCGTCCACCACCTTCGCCACCTGGTCCTACCGGCTCGGCTACGGCAACCTGCTGCCCGCCTTCGGCCCCGGCGCGGCCGTCGGCAACCTGCTCGTGGTCGTCGCCCTGGCCTTCGGGCTGGTCTACCTCCGGGTACAGAGAAAGCAGGCGCTGTCGTGAGCCGAATCCGCACACGCTCGTGGGGGAGGACCACGATCGGCGTCCTGCTGACCGGGGCCATGCTCTTCCCGGTCTACTGGATGCTCAACGTCTCCCTCACCCGGGACCAGGACATGCGCAAGAGCCCGCCGGACCTGCTGCCGCTGCACGGCACCCTGGCCGGCTACCGCACCGTCCTGGACGAGCAGCTGCCCTACCTGGGCACCAGCCTCGTCATCGGCCTGGGCACCGTCGTACTCACCGTCGTCGTGTCCGCACCGGCCGGATACGCCCTGGCCAAGCTGCGCCCGCGCGGAGCCGGCATCCTGAGCTTCGTGCTGCTGGCCGCCCAGATGATCCCCGGCATCATCATGGCGATGGGCTTCTACGCCATCTACCTCCAGCTCGGCCTGCTCCAGTCCGTCCCGGGCCTGATCGTCGCCGACTCCACCCTCGCCGTCCCCTTCGGCGTCCTCATCTTCACCGCGTTCATGTCCGGCATCCCCCGCGAACTGCTCCAGGCCGCCACGACCGACGGCGCCGGGCCGCTGCGCACCTTCTGGTCCGTCGTCCTGCCGGTCAGCCGCAACGCCGTGGTCACCGTGTCCCTGTTCGCGTTCCTGTGGTCCTGGTCCGACTTCGTCTTCGCCAGCACCCTCGTGAACGGCGGTGCCCACGAGCCGATCACTCTCGGCATCTACCACTACATCGGCAACAACAACCAGCAGTGGAACGCCATCATGGCCACCGCCGTGGTCGCCTCGCTGCCGGCCGCGGTCATCCTCGTCCTCGCCCAGCGCTACGTCGCGGCCGGCGTGACCGCCGGCGCCGTCAAGGACTGACCGCCACGCCCGACTCCCGTGTGCCGGCCGGACCGTGCGCCGGCCGACACCCCCTGCCCAGAAACGAGTCACACCACATGACCGCCCTCCGGCCCGGCCCGGCCTTCTCCGTCCACGACATCCCGTTCAGCATGTGCGGATCCTGGTTCGACATCTCCCCGGTGGTGGCGGAGAAGACGTACGCCGAGGACCTGCACCTCGTCTCGCACCAGAACGGCATGCACGCCGTCCTGCGCCTGGTCCCGCTGGACCCGGGCACGGGCGGCCGTGCCGAGACCCGTGTCGAGGCGACCCCGGGCCTGCTCGGCTGGACCGGCGGGAGCGGGCGCGTCGACCTCGCGTACGAGTCGCCGGACACCGTACGGCTGCGGGGGAGCGGCCTCGGCCTCGGCGTCTTCGCCGCCGCATGGACCCTGACCCCGTTCAGCGGAACGTACTTCTTCCACGACCGGGCCACGGACGCGCATGTGTTCACGTCGTACGAGACCGGACGCCGCTACCGGGTCACCGTGCTGTCCGGCACCCTCGCCGAGACGGTCGGAGCACAGGCCCTGGGCAGCGCCGACCGCGGTCTCGCCCTGGCCGCCGCGGCGGACGGGGGCTGGGAGATCGCGATCGAGGAACTCGACACCGCCCGCCCGCCGTACACGTCCTCGGCAGCCTTCGACGAGGTCGTGGCCGCCGCGCGGCGGGCCTTCGCCGGCTTCGCCGACGCGGTGGCCCCCTGGCGCTCGTCCGCCACGCCGGCCGCGGAACTGGCCGCGTACGTTCTCTGGTCGGCGACCGTGGCGCCGACGGGTCTGGTCACCCGGCCCGCTGTGCTGATGTCCAAGCACTGGATGGACAAGGTCTGGAGCTGGGACCACTGCTTCAACGCCCTGGCCCTCGCCCCCGGTTCGCCGGAGCTGGCCCTGGACCAGTTCCACCTGCCCTTCGACCACCAGGACGCCGCCGGGGCCCTGCCGGACTCGGTCACTCACTCCGAGGTCCTCCACAACTTCGTCAAGCCGCCCATCCACGGCTGGGCCTTCGGCCGTCTGCGCCGCCGGCTTCCTACGGCGCTCAGTCAGGAGGAACTGACCGCCGTATACGACCGGTTGACGCGCTGGACCGACTTCTGGCTCACCGCGCGGCGCGCGCCCGGCGCCGGACTCGCCCACTACCAGCACGGCAACGACAGCGGTTGGGACAACGCCACCGTCTTCGACCCCGAGCGGGTGGTCGTCACCGCCGACCTGGCCGCCTTCCTCGCCCTCCAGCTTCGTGAACTCGCCGACCTGGCCGCCGAGTTGAGCAGGCCGGACGAGGCGGCCCGGTGGACACGCACCGCCGAGGAGATGCAGAGCGCACTGCTCGACCAGCTCTGGACCGGCGACCGGTTCGTCGCCCGCGGGGCCGACACCGGGGACACCTGGAGCAGCGCCAGCCTCCTCGACCTGATGCCCATCGTGCTGGGCGAACACCTGCCCGACGAGTTCAGCAGCGCGCTGGCCGACCGCATCAAGGCCCACCTGACGCCGTACGGCCTGGCCACCGAACTCACCACCTCACCGCACTACCTCGCCGACGGCTACTGGCGCGGCCCGATCTGGGCCCCGGCCACCGTTCTGGTCGAGGACGGCCTGCGCCGCACCGGCCACCACCGGCTGGCCGACGACATCAGCGCCCGCTTCCGCGCCCTGTGCGAGACCCACGGCTTCGCCGAGAACTTCGACGCCCTCACCGGAACCGGCCTGCGCGACCGCGCCTACACCTGGACCGCCAGCAGCTACCTCCTGCTGGCCGAAGCCCACGCACATCGGGGCAGCCGCTGACCGGCCGTCCTCCGTGAGCCCCGGGGGCCGTTCAGTCCCCGGTCCGCCCCCCACCCCGTTAGGAGCCGCACAATGAAGTCGCTCTCCCAACCGACCGGACGCGCAGCGCGCACCAGACGCCGAGCCCTCTCGTCCGCGGCCGTCCTCCTGGCCACCCTGGCCGCGACCCTGGTGCCCACCGCTTCGTCACAGGCCGCCGACACCACCGTCGCCGTCGACTTCTCCGTCGCCGGGGGCGCCCCCACCTACCATGCCTCGGGCACCCTCTACGGGATGACCGAGGACGGTTCGCTGCCCCAGGACCACTTCTACAAGGACATCAAGTGGAAGCTGGAGCGGGCCGGCGGCGCCCAGTTGGACAGCCCCGGAGGCTGGGTCGCCGGCAAGTACGACCGCCGGTGGAACTCCACCCTCGCCCAGTACAGGCGCACCAAGGCGCTCGGCGGCACCTTCGTCATCCTGCCGCACGACCTCTGGGGTGCCGACGGCACCACCAAACCCACCTTCCCCGGTGACAACGGCGACTGGTCCGGCTTCGACGCCTTCTACAACCGTCTTCTCGGCGACGTGAAGGCCGCGGGCATGACCGACATCGAATGGGACATCTGGAACGAGCCCGACTGCCCCGGGTTCTGGGATCCCGGCATGCCCCAGTACCTGGAGATGTGGAAGCGCGCCTACCAGAAGATCCGGGCCGCCATCCCCGGCGCGGTGATCGTCGGCGCGAGCACCTGCGGCCACCCCACGGTGGACAACGGCTGGTGGACCACGTACCTCGACTACGTGAAGGCGAACAAGGTCGAGCCGGACATCTACAGCTGGCACGACCTCCCCGGCGACCCGGTCGCCCACAGCAACTCCCTCAGGTCCCTGCTGGCGGCACGGTCGATGACGACCAGCCGACCCTTCCAGGTCAACGAGTACGGCGCCAGCAACGAGCAGAACCCCGGCCGCGGCGGCTGGTACATCTCCCGTCTGGAGCGCGCCGGAGCCGACGGACTGCGCGCCAACTGGGCCTGGGGTGCCAACCTGCACGACTTCGAGGCGAACCTGCTGACCAAGACCGGCAGCCAGTATCTGCCCCTGGGCGAGTGGTTCCTGTACCGGTACTACGGCTCCCAGACCGGAAACATCGTGAACCTCACGCCCGGTACGAACACCGACGGGCTGGCGACGAAGGACAACGCCGCGCGGAACGCGAAGATCCTGCTCGGGAGCAACGGCAACACGGGCAACGTCACCGTCGGCCTCAACCGGCTCGACACCACCTCGGTCGTGGAGAACGGCCGGGTCCGCGCGATAGTCCAGCGCATACCCAACAACGGCGGCGCCGCGGTGACGGGTCCGGTGACGGTCTCGGACCAGACCCTGACCGTGAGCGGGAACTCCGCTTCGGTGACCGTGCCGTGGACGGACGCGGCCGACGGCTACACGGTCACGCTGCTGCCGCCGTCGAACACGACCGTCTCCACCGTCGCGGTGGCCGAGCACAGTGGTCAGTGCCTGGACGACACCAACCTCTCCGCCGCCGACGGCACGCAGTACCAGCAGTACCTCTGCGAGGGCGGCTACCAGCAGATGCTGGACTTCAAGCCGGTCGCCGGACGGGCGAACACCTACACGATCGTGGACGAGCACAGCGGCAAGTGCCTGGACGTCTCGGGTGCCTCCACGGCCGACGGTGCCGCCGTCATCCAGTGGACCTGTAGCGGCACCACGAACCAGATGTTCACCCTGAACCCGGTGACCGCGCTGGGCAACAGCAAGGACTACCAGCTGGTCGCGGTGCACAGCGGCAAGTGCGTCGACGTCAGCGGGGTCTCGACCACCCCCGGCGCGGTGATCCACCAGTGGACCTGTGACCCGGCGAGCGCGCTGAACAATAAGAGGAACCAGATCTGGCGCCTCCAGGGCATGCGCTGACCCGTCCCCGGGCGGGGGCTCCCCGCGTGAGAGGGAGACCCGCCCGGGCCGACCGGTGACGCGGCGGACGGCCTTCGGCCCGCTGCCGGCCCTTTCCCGGTGACAACGGAAGGGCCGCCGACGACGGCCTGCGCGGAAACCGGGGGTCGGGCACCGCACTGCACGACCACGAGGCCAACCTGCTCACCAAGAACGCCTCCGGCCAGTACCTGCCGGGCGGCGAGTGGTTCATGTACCGCTACTGGGCTCCCAGACGGGCGACGCCAACCTCCACGAAGAAGAACCAGAGCTGGCGCCTGTCCGGCACGAGCTGACACCGATGGCCGCGCGCGGTTGGCCGTAAATCCCCGGTCCGGCACGAGCCGGAGGACCCTGGAGAACACGGCCACCGCGCCGCGTTTCCGCCATACGCGCCACCGAAAACGAGCCGTACCTCTCCTTGAATTCCCCTGATCCGAGCAGCCGTTCGGAATCAGCCATACTTGTATGACGCATGTTCAGCTGCCGTGACTCCGCGTTCTCATGGGTAGAGATCGACGCGCCGTCTCCCGTATAGGCCGCACGGCCTATTGAGACAGCAGCCGGGACGGTGGACAGTATGCGAAGAGGAAGGGAGAGCTCCGGTGGCGGCACGAGACCTCGACACATGGGTACAGGAACTCTATCGGGCCATGTCGAGGAACTCCGGTCTGGGAGTGACCGAGGCCGCCGATCTGGCCCGGATACCGACCGCGCGGCTCGGTGAGACCCAGCAGCGGCTGATCGAACTGGGCCTGCTGGAGCCCGTGCCGGCCACGGCCGGCGCGGTGGGGGAGACCCGCCCGGCGCGGCATGTGACGTCGACACCGGAGGTGTCCCTCGCCCGGCTGATGCAGCGCAGCGAGGACATCTGGACCCGTCTCCAGCGCGAGATGCAGACGACGTACGCGGCGATGTCCGTGGTCGCCTCCGAGTTCACCCGCACCCAGGCGGCGAAGATGCAGGTCATCCACGCGGACGTGCTCACCGACCGTGGCCGGATCGACCAACTGCTCCGGGACGCCGCCGAGTCGGCGACGGAGGAGATCGTCAGCATGCACGCCGGTGTCTCCTCCTCGGTGGAGGCGCTGGCGGCGGCCCGGGAGCGCGACCGCAGGGCGCTGGAGCGGGGGGTGCGGATGCGCGCCGTCCATCTGGCGTCCACGGCGCGCAGTCCGCACGGGTACGCCCACCTCAAGGCCCTCGACAAGGCCGGGGTCGAGGTGCGGCTGCTCCATCACGTACCTTTTTGCTTTCTCATAGTGGATGATTTATTCGCTGTTACCCCGAGGTTTCAGCAACCGGGGAATTCGGCGGTCACCGTGCTGCGCGGGCGGGAGATCACCCGGATGCTGGGAGAGGTATTCGAATTCTGCTGGCTCAACGCCAGTTCATTCGCTTCCGTGAACGAACCCGTCGTCCAGGGGCCGGAAAACGAGGCCGACGGCGGACAGCAGCCGACGGCCCAGCAGCGGGTCGTACTGCAAATGATGTCGGAGGGTATGAAGGATGAAAGCGTTTCCCGGAAACTGGGAATCTCGGTCCGCACGGTGGGCCGCGCGGTCAATTCCCTCATGGCCCAGCTGAACGTCCAGACCCGGTATCAACTGGGCGTGCGCGCGGCCCGGATGGGCTGGATCACCGGCACGGCACGGGACGCCGAGACATAGGACTCCCCGCCTGGCGGCGCTGCGCCGTCGTCGCCGCCCTCATGCTGGCCGCGTTCGCCTTCAACACCACCGAGAACCTGCCGATCGGCCTGCTGCGGCTCATCTCCGTGGACCTGCGGGTGTCCCTCCCGGCCGTGGGGCTGCTGGTCACGGGGTACGGCGTGACGGTGGCGGTGATGTCCCTGCCCGTCGCCCAGATGACCCGTGCACTGCCCCGCCGCCATCTGCTCACCGGTCTGCTGGCGGTGTTCGCCCTGTCGAGCTGGGCACCCGTGGCGTGCGGTCGCTCGTACCCGGCACTGCTGGCGGCCCGGCTGGCGACCGCGCTCGCCCAGGCGCTGTTCTGGGCGGTCTCGGGACCCGTGGCCGTGGGTCTGTTCCCGCCCGCACGGCGCGGCCGGATCATCGGCCTGGTGTCGGTGGGCGGTTCACTCGCCCAGGTGCTCGGGGTGCCGGCCGGCACCTGGCTGGGCGGCAGATTCGGCTGGACGACACCCTTCGTGGTGCTCGGCGGGGCAGGCTGTGTCGCCCTCGCCGTGATCGCGCTGCTGCTGCCGACCACACCTCCGGACCGGGGGCACGCCGTGCGCGGCAGCGAGCCGGACGCCCGGCGCTTCACGGCCGTCCTGCTCACCACCGCCCTGTCGGCCGCCGGGGTGTTCACCGGTTTCACCTACCTGACGGCCTTCCTGAGTGACGTCGCACGGTTTCCCGGCGGTGCGGTGAGCATGCTGCTGTCCGTGTACGGCGGCGCCGGGTTCGCCGCCGTCGTCCTGGCCGGGCCCCTTCTCGACCGCTTCCCGCGCGCCCTGCCCGTGCTGCTGGTGGCCGGTCAGACGGCGGGGCTGTGCGGGCTGTACGCGGCCGGCGGGCACGGGCGGGGCGTGACCGTGGGCGCGCTGGTGCTGCTCGGGGTGTCCATGGGGCCGTTCTTCATGGCGACCCAGAACCTGGTCTTCCGCGCGGCGCCCGGCCGCACCGAGCTGGGCCTGGCCGGTAACTCCGCCGCGTTCAACGTGGGCGTGGCGGTGGGGGCCTCGACGGGCGGGGTGCTGCTGCCCGCCGTGGGCGTGCGGGGTGCCTTCCTCGTGGGCGGGCTGCTCACGGCCCTGGCACTGGCGGTTCTGGCAGGCCCCGGCCGGCCGCCGCGTCCGGCCGGCGACCGGGCCGCCGCGGTCCCGGCCGAATGAGGGCACCCCACGGACGCGGGCAGGCGCTATACCCGCTCTCTCGTCCGGGACTCCAGCCTGGCGAGCAGCACCAGGCTCAGCAGGCCGATGAGGACGAGGGCGAGGACGCCCGCGCGGAAGGCGGGCACATAGGAGTGGTCGCCGAGAGCCGAGCTGTAGGCGGCGCCGACCGCTGCCACGCCGAGGGCGCCCGCGAACTGGGAGGTCATCAGGATGCCGCCGGAGGCCGCCCCCACGTCCGCGGTGTCCACGCCCCGCAGGGCCAGGGAGAGCAGGGACGGCAGGACGAGGCCCTGCCCCATGCCGCACAGGACGAGGCCGGGCTCCAGCCAGAGCGCCCGGACGAGCGTGCCGCCGCCCATGGCGGCGCCGACCGGCAGATAGACCAGTCCCAGCAGGATGACCACGGTGCCGCCCAGCAGGGCCCTGCGGCCGAACCGGGGCACGAGCCTGCGGGCGGCCAGTGAGGCCAGGGCGAAGGCCGTGCCGAGCGGTACGAACGCCAGTCCCGCGGCCGGCGGGGACAGCCGCAGGCCGTTCTGGAGGTGGAAGGCGAGCACGAGGTAGAAGCCGGAGTTACCGGTGTAGAAGGCGAGCGCGGTGGGGACGCCGTTGGCGAAGCCGGGCAGTCTGAACAGCCGCAGCGGCAGCAGGGCCGAGCCGCTGTCGGCGGGGAACCGTGCCTCCCACCGCAGGAACAGGGCGAACACGGCGAGCGCGGCGGCGAGCACCGGCCCCACCCACAGCGGCCAGCCGTACTGGGCGCCGAAGACCAGCGGGCAGAGCAGCAGCGGCACCGCCAGCGAGATCAGCAGCACCCCCACCGGATCGAATCCGGGGCGCCTGCCGGATTCCTGCCGGCCCGGCAGGGCGCGGGCGCCGACCAGCACCGCGGCGAGGCAGAACGGGATGTTGACGAGGAAGATCAACCGCCAGCCGAGGCCGGCCACATCCGACGTGATCAGCACCCCGCCCAGCACCTGACCGGTGACGGAGCCGCAGCTCAGCGTCGCCCCGTAGAGTCCGAGCACCCGGGAGTGCTCGGCGGGCGGGAAGAGCACCTGGATCAGCGACAGCACCTGAGGGAGCATCAGCGCGGCGCTCAGACCCTGGAGCAGGCGGGCGGCGATCAGCTGGCCGGCCGAGCCCGCCACCGCGCACAGCACGGAGGTGGCGCCGAAGCCGGCCATGCCGTACAGGAACATCCGGCCGCGGCCCCACAGGTCGCCCAGGCGTCCGCCGGTGATCAGGCCGACCGCGAAGGCCACGATGTAACCGCTGATGACGAGCTGCACCTCGGCGAAGGTGGCGTGCAGCTGCTTCTCGATCGAGGGCGCGGCGATGTTCACGATGAACGTGTCGAGCATCGCCATGAACGGCGCCACCAGCAGCACCAGCAGCGCCACCGTGCGGTGCCGCCCCTGCCGGGTGTGGTCAGGCGTGGTGCGGGTGCTCGTCGTTCCGCGGACGTCGCTCATCGGACCTCCGCCCCGGCGAGCCTGTCGGTGACCTCGGCGGCGATGCGGGCCAGGCCCGCCCCGGACCAGATCGAGTGGTGGTCGCCGGGCACGGTGACGACCTCGGCCCCGTCGAGCACGCCGTCCCAGGTGCGGCCCACCGGGGGTGACTCGGCGGCCTGCACGCACAGGGTCCGGCCCCGGTGGCCGGGGCGGGCGCGGTGCGTGTACAGGGCCTGGACGTGGGCGCGGAAGACGTCGTAGCGGCGGCGCAGCAGGGCCGGGGAGAGGTCGGCGAGCAGCGAGTCACCGGCGGTCGCCGCGGCGAGGAAGCGCTCCGGAGAGGACTCCTCGGGCAGGGCCGCGACCGTGGCGCGGACCGTGTCGGCGGGCACCCCGGCCTCGCTCAGCAGATCGTGCACGAACCGGCGCAGCAGTTCCGGCTCGGCGGGCACCGGTGCGGGCACCGGGCAGGTGGAGTCGACGAGGACCAGCAGGGCCACGTCCGTCCCGGCCCGGTCGAGCCGGAGCGCCGTCTCGTGGGCCACCACTCCGCCGAACGACCAGCCGAGCAGGGCCAGTTGGCCCTCCGGGTGGCGTGCGTGCAGCAGTGCCGCGTACCGCTCGGCGAGTTCCGGGACGTCGGTGACGGGAGCGCTGTCGTTGTCGAAGCCGGGGGCCTCGAGGGCGAAGACGGGCCGGCCGGCGCCGAGGGCCCGCCCCAGCGGGACGTACGGGAACGGTGAACCGGAGACGGCGTGCACGCAGTACAGCGGCGGCAGCGCGCCGGTCTCGGCGAGGGTCAGCAGCAGGGCGTCGTCAGACATCACTGGCGCCTTCCTTCCGTGGGGCGCCGAGGAGCCGGGCCACCTCCGCGGTGACGTCCTCGACCGTGGGGTGGGCGTACAGGGTCCTGGTGCTCAGCTCGGCGCCCAGCTGCTTGTGGATCCGGCCGACCACCCGCATGGCCTGGAAGGAGGTGCCGCCCAGATCGAAGAAGCCCTGGCCGGGGCGTATCTCGGCGCCGTCGAGCACCTCCGAGAAGATCCCGGCGACCCGGCTCTCCAGCTCGCTGCCCCACTGCCCGCCCTCGGCCCGGGCGGTGTCCGGCTCCGGGCCCGGCTCGGGCAGCCGGCGCCGGTCGACCTTGCCCGAGGAGGTGAGCGGCAGCTCGCCGAGCAGCACCCACGCCGAAGGGATCATGTAGGCGGGCACCGCCTCGGCGAGCAGGCGGCGCAGCCGGGCGGTGTCCAGGTCCGCGGGCTCCGGGGTGCCCACATAGCCGACCAGCCGTTTCGCGCCGTCGGCGGAGGTGTGCAGGACGACGGCCGCGGTGGTCACGGCGGGATGGCGCAGCAGGGCCGACTCGATCTCGCCGGGCTCGATCCGCAGCCCGTTCAGCTTGACCTGGTGGTCGCGTCGCCCGTGGAACTCCAGGGCGTGTTCGGCGTTCCAGCTCACCAGGTCGCCGGTGCGGTACACCCGCTCGCCCGGTCCCCACACGTCCGGCACGAACCTCTCGTCGGTCAGCTCCGGTGCGCCGAGGTAGCCGCGGGCCAGCCCGGCGGGCCCGCCGACCAGCAGCTCGCCCGGGACGCCGCGGGGCACGAGGTTGCCCCAGCGGTCGACGACGTAGAGCAGGCGGTTGTGCTGGGGTCTGCCGATGGGCGGCACGGTCGTCCAGGTGCGCCCGGCGCAGACGTGGTGGGCGCAGGCGACGGCGGCCTCGGTCGGGCCGTACATGTTGACCATGGTCCGGCCCGGCAGGTTCCACTTGTTGACCAGTTCGGCGGCCAGCACGTCGCCGCCGGCCATGAGATGGCGCAGCCGGGGATACGGTTCCGGTTCGAGCAGGGCGAGCAGGGCGGGCATCAGGCCGGCGTAGGTGACCTCGCTCTCCCGCATCAGCGCCGCCAGCTCGCCGGGGGAGCGGGCGGTGTCGGCGGGGACCAGGACCAGCGTGGCGCCGACGGTGAGGGCGGTGAAGATCTCACCCTGTGCCATGTCGAAGGTGAGCGCGGAGAATTGCAGCAGCCGGTCCTCGGGGCCGAACGGGAAGACCTTGCGGTAGCCCTCCACGAAGCAGGTCAGCGCCGCGTGTTCGACGACCACGCCCTTGGGCTTGCCGGTCGAGCCGGAGGTGTACAGCACATAGGCGGCGGAGTGTTCCGTGGCCCAGTCCGGGAGCGGTCCGTCGGCGTCGGACTCGTCGTCGGCGGCCGGGCGGGGATCGTCCACGAGCAGCGTGACGCGGTCCGGGTCGGGCGGTGCGGCGTCGCGCAGCCGGTCGCGGGTGATCAGCACCCGGGCCCCGGCGTCGGCCAGCAGCAGGCCCAACCGGGCCCGCGGCTGAGCGGGGTCCAGGACCGCGAAGGCGCCCCCGGCCTTCAGCACCGCCAGCTCGGCGACCAGGGCGTCCAGGTCCTTCTCCAGCAGTACGGCCACCACGTCGCCGGCCCGCAGGCCCGCCCCGCGCAGCCGGCGCGCCAGCCGGTCCGCCCGGCGGTCCAGCTCGGCGTAGCCGATCTGCTCGTCCCCGCACACGGCGGCGACGGCATCGCCGCGCCGGGCCGCCGTCCTGGCGATCCGCACGTGCAACGGCTCGGCGGGCAGCGGGAGTTCGTCGCCCGTGCCGACCCGCAGCAGTTCCTCCCGCTCGGCGCCGGTCAGCAGCGGTACGGCGGACCGCCGCAGCCCGGGGTCCTCGGCCACCGCCTCCAGCACGGCCGTCAGATGGCGGGCCAGCGCCTCGATCCGCCAGCCGTCGAAGAGCTCGGTCGAGTACTCCAGATCCAGGGTGATCCGGTCGCCGGCCTCGAAGAAGTTGACGGCGAGGTCGAACCTGGACTGCGGGATCCTCGGGGTGACGATCTCGATGTCCGCGTCCGGCAGCCCCGGCCCGGCCTGGGCGGCGGGGTCGGCCACCAGCTGGACGGAGACCTGGAACAGCGGGTTGCGGCCGGGCTCGCGCACCGGGCGCAGCCGCTCCACCACCCGCTCGAAGGGGACCCAGCCGAAGTCGTGCAGGTCGATGGTCTGGTCGAGCACCCGGTCCAGAAGTTCCCCGAAGCTGGGGTCGTCGGACAGGTCGGTCCGGAACACGACCATGTTGACGAAGTGCCCGACGACGCCCTCGGCTTCCGGGTCGCCCCGCTCGCCGAGCGGCACGCCCAGCGGGATGTCGTCCTCGCCGGTGTAGCGGCTGACCAGCACGTTGACGGCGGCGGCGAGGACGACGAACAGCGAGACGCGGCGGCTGCGGGCGAGCTGCCGCAGCCGGGAGACGAGTGCGGGCGGCAGCACCTGGCGGACGTGGTCGCCGCTGGTGGAGGGGGCGGAGCCGCGCAGCCGGTCGGCGGGCAGTTCGGGCACGGGCAGCGCGGCGAGCCGGTTCTCCCAGAAGTCGAGGCCCGCGGCGAGTTCGCCGGCCTCGTCGACCTCCTCGCGGCGCCGGCGCACCCAGGCGCTCCAGGAGGGAGCCGGCTCCTCGGCGGCGGAGCCGTCACGGTAGAAGGCCAGCAGATCGGAGACGACGAGGCCCAGGGAGGTGCCGTCCACGACGATGTGGTGGAAGACCAGGGACAGCACATGGTCGTGCGGGCCGAGCCGCAGCAGCAGGAAGCGGTGCAGGGGGCCCGCGCGCAGCGAGAAGGGCCGGGCGGCCTCCGCCGCGAGCAGGTGGTCCAGCTCGCCGGCGCCGGCGTCCTTCTCCTCCCAGTGCGCGGGTGCGGGCGGGGCGAGGAGCTGGACGGGGCCGCCGTCGGTCTCCGGGAAGGAGACGCGCAGCGCCTCGTGCCGTGCGACGACCCGGTCGGCCGCGGCCCGCAGCCGGGCGGGGTCCAGCGGGCCGCGCACCCGCAGGGCCAACGGGACGTTGTAGACGGGCTGGTGGGGGTGGAGCCGGTCGAGGAACCAGAGTTGTTCCTGACCGTGGGTGAGCGGAAGCCGCTGCACCTGGGCATTACCGACGTCGTTCGGCGTCTTCATCGTCCCCTGTTCTCGCTCTCGCTCTCGCTCTCGTTCACGGTCTCGGTGCCGCTCCGGCTCAGGTCGACGGTGTCATGTCGCCCGCGAACATGAAATCCACCATCAGGCCGACCTGGGCGGCCAGCATCCGGCCGCCGTCGACGGTGGCGCAGCCCGCCGCGGCGGCCGCCGCGAGCAGCGCCGTCGGCCGGGGCGCGATGACCGCGTCGGCGACGACCTCGGCCCCGGTGAGCACGCCGGGCGCCACCGGTGGGCCGTCCTCGGGCCGCATGCCGACGGCGCTGGCGTTGACGACGAGGGCGTAACCGTCGCCCGGTGCCGTCACCGCAGTGACGCGGACGCCCGGGACGGCGGCCGCGACCCGGTCGGCGAGGGCGTCGGCCCGGGCCGCGGTCCGGTTGGTGATGTCCAGCTCCGCCACGCCGTGGTCGGCCAGGGCGAGGGCGATCCCGGAGGCCGCCCCGCCGGCCCCCACGAGGAGCACGCGGGCGTCCTTGACGGTGCCGCCCGCGTCCTGGATCGCTCGCACCATGGCCTCGCCGTCGAGCATGTCGCCGGTGAGGGAGCCGTCCTCCTCGCGCCGGATCACGTTGCAGGCGGCGGTGCGGGCCACCCGCTCGCCGGCCGTCGTCAGCAGGGGGACGACGGCGTGCTTGTGCGGCATGGTGACCACGGCGCCGCGGAACGTGTCGGTGACGCGCAGCGCGGCGGCGACCGTGGCGAGGTCGTCGGCGGCCACCCGCAGGGGCATCAGACGGGCGTCCAGGCCCCGCCGTTCCAGCTCCGCGTTGACCAGCTCCGGGGAGCGGGCCTGGACGACCGGGTCGCCCAGCAGCAGGGTCAGCGCGGTGCGCCCGGTGATCGGGGGGAAGCCGGCCGGCATCACGCACCCGCCAGGGCCGTGGCTGGCACGGTGTCCACCGCACCGGCCGGGAGCAGCCGGGTGAGGTTGCCGGAGAGGATCAGCTGCTGTTCGCGCCGTTTGACGCCCGCGAACACGGTGGGCCCGTGCACGATCTTCTCCACCAGCCGGGTCAGGCCGTTGGTCATGCGGTTCAGCGGCCAGTCCGTACCGAAGACGATCTTGTGGTTGATGCCCAGCCGGAACAGATGGTTCAGATGTGCCTCCCAGCCGTGCGGGAAGGCCGTGCCCGCGAAGCCGCCGATGTCCAGGTAGACGTTGCGGCGGTACGACGCGAGGTACCCGGTGACGTCCAGGTGCACCAGCCCGCCGTGGCCGAGGATGAAGTTGACGCCCGGGAAGGAGCGGGCCGCGCGGTCGATCTGGAGCGGGTGCGCCGGCTCGTAGGCGAAGCTGCCCGCGGTGGGGCCGGTGTGCACGAAGACCGGCAGGCCGCGCTCGGCACAGATCTCGTAGTACGGGAAGAGCCGTTCGTCGGACGGCGAGTAGCCGCACGGCGGATAGAGCTTGATGCCCTCGAACCCGTACTCGCTCACATGCCGTTCGAAGTCCCGCAGCCCCTCCTCTCCGCGCCGGGGGTCCACGCCGATGAACACCCAGAAGCGTCCGGGGTGCCGCTGCCGGATCTCGTGGTGGCGGGCGGCCATCTCGTCGAGGGACAGCCGCATCGGGTGCAGCAGCCCGAAGTCCGGCACCAGCAGGACCGTGCGGGCGACACCCGCACGGTCCATCTCCTGGACCAGCTCGTCCGCCATGTCGTCCCGGTGCTGGGCCTGAAGGGCCGTCAGCGCCCGTCCGGCGCGGGCCGGAATGCCCTCGGCGGTGTGCCGTCGCTCGATGTTGGCCGCGACGTCGGCCACGAAGCGTTCCGGGATGAAGTCCGCGGACGCCACATGGCAGTGCGCGTCGAAGATGACGGGCAGGTCGGTCGAACTGGTCACGGTTCTCCACTTCCGTTCGTTCGGACTCAGGCGTCGGTGGCGGCCGCCGTGGGGAAGCAGTAGGCCAGCAGGCCCCGGAGCGAGAACGCGCCGGCCTCCTCCGCGTGCTCGTAGTCGAACTCGATGTCCGTCTCGTCCTCCAGGTAGGCGATCAGCCCGGTGAAGCCCATCGAGTCCAGGACGCCCGCGGCGAACAGGTCGGTCTCCGCGTCGAGTTCGCCCTCGTACTCGCCCTCGTTCCACTCGACGACCCAGTCGAGCAGCTTCTGCTCCAGGGCCGCAAGGTCGACCGCCATCACTGTGCTCCCATCCGCCCGGCCGGCAGCCGGTCTCCTGTCAGGAGGCGCTCGATGGTGCCCCCCATGATCATCTTTCGCTGTGAACGCTTGATGCCCGCGAACACCGTGGAGCCTTCCCGGAACTCGCCGACCACCTGGGCCAGCGTCGCGGAGAGCCGGAAGGCCGGCCAGCTGGAACCGAACACGATCTTGTGGTTCAGGCCCAGCTTGAACACCCGGTTGAGGTGGTGCTGCCAGCCGTCCGGATCCAGTACCGACACGAAGCCGCTGACGTCCACGTACATGTTCGGCCGGTAGCCGCACAGGTACATGGCCTCCTCGACGTGCGTCACCGCTCCGTGCCCCATGATGAAGTTGACGCCCGGGAAGTCCCGGGAGGCCTGGTCCAGCAGCAGGGGCTGGCCGTAGGTGAAGTCCAGGGCCTGCCAGCCGGGCCCGGTGTGGCTGAGCACCGGTAGCCCGCGCGCCGCACAGATCTCGTAGTACGGGTACAGCCGCCGGTCGCTGGGCGAGTAGCCGGCCAGCGGATACAGCTTCATCCCCTGGAAGCCCAGTTCGTCCACGCAGCGCTCGAAGAGGGCCACCCCCTCGTCGCCGGCGCGCGGGTCGACACCCCACAGGACCCGGAACCGGCCGGGGTGCCGGCGCAGGATGCCGGCGTGCAGCTCGGCCAGCTCGACCGGGGTCAGCTTGGCGTCGGCGACATGGGTGAAGTCCGGGACGATCAGCACCGACTCGTCGACTCCGGCGGCGTCCATCTCCTTCACCAGCCGGTCGGCGTCATGGTCCTGGTACTGGGCGTGGACCCGCTCGTAGATCCGGTCGCGCTTGACCGGCTGGCCCATCGTGGAGAGCCGGTGGTAGGCGTTCTCCGCCTGCTCCTTGATGTACTCGGGCGGGATCGCGAGGTCGCTGCCCAGGTTGACATGGGCGTCGATGATACGGATCCGCTCCGGGCCGGCTGCGCTGGTCACGCGCGTTCCCCCTTGTTCTCGCGACGGGCCGACAACTCGGCGAAGTACTCCTCGACGGCTGCCCGGCGCAGCTTCATGTTCTTGGTCTGGAACCGCGGGTCGGAGTGCAGCGGGTGGTCGACGAAGACCAGGCTGCCCAGCCGGCGGTGCTGCTCGATGGTGCCGTTGACCTTCTCGATCGCGGCGCGGGCCGCGGCCTCGGTCTCGGCCGTGACCGGGCCGGCCAGGCTCACCACCGCGCCCAGCCGGCCGGAGGTGCCGGAGGAGACCACGACGAGTTCCGCGACCCCCTCGGCACCGGCGAACAGGGCCTCGATCTCCGCGGGGTTGACCTTGCGTCCGCTGCCGAGCGTGATGACGTCCTTGCGGCGGCCGCGCAGCGTGAGGAAGCCGTCCTCGTCCAGCGTGCCGAAGTCGCCGGTGAGGATGGATCCGTCGGGCAGGAAGGTCGGTTCGGCCGCGGGGTCCACCTGGAAGTAGCCGAGGCTGAGCGGGGCCGGCCGGGTGATGACCAGCTCCCCGTCCTCGGTGAAGGTGACGGCGCTCGGGTCGATCAGTTTGCCGACGGTGCCGGCGCGGCGGGCCTTCTCGGTGTTCCAGGCGATCATGCCGCACTCGGTCATGCCGTACGCCTCCAGCAGGCTCAGCCCGGCCGCCGCGTAGGCGTCCAGGGTCGAGGTGCGGATCGGCGCCATCCCGGTGATCATGAAGCGGATCCGGCCGCCGAGGAAGGCGTCCAGGGACTGGCCCTTGCCCGCCTTGCGGTGCAGCTGGAGCGTGGAGTCGTAGAACACCGGGGGCGCGATCAGGAAGGTCGGCCGTTCGCTCTGCAAGGCGGCGAAGACACGTTGGAACGGCGCCAGGGCCACGTCGGCACCGGCCCACAGACAGCAGTAGACGGACAGGCGCTGCTGGTAGTTGGAGAGCGGCAGGAAGATCAGATGCCGGTCCTCGGCGCTGACGCCGAAGGCCTCCAGGAAGCGGTTGATCACATACTCGGTGCCGCTGCGGGAGATCCTGAGCCCCTTCAGGGATCCGGAGGTACCCGAGGAGAACACCAGGCTGTGCAGGTTCGGCAGGTCCTGGACGGGGGCGTCCAGCCGCAGCCGGCGCCCGGCGAGACGGTCGCCGGGGGAGAGCACCGGGCCGTCCGCCGGCGGCTCCTGCCCGTCGTGCTCGGCGACCAGCGCGACCAGCCCGGCCTCGGCCAGGAACGCCTCGACGTCGTCGGGCGGCGGTGTGCCGTCGGGCAGCGCGTACAGATGCGCGCCGACTTCCAGCGTCGCCAGGTCCCAGACCAGCCATTCGAGGCTGTTGCGGGCGTTGATCCCGATCAGCTGGCCGGACCTGACCCCGGCCGTCCGCAGGTCGTCGATCCGCTCCCGCACCAGCTCGGCCAGCCGTGCGTGGCTGATCTCCCGGCGGGTGCCGCTGATGGAGATGTCCACCACCGTCGCCGTGTCGTTGCCCGTGTAGTGGTCGAGCAGACCCTGCAACCGCATCTCTTCGCTCACTGGTGCCTTCCTCTCGGTGGGCCTCACTCGGCCAGGTGCTTTCGGATCTCGTCGGCGAGCTGTTCGACCCTGGTCGCGACGAACCAGCTGATGCCTCCGGCGAGCAGGGCCTCGTAGCCCCCGGTGCCGGCGTCCCACTCGATGTCGATGTCGACGCGGCAGGCGGTCCCGCCCGACGGCACGACGGTGAAGCCGCGGCGCAGGGAGGTCCACATCCAGCAGTCGCCCGCGCTCAGGACCGGCCCGTCGGGGCCCGCCGCGTAGTGGTCCTCCCAGACCACGGGGTCCTCGCCGAGGGTGCCGGCGAACTCCGGTTCCACCGGCGGGCAGTCCTCCTGCTCGGGGTGGAGGCTGAACGGGTCCAGCGACCTGGGCCGCCGGCCGAGCAGTTCGCGCACCGCCGGTGCGGGGTAGGGCAGCTCCACGCTCAGCCGTTGCGGCGACATGGCGTCCACGCCCGTGGCGCCGCCGCCGGCCTGGTACGCCTCGACCTCCGCGAGCACCTCCTCCAGCACGTCCAGGCCCCGGTCGAGTTCGGCCTCGCCGATCACCATCGGCGGCTGCACCCGCAGCACGCTGTTGTTGTACAGCGAGTACGTCGAGGTCACCTGGTGCCTGATCAGCAGCCGGAGCACCAGGCCGCCGAGCGCCTCGTCGTGGAACTCCAGGCCGTGCATCATGCCGAGGCCCCGGTGGGCGCGCACCAGCTTGGGGAAACGGGCGGGAAGCTCCGTCAGCCGCCGCTGGATCTGCTCCGCACGGGCGTTCACCCGGGCCAGGAACTCCGGTTCCGAGGCGAGCTCGACGGCCGCGAGACCGACCGAGCAGGACAGCGGGTTGCCGCCCAGGCTGGAGCCGAAGGTGGACGGGGTGCGCTTCAGCGAGGTCCAGACCTCCGCGGTGCCCAGCACGGCCGAGATCGGCAGCAGGCCGCCGCCGAAGGCCTTGCCGATGCACACCAGGTCGGGGAGGACGCCGAACTGCTGGTGGGCGAAGAAGGTGCCGCAGCGCCCGAAGGCCGTCTGCATCTCGTCCAGGATCAGCAGCGCGCCGCGCTCGGTGCAGATGCGGCGCACCTCGCGCAGATAGTCCTCGGAGGGCACGATGACACCGCCCTCCGCCTGCACCGGCTCCAGCAGCACGGCGGCGGTGTTCTCGTCCACGGCCGCCTCCATCGCGGCGATGTCACCGAACGGCACCTGACGGAACTCGCTCATCAGCGGCCGGTAGACCGCCTCGTGCTCGGGCCGGCGGGAGGCGCTCAGGGTGGCGATCGTCTTGCCGTGGAAGCAGTCGACGGCGGTGACGAAGTACGGCCTGCCGGTGGCCGCGCGGGCCAGCTTCAGGGCGTTGTCGATGCTCTCGCCGCCGCCGTTGGCCAGGTAGGAGTAGCGCAGATGCCCGTCGGAGAGCCGCGCGAGGCGCTCCGAGAGACGGATCTGCACCTCCTCGAAGAGGATCTTCGTGCTGTTGAGGTTGGCGGTGTCCAGACGGTCCCGCAGGGCCTGCACCAGCCGTTCGTGCGAGTAGCCGAAGGACTGGTTGCCGTACTGGTCGAACAGGGCCAGGAAGGGCCGGCCGGTCTCGTCGTAGACATGGCATCCCTCCCCACGGCCCTGCACGCCGCAGCCCATGGTGAAGGCCATCTTGGCGTAGGTGGGGTGGTTGTACGCCGCTTTCGTCTCGGCCAGGGTCTGGCGTTGTGTACGCACGTCCGCTGCCTTCTCGTCAGTGGGAGCCGGAGGCCAGGACCGGGTCCTCCGTCTGTGCCGCGTGGGCTCGGCGCTGCTCGGCGTAGTCGCCGAAGAAGTACTCCAGCAACTGGCGTTCCTTGCCGTCGCTGTGGGCGATCCGCTCCGCGGCGCCGGCGAAGTCGAGGCCGCCGACCAGGCTGAGCGGTGCGCCGGCGAACCGCTCGTCGGGGTAGGGCTCGCACAGTGCGACGAAGCCGAGGGACTGGTAGAAGCCGCGCAGCGCGCCGGTGTCGTCCACGAAGAAGTCGCCGACCAGCCGGGTGGCGCCGCACCGGATGCCGTGCAGCAGGCCCGCGCGCATCAGGCCCATGCCGAGCATCCGGTGCCGGACGTCGGGCCGGGTCATCAGATGGCCCAGCTCCACCACCGTGTGCCCGTCCTTGAACTCGGTCAGGTCCGCCACGTCCTCGCAGGGCAGCCCCAGCTCCGAGTCGCGTACGACCTTGATGCAGCCGACCGCTTCGCCGTCCAGCCGGGCGAGGATGTAGTCGGCGTACGCGTCGAACCGGTCGAAGGTCCCGGCCATGTCGCCCGCGTCGTCGAGCCGGCCCTGGTCCTGGACGTACACCTGGTCCCGCAGCCGCATCACGGCTTCCTTGTCCGCGGTGCTCGTCGCGAGCGCGTAGGTGGTCTCGTCGGTCATCGCTCGGCCTTCCCTTCGCCGCGGACCAGCCAGCGGAAGAAGTCCCGGTAGCTGCGGTGGTGGTAGCGGGCCTGGGGGACTACGTCCCGGTGCATCTCGGACAGCTTGTGGAAGGGCAGGGTGGGCAGCAGGTGGTGCTCGACGTGGAAGTTGTTGGTGTTGGTCAGCCACGCCATGAAGCGGTTGGAGGTGATGGTGCGGGTGTTCTGGAACACGTCCGGGGTGTCGGTGTCGCAGCGGAAGTGCTCGGGCAGTTCGATCAGCGCGTGCGCCGGCAGCCCGACCAGCGCCATCGGCAGCAGCCAGGCCCAGACCACGGCCCAGGAGTGGGTGAGCGCACACACCGCGACCGACGCCGCCAGCGTGCCGAGGATGATCAGGTGGTCGCGCCGGATGCGGCGCTGGGTCAGCGGGCTCTCCTCGCCGATGTCGCGGCCGGTCAGGACCCGTCCGCTGGTCAGCAGGAACTGCTTGTAGTGGGCGATCATCGACAGGCGGTACAGCCACAGCCCGGTCGTGCGCACGAGGGTGCTCTTCTCGCTGCCGTACTGGTCGCCGTAGTCGAAGAACTCCTGGTTCTCCGGGGTTCCGAGGTCGCGGTGGTGCCGCAGATGCGAGACCTGGTAGGCGGCGAAGGACACCAGCGTCGGCAGGCCCAGGATCACACCGGCGATGACGTTGAGGCGCCGGCCGCGGAAGGCGATGCTGTGCAGGGTCTCGTGCTGGAGTTCCAGCATGTGCGCGAACATGAGCCCGACGACGACCGTGCCGAGCGCCCGGGCCCACAGGGCCGGGGTCAGGGTGAGCCAGATGCCGCCGGCCAGCAGGACGGCGACCAGGGCGAGCTTGGCCGCGAAGATCCGGCCGTCTATCTCCCGGCGCAGGTGTTTGTACTTGGCGAGTAACTCCGGTGTTTCCCGATACTGTTCCGTGCTTTCGAGCATGCCTTCTCCCAAGGGGACGGCGTGGTTGCCGGCCCCTGTGTCAGCGATTGCGGGCGCAGGTCAGGGGGTGGAGACCCGGCGGGCGAGGCCGGCCACGGTCGGGGCGTCGAACAGTTCACGCATGGTGGGCCTGACGCCGAACGCGGCGCGTACCCTGCCGAGCAGGCGCGCGGCGGACAGCGAGTCGCCGCCGAGCTCGAAGAAGTCGGCGTCGGCGTCCGGCGCGGGCACGCCCAGGACGTCGGCGAACAGGTCGGCGACACGCTGTTCGGCGGAGGTCAGCGGGGCACCCGAGCTTGTGGCACGGGCCACCGCCGGTGCGGGCAGGGCGGCGCGGTCGATCTTTCCGCTCGGGGTGAGCGGCAGCGTGTCGACCACGGTGACGAGCGGCACCAGATGGCCCGGCACCTGCTCGGCGAGGCGGGCGCGCAGCGCGGCGGGGTCGAGGGTGGCGCCGTCGGCCGGCACCACGTATCCGGCCAGCCGGCGCTCGCCCGGCCGGTCCTCCCGGACCATGGCGGCCGCCCGGGCGACGCCCGGCAGCCGCAGCAGAAGCGTTTCCACCTCGCCCAGCTCGATCCGGAAGCCGCGCACCTTGACCTGGTCGTCGTTGCGGTTGAGGAACACCAGGTTGCCGTCCGGGGTCCAGCGGACCAGGTCCCCGGTACGGTACATACGGCTGCCGGGCGGACCGAAGGGGTCCGGTACGAACCGGTCGGCGGTCAGCTCCGGGCGGCCCAGATAGCCGAGGGCCAGTCCGACGCCCGCGATGTACAGCTCACCGGGCACGCCGGCCGGGACCAGGCGCCGTCCCGCGTCCAGCACATAGACCCGGAAGCCCGGTACCGGCCTGCCGATCGGCGGTGCCGGCGCGTCCGCCAGGGTGAGTTCGTCGCTGACGGTCGCGTAGACGCTCGCCTCGGTCGGTCCATAGGCGTCGATGAGTCGGCGCTCGCCGGTCCAGTCCTGCACCACCTGGGGTGTACAGGCCTCGCCGGCCACCACGAACGTCACCGATGCGGGGACCTGCGCGGGGTCGAGCACCTGGAGCACCGAGGGCGGCAGCATCACATGGGTCACGGCGGACTCGGTGAGCAGCCGCTCCAGTTCGGGGCCGGGTTGCAGGCGCGGCTTGTCGGCCACCACCAGCGTCCCGCCCGTCAGCAGGGTCATCCACACGTCGGCGACCGACATGTCGAAGCTCGGTGACACGAACTGGAGCAGCCGGGTGTCCGCTCCCAGGCCGAAGCACTCGGTGGCCAGGTTGCGCAGGTTCGCGGCGCCGCGCTGCGGGACGACCACACCCTTGGGCGAACCCGTCGAGCCGGAGGTGTAGATGACGTACGCGGGGTCCTCCGGGTCGAGCGGTCGGATGCGGTCCGCCTGGCCGAGGGGCGCGTCGGACAGCCGGGCGAGCCGGCCCTGCACGCTCGGGTCGTCCAGGTTCACCCGGATCGCGTCCAGCGCCTCCATCGCCTGGTGGGTGCTCGCGTCGACCAGCAGCAGTACCGGGCGGGCGTCGGCGGTCATGTAGGCCAGCCGCGGTGCCGGATAGCCCGGGTCGAGCGGCAGGTAGGCGGCGCCCGCCTTGAGGACCGCCGCCATGGCGGCCACCAGCCGGATCGAGCGGGGCAGCCCGAGGGCCACCACATCGCCGGGTCCGACCCCGCGGGCGGCCAGCAGCCGGGCGATCCGGTTGGTCTGCGCGTCGAGTTCGGCGTACGTCACGGACGTGGTGCCGTCCTCGACCGCGACGGCGTGGGGGGTCGCGGCGGCCTGCACGTGGAAGAGGTCGGGGACCAGGTGGTGCGGGCCGCCGGGATCCGCCGCGGTGCCCCAGTCGAGCAGCAGCGCCCGTTCCTTGGCGCCGACCAGGTCCGGCCGGGACACCGGGGTGTCCGGTCCGATCTCCAGGATCTGGTCCAGGAAGTCGAGCAGGCGCCTGAGGTGGTCCTGTGCCTCCTGCTCGGTGTAGAGCCGCGGATTGGCGTCGACGATCAGCTCCACCTCGTCGGCGGACGACTGCCGGAAGGTGACACTGATGTCGTCCACGCCCACACCCTGCACGCTGCGCCGCAGGGCCGTGCAGGGCCCGAACGAGAGGTCCGACTCGAAGCCCAGCACGTTCACCACCGGCCCGGAGATCTGCCGGCCCCGCCCGACCAGGCCGAGGTCGCGCAGCAGCTCCTCCGCGCGGTACCGCCCGTGCAGCGTGATCTGCCGGATCTCGGAGCGCACCCGCCGGGCCAGCTCCGACCAGCTGTCCGCGGGGTCACACGTCACCCGCAGCGGAAGGATGTTGGCGGTCATGCCGGGCACGGTGCGGCCCGCCTTGCTGGTGCGGCCCGAGATCGGCATGCCGAGGGTCACATCGGTGCGGTCGGTGAGCCGGGCGACGTACACCGTCGTGGCGGTGATGGCCAGCTCGGACCAGGCCACGCCGAGGCGTTGGGCGGTGGCGAGGAGCCCTGCCACGCGCGCCGGGCCGAGGTCGGTCTTCACGCGCTGTGTCCCGCGCGGGCCGGGTGACGGCCGCGGGGAGAGCGTCGGCGGCTCCGGCGCCCCGGCGAGCCGGGCGAGCCAGAAGTCGCGGTCGCGGTCACGGCGCGTGGAGGAGCGGTAGGCGCTGTCCTCCTGCTGGAGGATCTCCATCGGGGCGAGCGGCGCGGACCGGGACTGCGGGACGCCGCCGGCGAGTTCGGTGTAGATCTCGGCAAGCCGGCGGCCCACGAGGTCCAGGCTCCAGCCGTCCAGCACGATGTGGTGGCCGCGGCGGTAGTAGAGCAGGTGGTCGTCGGCGAGCAGGAACAGGGCGGCGGAGAACAGCGGGCCGGCCACCAGGTCCGTCCGCCGCCCCATGTCGGCTTCCATCCAGGCGAGCGCGGCGGCCCGGGAGTCGGAGCGGTCCCGCAGGTCGACTCGTGTCAACGGCCAGCACGGTTCGTCGCCGAGGAGCTGCACGGGGCCGTCCTCGCCCTCGGCGAAGGTCACCCGGCAGGCCTCGACCTCCGCGCTGAGCCGGTGGTGCGCGAGCGTCAGCGTCTCGGCGCTCACCGGGCCCTTGATCTCGAGGTAGTCACCGACATTGAAGGTGGATCCGTCCGGGTCTGCTGCTTCTCCGGCGAACCAGACCCCGAGCTGGGCTGCGGTGAGGGGTCGGCTCGGCTTTTCGCCGGACTGGCGCATCACAGTGGGCCTCCAAGGAATTCCGGGCATTCCGACGGAGCCCTAGGGCCGCGGCAATGAGGCCTGTGGGCGGTGTGCAGGTGAAATGGCTGAGACGGCCAGAAATCTCTCAGCGAGCGGCGTTGCGACTCTGGTCCGGTGAGTCCGACCCCCTGGCTTCATCTTCACCGCAGGTCTCCCCGTGTCGCAACGATCTTGGGTGACCTGAACACGACATGACTGGAACCGGACAGCCGTGCATTCCGGTCGCGTGACAGAACGCGGTTTTCTGCCACGTGCACAAGAGAGCCCGTTCCACCTGGCCGGACGCCGGCCGCGGGCGGGGGCCAGGCCGACCGGCCTGCGCCGCGCGGCCGCCTCGGGTCGTTCTTGGCCATGTACGATCAGTCCGCGCGGGCCCGCCCGACCACCCCAACACCCCGACGTGGCCGCCTACTTCATCGGCTCCGACGGGCTCGGCCCGGAACCTCATGCCCCCGGTAGCCCTGACCGTCCCACCCGGAGAATCACATGCGCACCCAAGCGGCTGTCTCGCACGGACCCGACACCGGTTTCACCATCGAGGACGTCGAGATCTCCGACCCCCGCCCCGACGAGATCCTCGTCCGCCTCACCGCGGTGGGCATCTGCCACACCGACCTGGCCATAAAGGCCCGGATGCCCGCAGGCGTTCTGGCGGTGTACGGCCATGAAGGCGCCGGCGTGGTGGAGGCGACCGGTGCCGATGTCACCGGTGTGAGAGCCGGAGACCACGTCGTCCTGAGCTACAACAGCTGCGGCGCCTGCGCCTGGTGCGCCGCCGGACGGCGCGCGTACTGCGAGCGGTTCATCGCCCTGAACAACGCCGGGCGCCGCGAGGACGGCAGCTCGGTCCTCAGCCGTCCGGGCGGCGACGTCTGGTCCTCGTTCTTCGGTCAGTCGAGCTTCGCCCGGCACGCGCTCGCCACGCGCGAGAACGTCGTCGTCGTTCCGCGGGACACCGACCTCGTGACCGCGGCGCCCATGGGGTGCGGCTTCCTGACCGGCGCGGGCTCGGTGGTCAACCTGCTGCGGCCCACTCCCGGCTCCAGCCTGGTGGTGTACGGCGTCGGCGGGGTGGGACTCGCGGCGGTCATGGCCGCCGCGGCCCTGGGCGCCGGCACCGTCATCGCCGTCGACCTCTCCAAGGAGCGGCGGACCCTCGCGACGGAAGTCGGTGCCACCCACGCCCTCGACGGCGCGAGCGAGGACCTTGTCGAGCAGATCATGGAGATCACCGCGGGAGGCGCGACCCACGGCCTCGACACCACCGCCGTCCCGGGTGTGATCCGCAACGCGGCTCTGGCCCTGGCCCCGCTGGGATCCCTGGTCGTCGTCGGCCTCGGGACGGGGGACATCGCCCTCGACGTGATGGACCTCATCAGAGGAGGCAAGACGGTACGGGGCAGCATCGAGGGCGACGCGAACCCGCACGAGCTGGTGCCCCTCCTGCTCGACTGGCACGCGCAGGGCCGTTTCCCCGCCGACCGGATCATCTCCACGTTCGCCTTCCAGGACATCGACGAGGCGGTCGCCCGCATGCGGACGGACGTCGTCAAACCCGTCCTCACGTTCTGACACGGACTATGCGTCGTGCCCCGGCGCAGGCTTCATAAACAAGGCAGCCTCGGGGAATGCGGGCCACATTGCAGGGCACACGGGCGGCAGGAGGTTGATACATATGGTTCCCCTGCTGCTGGTTCTTCTTCTCGCGCTGGTCCTTTTCGGTGCCGGCTTCGCCATCAAGGTTCTCTGGTGGGTCGCCGTCGCCGTCCTGGTGCTGTGGCTCCTCGGCTTCGTCATGCGCTCCACCAGCGCCGGCGGCGGCCGCGGCCGCTGGTACCGATGGTGATCCGACCACCCTGGACAGCGCGTTCGCAGGGCCCGGCCGCTTGGACGGCCGGGCCCTGCGCGCATGCCTGGTGACCCGCGTCGCGGCTATGCCACGCGGATACCGACGACACAGGTGTCGTCGTCCGTGTCCGACCTGCTGTAGGTCAGCAGCCGGTCGAGCTGCTGGTCGAGGCTCTTCGGCGCGGTACGGGCCGTGGTCAGCAGGTGCGTCAGGGACTCCTCCACGGACCGGTCCCGGCGCTCGATGAGCCCGTCGGTGTACATCAGCAGCATGTCCTCCGGCTCGACCGGCAGCTCGGCTTCCTCGTAGTCGGCTTCGGGCACCGCGCCGAGCAGCAGGCCCTGGACCAGCGGCAGCGGGGCCGCCTCCCGGCCGCGGACCAGCACGGGCGGGAGGTGGCCCGCCCGCGCCCAGCGCAGCACGCGCCGGTCCGGGTCGTACAGGGCACACACCGCGGTGGCGGTGACCCCTCCGGTCAAGTGGTGCGCCACGATGTTCAGCCAGGACAGCAGCTGACCCGGCCCGGCACCCGTCACGGCGAGGCCACGCAACGCGTTGCGCAGCACGACCATGCTGGTGGCGGCCTCGATGCCGTGGCCCGCGACATCACCCACGCACAGCAGCACCAGCCCGGACGGCAGCATCACGGCGTCGTACCAGTCGCCGCCCACCAGATGCTCGGTCTCCGCCGGCCGGTAGCGCACCGCGACCTCCAGACCGGGCACCGTCAGGGGCGCCTGCGCGGGAGGCATGATGGCGTGCTGCAACTGAAGGGTCAGACGGTTGCGTTCCGTCGCCTGCTGCTCGGTGTGGGCGAGCTGGTCCCGGGTCGCGGCGAGCGCCACCTCCGTCCAGTGCTGGGCGGAGATGTCCTGGTAGGCGCCCCGCACGACGGACAGCCGGCCGTCGGTGTCCAGGGCCGGCTCGGCGACCACCCGGATGTGCCGGGTCACACCGTCGGGGCGCTGGAGCCGGAAGGCCGCGGAGGCCGGCCGGCGCCGGTGCAGCAGCGTGCGCAGGAACCGGCCGAGGGCCACCGCGTCGTCCGGGTGCGCGTGCGCGGGCAGCTCCTCCAGCGGTACGGGCTTGCTCGCCGGGGACCGGCCGTAGAGGTGGAACAGCTGGTCGTTCCAGGTGATCTCGCCGGTGAGCAGGTTCTCCTCGAAGCCCCCGATACGGCCCAGGCGTTGGGCGTGCTGGAGCAGGCTCGCCAGCCGCGCCGTCTCGTCCTCGATACGCCAGATCAGCAGCACGCTGCTGCCGTGGCGGCTGATGCTGAGGTCCGCGACCACCGACAGCGGCACCTGGTCGACGAGCGCGGTCAGATGCATGCGGCGGCCGCGGAACGGCTCCCCGGTGGCGTAGACCCGCTCGACCCGCTGGAACAGCTCGCTCTTCCCGGCGGCCATGGGGAACGCCTCCAGCAACAGCGCTCCGCTGACCACCGCGCGCGGCCGGCCGGCCGGGTCCAGGAAACGGCTGTTGACGTGCTGGATGCGGAAGTCCACCAGCTGGCCGGAGTCGTCGAGGTGCGGCACCAGCACCAGAGCGGGGTCGTGGAGCCCGTCGGCCAGGTCCATGAGCTCGACGGCGTCCGGCAGGAGCCGTGGTTCCTGGCCGACGCCCTCGCGCAGTATGGATGTCTCCAACGTGTGCGCGCACAGCTCGGCCAGGGCTTCCACCTGCCGGACGATCTGCGGCGGCTGCGGCTCCAGCGGCCCCGGCCAGGCGATCTCCAGGACACCGTGGATGCGGCCCCCCGTGCCGGCGGGCACCGCGACCCGGCCGCCGTCCGGATACATGTGCCGGCCGATGGTGGGCAGCCCGATGCCGGCGAGCGACTCGAACCACTGACCGGTGCGCTCGGTCAGTCCCCGGCGCGCCACGGTCGCCACCTCCGGAGGAACGTAACGCCACCGGAGGGCCTCGGCGGGGGAGAAGCCGGCGCTTCCGCCGAGGGTGAGCGAGCCGTCCGCGCCCGCGCTCCACACGGCGACGGCGACCGCGCCGAGCGGGCGCAGGGCATGCTCCAGCAGAGCGCCTGCGACGTCCTGAGTGTCGTCCGCGGCCAGCGCGCCGCTCTCCGCCGCCCGCAGCCGCAGGGCGGTGTCCTGGCGCGCGGGCGTCTCGGCGGCCGTGCTCAGAAAGGCGTCCGCGATCTCCGACACCCGGTCGCGGGCGGCCTGGTTGATGACGTCCACCGCGAACTCCAGCGGCGTCACCTTGGCCTGCTCGGTCAGCTCCGCGAGCTGCCGGGCGGCCTGCGCCGGACCGCAGCCCAGCCGCTCGACCAGGATGCCCTTGGCCAGCTCGATCAGCGCCCGGCCCTCGGCCTCCGCATGCGCGGTACGGACCTCGTGGCGCAGCCGTTCCACCGTGGCGGCCAGCCTGCCGACGGGGGAGGTGGGGGAGACGCCCGTGAGGTCCGGCGGGTCGGCGCGCAGCTCGATGCCGTCCGACTCACGTTGCTGCTCGGGCGTGTTCACGATGTGCATGCTCCTCGGCTGAACGACGCCCGGTCGCGGCTCCCGCCGCGCCGGGCGGTGCCCGACCTGCGGGCGGGTGGCACCGGCGCGTTCACGTGGACAGCCAGCGTCGGACGCAGGCGATGAGGTCGCGGGTGTCGACGGGCTTGGTGACGTAGTCGCTGGCGCCGGAGGCCAGGGACTTCTCCCGGTCGCCGGGCATCGCCTTGGCGGTGACGGCGATGATCGGCAGCTCGGTGTACTGCGGCAGCTTGCGGATCTCGGCCGTGGCCGTGTAGCCGTCCATCTCCGGCATCATCACGTCCATCAGCACGAGCGCGATCTCGGGGTGGGCGAGCAGCGTGTCGATGCCCTTGCGGCCGTTCTCCGCGTGCAGCACCCGGAAGCCGTACATCTCCAGGATCCCGCTGAGTGCGAACAGGTTGCGTGCGTCGTCGTCGACGACCAGGACCGTACTGCCCTGGAAGCTGTCGTCCACCGGGGGTGCGAGGTCCTGCGGGTCCTCGATCCGGACCAGGGAGAGCACCTCCCCGGGTGCCTCGGCGGCCAGGTGCAGGGCGATGCGTTCGCGCAGCTCGTCCAGGCTGGACAGGAACTCCAGGGACCCGTCGTCGCGGTGGGAGCGCAGCGCTTCGGCCCGTGCCGCCTCCGGCCGGTGGCTGCTGTGCACGAGCACCGGAACGTTCGCCAGCCCCGAGTCGCCTTCCAGGGCCTGGAGGAACCGGCTCGCCTCGCCGTCGGGCATGTCCAGGTCCAGTACGACGCAGTGGCAGGAGTCGGTGGCCAGTGCGCCCGCCGCCTCCTGCGCTCCGACGGCGGTGATGACGTCCACCGCCGGCAGCGGGGAGCCGTCGTCCGGGGCGTGCCGGGCCACGTCCGCGACCACGCTCTCGGCGACCAGGGTGAGCAGCCCGCGCGACCGCTCCTCCACCACCAGGAGTCGGCGCGGCGGCTGCTGGGCGACGCCAGGCCGCGGCCCGGCGGTGGTGCGGCCCGCGGTGGCGGCCGCCGCGAGCTCGGCCGGTTCCTTCGGGGCGGGCCGGCCGGCGCCGAGCAGCTCTTCGAAGTCCGGCCGGGCCACCGGCAGGTACAGCGTGAAGGTGCTGCCCCGGCCGGGCGCGCTGTCCACCGCCACGGCACCGCCGAGCAGATGCGCGATCTCCCGGGTGATGGACAGTCCGAGGCCGGTTCCGCCGTACTTGCGGCTCGTGGTGCCGTCCGCCTGCTGGAACGCCCCGAAGATCGACTCAAGGTGCTGCTCCGGGATGCCGATGCCGGTGTCCCGCACCCGGAACGCGACGACGGCACCGCCGCGCACGACGCCCTGCGGCACCTCGTCGTCCGTGGCGGGCTCGATGGCCAGCTCGACGCCGCCCTGCTCGGTGAACTTCACCGCGTTGGACAGCAGGTTGCGCAGCACCTGCCGCAGCCGGGAGTCGTCGGTGAGAAGGTCGGCGGGGGCGCCCGCCGCGGTGGTGACCGCGAACTCCAGCCCCTTCTGGGCCGTCATCGGGCGGAAGGTGGCCTCGACGTACTCGATGAGCCGGCGCAGCGGCACCCGCTCCGGGGTGACGTCCATCTTGCCCGCCTCGACCTTCGACAGGTCCAGGATGTCGTTGATCAGCTGGAGCAGGTCGCTGCCCGCGGAGTGGATGATCCCCGCGTACTCGACCTGCTTCGGGGTGAGGTTGCGCGAGGGGTTCTGGGCGAGCAGCTGGGCGAGGATGAGCAGGCTGTTGAGCGGGGTGCGCAGCTCGTGGCTCATGTTGGCCAGGAACTCCGACTTGTACTTCGAGGCCAGCGACAACTGCTGGGCGCGGGCCTCGAGTTCCTGCCGGGCCTGCTCGATCTGGAGGTTCTTCGCCTCGATGTCGCGGTTCTGCGCCGCCAGCAGGGAGGCCTTGTCCTCCAGTTCGGCGTTGGAGCGCTGCAACTCCTCCTGCTGGGACTGCAACTCGGCCGAACGCGCCTGGAGTTCGGCGGTCAGCCGCTGCGACTCCTCCAGCAGCTCGTCGGTGCGGGCGTTGGCCACGATCGTGTTGACGTTGACGCCGAGCGTCTCGCGGAGCTGTTCCAGGAAGTCCCGGTGGATGGGGGTGAAGGAGGTGACCGACGCCAGCTCGATGACGCCGAGGACCTGGTCCTCGAAGAGGATCGGCAGCAGGATCAGCGCGGTCGGCACCGCCTGGCCGAGCCCGGAGGAGATGGTCACGTAGCCGTGCGGCAGCTCGTCGACGGTGATGGTACGGCGGCTGCGCGCGGCCTGGCCGACCAGCGAGTGGCCGAAGGAGAACCGGGTGGGCCGCTCGTCGTCGTCGGGCCTGCCGTAGGAGCCGACGAGGCGCAGCTGCGGGCCGTGCTCACCGTCCTCGGCGAGGTAGAAGGCCCCGTACTGGGCCGACACCAGCGGCGTCAGCTCGTCCATGATCAGCTCGGCGACCACGGGCAGGTCCCGGTGGCCCTGCATGAGGCCGGCGATGCGCGCCAGGTTGGTCTTGAGCCAGTCCTGCTCCTGGTTGGCCCGGGTGGTCTCGCGCAGCGACTCCACCATGGAGTTGATGTTGTCCTTGAGCTCGGCGACCTCGCCGGAGGCCTCCACCGTGATCGAGCGGGTCAGGTCGCCCTCGGCCACCGCGCTGGCCACGGCGCCGATCGCCCGGACCTGGCGGGTCAGGTTGCCGGCCAGCTCGTTGACGTTCTCCGTGAGCCGCTTCCAGGTGCCCGAGACGCCCTCCACCTCGGCCTGGCCGCCGAGGCGTCCTTCGGTGCCGACCTCGCGGGCGACGCGGGTGACCTCGTCGGCGAAGGCGGAGAGCTGGTCCACCATCGTGTTGATGGTCGTCTTCAGCTCCAGGATCTCGCCGCGGGCGTCCACGTCGATCTTCTTCGACAGGTCGCCCCGGGCCACGGCGGTCGTCACCAGAGCGATGTTGCGCACCTGACCGGTCAGGTTGTTCGCCATGGAGTTGACGTTGTCGGTGAGGTCCTTCCAGGTGCCGGCCACGTTCGGCACATGCGCCTGGCCGCCGAGGCGTCCCTCGGTGCCGACTTCACGCGCGACGCGGGTGACCTCGTCGGCGAACGCGGACAGGGTGTCGACCATCGTGTTGATCACATCGGCCAGCGCGGCGACCTCGCCCTCGGCCGCGACCGTGATCTTGCGGGACAGGTCGCCCCGCGCGACGGCCGTGGCGACCTGGGCGATGGAGCGCACCTGGCCGGTCAGGTTCGACGCCATCACGTTCACGTTGTCGGTGAGGGCCTTCCAGGTGCCCGACACGCCCTTGACGTCGGCCTGGCCGCCGAGGCGTCCTTCGGTGCCGACCTCACGCGCGACGCGGGTGACCTCGTCGGCGAAGGCGGAGAGCTGGTCGACCATCGTGTTGATGGTGTTCTTGAGTTCGAGGATCTCGCCGCGGGCGTCGACGGTGATCTTCTGCGACAGGTCGCCCTCGGCCACCGCCGTCGCCACCTGGGCGACATTGCGGACCTGGGCGGTGAGGTTGCCCGCCATGAAGTTGACCGAGTCGGTGAGGTCCCGCCAGGTGCCCTTCACACCCTTGACGTCGGCCTGGCCGCCGAGGCGTCCTTCGGTGCCGACCTCGCGGGCGACGCGGGTGACCTCGTCGGCGAAGGCGGACAGCTGGTCGACCATCGTGTTGATGGTGTTCTTGAGTTCGAGGATCTCGCCGCGGGCGTCCACGGTGATCTTCTGCGACAGGTCGCCCTTCGCCACCGCGGTGGTCACCTGGGCGACATTGCGGACCTGGTTGGTCAGGTTGCCCGCCATGAAGTTGACCGAGTCGGTGAGGTCCCGCCACACCCCCGCGACACCGGGCACCTTGGCCTGGCCGCCGAGGCGTCCTTCGGTACCGACCTCGCGGGCGACGCGGGTGACCTCGTCGGCGAAGGCGGACAGCTGGTCCACCATCGTGTTGACGGTTTCCTTCAGCTGGAGGATCTCGCCGCGTGCGGGCACGTCGATCTTCTGCGACAGGTCGCCCTTGGCCACGGCCGTGGCGACCTGGGCGATGTCCCGGACCTGGGTGGTCAGGTTCCCGGCCATGGCGTTGACCGAGTCGGTCAGGTCGGCCCAGGTCCCGGAGACCCCGGGCACCTCGGCCTGTCCGCCGAGGGTCCCCTCGGTGCCGACCTCCCGGGCTACGCGCGTCACCTCGGAGGTGAACACGGACAGCTGGTCGACCATGCCGTTGAACACGGTCGCGATATCGCCCATGAGGCCGTCGGCGTCCTCCGGCAGACGTGTGCCGAAGTCACCGTCCCGTACGGCAGTCAGCCCCGCCAGGAGCTGTCTGAGCTCCTCGTCACCCGGCCCGGCGTCGATGAGCTCGGTCCTGTCGCTGGTCATGCGCACCCTCGTCCCGCTCCCCTGGAGCCCTCAGCGATGAAGACTCGAACACCGCGGCGGCCCGCGGTGGGTCCGAAAACGCTCTGCATTTCCTCACCTCAACGGCCTGGGGCGAGGAGAAAAGACGTCGCAGGCTAACCCACTCGGCACCCGCCGAACAAAGCGTCCCCTCGCCGCCCACCTGGGAAGGGATCCGCCATGAAGAGCCATGCATGACATCGGAATCACGGGGTACGTGATCTGGTTTCCCCTCTCGATGTCCGCCAGGATCGCGGGGCTGGGGGAGGGCGTCGGATCAAGCCCGCGAGGTACGGCGGAGCCGGCTGTTCGAATACAAGCGCCGCTGTCCCGATGCCGACGGAGCGGCAACGGTCAGCGGCCGATGTAGAAGCGGATCGTGGTGCCCGCCTCGCCGGTGTGGATACGCACGAGGTCGGCGACGTGGTTGACGAGGAGCAGGCCCCGGCCGCCGGGCCGTTCGGGTGCCGCGGGACGCCGGCCTGCCAGTGGGTCGGTGAGCCGGCCCGCGTCCTGAACCTCGCAGACGACCTGCTCGTCCTCCGCCCAGATCCGCAGCGTGCCGCCGCCCGCGCCGTGCACGACGCTGTTGGTGGTCAGCTCCGCCACCGCCAGCTGGAAATCCTGCAACCGTGTCCCGTCGAGCCCCAGCCGCTCGCCCTGCCGTACGGCGAACTCACGCGCCATCGGCAGGTGGCCACTGCCCTCGAAGCGCGTCGCCCTGGCGGCGGGCGGCACGGGCAGAGCCTGGTTGTACCGGGCGACGACCGCCTCGGGACTGTACGCGGCGGAGGCCGTCTCACTCCCCTCGGCGACCACCACCGGGTGGGTGGCCCACGCGTCCTCCAGCACCTCCTGGTCGAGCCCGTCGACGTCGTACGGACACAGGATCGTGACGGCGCGCCCGGTGAACGCCTCGTTGATCAGCGCCTCGTGCTGCACACACGCGGGATACTCCACCGCGCTGCGACCGGGCCAGATCGGCTCACCGATGATGCGGACCCGTCCACCGGTATGGGCATCGGCGAACCGGCGCAGCACGCCGGGGATGATCCGCCCCGGGTTCCGGCCCGCCTGCGTCATGTCCACGAAGTGAACCCGACTGGCCTGGTCACCGAGCTGGTCCCTGATCAGCTTGAGCCGGTCCGGCGGCGCGGCGACCGCAACCGGCTCCTCCCTGCCCAGCCCCTCGAGAACGAAGGGGACTGTACCTGCCACATACTGCTGCTCCCCGCTGTAGAACAGCGCCGGATGCACGAAGTCCCGGGAGCTGGGGGCGGTGCCGGTCATGCGGTCACCTCGATCCCGCTCAGGCCGGACCAGAACAGGTCGAGAATGCGCGGTACCTGGGGCGGTGGTTGCTCGAGGACGAACAGACGGTCCCCGCTCAGCGACCGTGCGGCCAACGCCAGATCCGTCACCCCGGCCACGTCGATGAACGTCAGCTGGGACATCTCGACGTACAGGCAGCTCTCGCTCCGCCGTGACAGCCGGCCGAGGGCCTCCTGCCACACCGCCCGGGTACTCACGCCGACCTCGCCTTTCGCACACACGCCTGGGCGTTCCGACAGCGGACGCACTTCCAGCCAGGCACCGCCGTTCGACGGCGTGGCCCAGTGTCCCTCCGAATCGAGTGGGACATCCACGCTCTTCCCCTCACTCTGCCGGAATCGCCCCTCGACGGTGGTGTACCCGGCTCAGTACCACCGCTGTCCATCTATCAGGGTGCGACGCGAACCGGCAATCCGGCGGGCTGTGTCCTGCCCCGACCACGGATGCGGGTACCCCGAGCGGGCGAGTTCACCGGAACCCGCCGGGCCCAGTGGTGATGGGCCACCGCTCCGGCATACATCCCATGTAATGGCTTCGAAGCGGCGGCGTTCGTCGGCCAAATCCCGGTCCGTGGCAGGAATCTTTGCCGCACGTCTCGACAATCGCTGCATGCGCGCCCCTTAATTCATCCGATGTCTCGGGAGGGAACGACGGAGCAGGAGGAACCCCCGTTGCCGCACTCCATGTCACGCAGATCGGTCCTCGCCGCCCTGGCGGTCACGACGGCGGCCGCCGCGGCCGGTTCCGTCCCGGCGGCACCCGCGTACGCCGCGACGGACGCGCCGCTGCCCCTGCCACCGCTGCGGATCCCGCAGACCGACCTGGGCATCGAGCAGCAGCCGGACGCCGCGATCCAGTGGCTCCAGGACGCCAAGCTGGGCATGTTCGTCCACTGGGGCGTGTACGCGGGACCGGCCAAGGGCGAGTGGTGGATGCACGCCGCCCCGGTCACACCGGCGGACTACCGGAAGTACCTCACGGACGCCACCGACGAGCAGTTCACCGCGGACGCCTACGACCCGGCGGCCTGGGCGCAACTGGCCAAGGACTTCGGGGCGCGGTACGTGACCCTGACCACCCGCCACCACGACGGTTTCGCGTTGTGGCCGCTGAACCATCCCAACAGCTGGAACTCCGGTCAGGCGCCGCTGCACCGCGACTTCGTCAAGGACTACGTCGCGGCGGTACGGGCGGCCGGACTGAAGGTGGGCCTCTACTACTCGCCGATCAACTGGCGCTATCCCGGCTACTACGACGTCCACGGCACGAACTGCGCGCCGAACCCCTGGCACTACACCACCGATCCGGCGCACAAGGAGAACGCGCGGGTCCTGAAGACCGAGGTGTACCAGTCGGTCAAGGAGCTGGTCACCCGCTACGGCCCCATCGACGACCTGTGGTGGGACGGCGGCTGGCTGGCGGAGCAGGGCAGTGACGCGGACGCCGCCTTCTTCTGGGAGCCCGGCCGCTTCCGCGACCCCGCCAACGAGTGGCCGGTGGACGCCGCCTACGGCGAGACCGACGGCGACGGCAGGCCGCTGGGACTGATGGGCATGGTGCGCAGGCACCAGCCCCATATCGTGGCCACCTCGCGGTCCGGCTGGATGGGCGACTACGCCAGCGACGAGGGGCCTTCGGTCCCCAGCGGGGCGATCCGCACCGGCCGTCTCGTCGAGAAGGTGTTCACCGTCGACGGCAGCTGGGGTTACAACGCCGACGCCACCGTCATGCGGTACGACACCGCCATGGACATCCTGGTCAACTGCTGGGTGCGGAACATGACCGCGATGGTCAACGTCGGCCCGGACCGGCACGGCACGGTGTCCGAGGCGCAGGCCGGCCTGCTGCGGCGGATCGGCGCCTTCATGGCGTCCTGCGGCCAGGCGGTCTACGGGACCCGCGGCGGCCCGTGGAACCCGGTCGACGGCCAGTACGGCTTCACCTACCGGGACGACACCTTCTACGTGCACCTGCTGCCCGGCTACGGCGGCACGTCCTTCACCACACCGGCGGTGGGCGATGCCAGGGTCGTGCGGGTCTTCGATGTGCGCTCCGGTGCCGACCTCGCCCACTCGGTCGACGGCGCCCGGGTCACGATCACCGGCATCGACCGCACCGGCCACCCCGAGGACAGCGTCGTCGGGGTCACCCTGGACCGGTCCGTGGAGCCGGCCGACATCGCCCTCGGCCGGACCGCGACGGCCGACAGCGAGGAGTCCTCGAAGGGCAACACCGCGGCACGGGCGGTCGACGGGTCCACCTCGACCCGGTGGTGCGCGAACGACGGCCGCACCGGCCACTGGCTCACGGTGGACCTCGGCTCGCCCCGCCCGCTCACCGGCAGCCGCATCGCCTGGGAACGCGACGGGACGGACTACCGCTACCGGATCGAGGGCTCCGTCGACGGCCGGACGTGGACGACGCTGGTCGACCACACGGCTGGCACCGGCACCGCTCAGGTCCACGTGGCCATGTTCCGGGCCCGGGCACGGTACGTGCGCGTCACGGTCACCGGGCTGCCCGCCGGGGCATGGGCGTCCATCCGCACACTGGAGGTCTACGACCGGCCCTTCGCCGCGGCCCCGGGGAACCCCGGCGGGTGACGGCGCGGCATGGTCACCGACCGGTTTTCACACTCGGGCGGTGGGTGAAGGCGCTCCGGTAGGCGGCCGGGGTCATGCCGATCTGGCGGCTCAGATGCTGGCGGAGTGACTCGCCGGAGCCGAGGCCGCTGCGGCGGGCGACATGGTCGACGGTGAGATCGGTGGTCTCCAGCAGCTCGCGAGCCCGCAGCAGCCGCTGCTGGAGCAGCCATTGGAACGGGGTCACACCGGTCTCGGCGGTGAACCGGCGGGTCAGGGTTCGCACACTGACCTTGGCCTGACCGGCCAGCTCGTGCAGAGAGATCGGCCGGTCGAGGTGCTGGAGCGCCCAGGTGCGAGCCGCGTCCAAGGAGGAGTCCGTCTCGGCCGGCAGCGGAGTCTGTACGAACTGCGCCTGCCCGCCGTGGCGGACCGGGGTGACGACGGCGGCACGAGCCGCCGCGTTGGCCGTGGCCGCGCCGTAGTCGCGGTTGATCAGATGCAGACACAGGTCGATCCCGGCGGCCGAGCCCGCTCCGGTGACGACCTGCCCGTCCTCGGCGAACAGCCGGTCGGCGTCCACGCGCACGGCAGGGAAGGCGCGTTGCAGTTCCTGGGCGAGAGCCCAGTGGGTGGTGGCGACGCGGCCGTCGAGGAGCCCGGCCTGGGCGAGGACGAAGGCGCCGCTGCAGATCGAGGCAACGCGCTTGCCCGCGGCGGCCGCCTCCCGCAGGGCGTCCAGCGCGGCCGGTTCGGCGTCGTGCCGGCTGGCGGTCGAGGGAACGATCACCGTGTCCGCCGCCGCTACCGCCTCGAGCCCGTGCCGGATCACCACATCGATACCACCGGAAGCGGTGACCGTACCCGGCACAGCGGTGCACACCGTCACCTCATAGCAGGGGTGTCCGCCCAGCGTGGCGGCGCCCAGCAGCGTCGACGGCATGGACAGGTCGAAGGGCTTGACCGCCGGGACGGCCAGGACGGCGACACGATGCATGGCTGGATCCTTGGACCTCGTGGCTATCAGGCCACTCACCCTACCCCGCGGCCGCACGACAGAGTGGGGCGTGCGGACGGGCCCTCCGCGAACCACGAACCAGGTTCCCCCCTTCGGGGAACGTTCCGCTTTTGAAGGTGAACGGAGACAAGATCATGGGTGGATCAGTCGTCATCGGGGCAGGCGCGACCGGCGTCGCGACCGCCAGGCAACTGGCCGACAGCGGCAGGCGGGTCCGCCTCATCACCCGCAGCGGCAGTGGTCCCGACCACCCCGGCATCGAACGGATCGCCCTGGACGCGGGCCGCACGGACGAGCTGGCCGAGGCCATGGCCGGAGCGACCACGGTCTTCAACGCCGCCATGACCGCCTACCAGACCTGGCCGGAGACCATGCCGCCGTTGTTCGCCTCGATTCTCGCCGCGACCGAGCGGGCCGGGGCCGACTATGTGATGCTCGGCAACCACTACGGCTATCAGCGGACCACCGGGCCGGTCACCGAGCGCACCCCGATGGTCCCGAACACCCGGAAGGGCCGGGTGAGGGCCGAGCTGTGGCGGCAGGCCAAGGACGCCCACGACGCAGGGCGGCTGCGGGTCACTGAAGTGCGAGCCGGCCAGTACCTGGGCCCGGGCGCGGTCTCGGCGTTCACGCTGCTGGTGGCGCCCCGGGTCCGTGAAGGTGAACTGGCTCTCGTCCATGGCAACCCCGATGCGGCGCATTCGTTTTCGTACACCGAGGACGTCGCCGCGGCGCTGGTGGCGGTCAGCGGTGACGACCGCTCCTGGGGACGGCCCTGGCACGCCCCGGTCATCACCACGACCCTGCGTCGGGCTGCGACCCACCTCGCCGAACTCCACGGAGCACCCGAGCCGCGGTTGGAGCCGCTCACCGAACGGGACTTGGCGCTGCTGTCCTTCACCGACCCGCTGTGGCGGGAGTTCGCCGAGATGAGCTACATGTCCGAGCGTCCGTTCGTCGTCGACGACAGCGATGTCCGCGACACGTTCGGGCTCAAGCCCTCCAGCCTCCGCGAAGCACTGGCGGCCTGATGCCATGGCGGGCGGGCCGGGGCTCCCGGCCCGGTCCCGCCCGCTGTCCCTCGGCTACGGGTGCCGGTGTCGATTCACGGCGTACGGCGTCCATCATGCTGCCGTGGCCCGGGAAGTCAGGACAGCCCCGAGGCCCGGAGCACCGCCTGCACCGTTTCGTCGTCGATACGGTGCCCCAGCCGCTCCAGGACATCCGCTCCGTGGCGCAGCGTGCCGCGTTCCAGGGAGCGACGGACGCCGGTGTCGAGTTCGTGCCACAGGAGCGGATTCGCGGAGAGGACGCGGGGGTCGAGTTCCAGGCGGTGGCCCTGGACGTCTCGCAGGACCAGGTGCGAGGAGACGCCGTCGTACTGCCGTACCGTCGTCAGCGCGTCCGTGCGGACCAGGTGCCGGCCCCAGGGGGTGCGGACCGCGAGCCAGCCGGGTCCCGCGCTCACCCGCGGGGGGAACAGGACGGCGCCCACCGCGGCCGACAGAGTGACCCAGAGCAGGGCGCGCGGCGGCGTCAGGCTTCCCGCGTCCCAGTCGACCAGGAGGCTCAGGGCGCAGAACAGCAGGGCGCAGCCCACCGCGAGCCGGGCGCTGCCACGCCAGTGGCGGTCGCCGGCCGTGCCTGATGGCGGTCCGCTCTGTCGCATGAGGCCGACGCTAGGCGGCCGAACGGGGTCCGGCGACCGCTGCTGACGCGATCCTGGCGCCGTACGCGCGAATCCTGACGCCGTCCTGACGCCCCCGGGCGGAGCCGGTCCTCAGCCGGTGTGGACGCGAGGGCGCCTGTCGCGGTCCGGTTCGGCCTCGCGCAGGACCTCGCGGGTGACGGGGGCGACCTCGCCCTGGCCGAAGAGGAAGAAGCGCAGGAAGTTGGTGAAGGGGTTGCCCTCGGTCCACTCGAAGTACATGTGCGGGGTGCAGCCCGTCATGTCCCGGACGTGCAGGAGGAGCGCGGCGAGGGCGTTGGGGATGGAGGCGGACTCCACCGTCAGCACGCGGTAACGGCCGTGCAGGACCTCGCCCCGCACGGTCAGGCCGGCCTCGAACTCGGACGGGTCGGTGACCGTGACCTCGACGAAGACGAAGTCCTCCTGCTCGGGCATGTCGTTGTCGGCACGGATCTGCTCGACCTTGTCGCGGTACTCGGCCTTGTCCCGCGCACCGGGCTCGTTGGCGATGAACCGGATCTTGCGACTGGACATGTCGCGGATGAATCGTTCCGCCATGTCGTCCAGCTCCACGTGCGTGACGCGCAGCTCGAAGGCGCGGGCCAGCCGGGACGCCAGGGAGATGAGGATGATGCCGACGATGAAGCAGGCACCGATCTTCACACCGTCCGGGCGCTCGACGACGTTCGCCACGGTGACGTAGAGCAGGACGGCCGAGACGACGGCGAAGCCGATGGTCCAGCCGCGCTGGCCGGCCCTGCGGGCGGCGATGGTCACCGCGATCGCGGCGGAGGACATCAGGACCAGCACGCCGGTGGCGTAGGCGCCGCCCTGCGCGTCGACGTCGGCGTCGAAGATCCAGGTCACCAGGAAGGCGACCAGGGTGAAGACGATCACCATCGGGCGCACGGCGCGGGCCCAGTGCGGGGCCATGCCGTAGCGGGGCAGGTAGCGCGGCATGAGGTTGAGCAGGCCGGCCATCGCGGACGCGCCGGCGAACCACAGGATGGCGATCGTGGAGAGGTCGTAGACCGTGCCGAAGGCGTTGCCCAGGTACTCGTGGGCGAGGTAGGCGAGGGCGCGGCCGTTGGCCTGGCCGCCCGTCTTGAACTCGTTCGCCGGGATCAGCACCGTGGTGATGAAGCTGGTGGTGATCAGGAAGACGCTCATGATCAGCGCGGCGGCCGTGAGCAGCTTCTTGGTGTCCCGGATCCGTCCGGTCGGCTTGTCCTCGGTGTCGTCCGGGTCGCCCTGGACGTGGGGCATGACGGCGACGCCGGTCTCGAAGCCGGACAGGCCCAGGGCGAGCTTGGGGAAGACCAGCAGCGACACGCCGATCATGGCGAAGACGTTGCCGTGCTGGGCGGTCAGGGCGCTGGTCCAGTCGGTGACCAGGTGTCCGGCGGTCAGGACGTGCCAGAAGCCGACGACCACGACGACGGCGTTCAGACCGAGATAGACCACCACCAGGGCGACGGCGACGCCGATCGCCTCCAGGAAGCCCTTGAGGAACACCGCCCCCAGCAGAGCCACCAGCAGCAGGGTGATCACCATCTGCCGGCCGTGCAGCACATGGGTCAGGTGCGGGTTCTCGATGAGGTGGGTGGAGGCGTCGGCCGCCGAAAGAGTGATGGTGATCAGGAAGTCGGTGGCGGCGAAGCCCAGCAGCGCCAGGACGAAGAGCTTGCCCTGCCAGAAGGACAGCAGCCGCTCCAGCATGGCGATGGAGCCCTCGCCGTGCGGACTCTCCTCGGCCACCCTGCGGTACACGGGGAGAGCGCCCGCGAGGGTGACGACGACGAGGACAAGGGTGGCTATGGGGGAGAGCAGCCCGGCCGCCAGGGCGGCGATGCCGGGCTGGTAGCCGAGGGTGGAGAAGTAGTCGACACCGGTCAGACACATCACCCGGTACCAGCGCTGGCCCTGGTGCGGGGGCTCGGGCTCGGCGTGCGGGCCGGTGTGGCCCCCCGCCTTGCCCATGTCGGACAGCCCCTCCAGCATCCAGGTCCGCAGGCGGGTCGTACTGGGAGGGTGTTCGGTGGTGGCCATGGACGTGCTCTCCTGATGTGCGGCTCAGCGTGGGGTTCCGGCCATCACGCGGACGGCGGCACCAGCCTAAGCACGGAGTGACGTGGGGGCCCACCTGTATGTGCGCTTGACGCATCAAGACCGCGTTAAGGCCGAGCCTGTCGTGTGCTGCGCCTCCTGAGCGTCAAAGTCCCGTCAAGATCGCGCCGATTGGCGCGAAGAAGCCGCAATGAAGCGTCGAAGCCTGTCGGAAACGGTCAGAACCTGAGGGCACCGCGCACATCTCGACGTAGCTGCGCGGTTTTCACCGAAGGAGTACCGCACCCATGACCGTCCTGACCACCGAGCCGGATGCCGTTCCCGCCGGCGAGGAGCCCCCGGATACCGGGGAGCGCCACCGGCTCACCGCCGTCACCGGGCTTGCCGCGCTGTCACTGGACGCGCTGGCGTCCGTGGCCTACGGCCCGGAGGCCATCGTGCTGGTGCTCGCCGCCGCGGGCGGGCACGGACTCGGCTTCACGCTGCCGGTGACGCTGGCCGTCGCCGCCCTGCTGGCGGTGCTGGTGGCGTCGTACCGGCAGGTGATCGCGGCCTTCCCGGACGGCGGTGGTTCCTATGCGGTCGCGAAGACGCATCTGGGGCCGCGGACCAGCCTGGTGGCGGCGGCCTCGCTGATCCTGGACTACGTCCTCAATGTCGCCGTGGCGGTCACGGCGGGGGTGGCCGCGCTGACGTCCGCCTTCCCGGCGCTGTACGGCGACCGGCTGTGGCTGTGCCTGGCCGTGCTCGGGCTGATCACGCTGGTGAACCTGCGGGGTGTCGCGGAGTCGGCGAAGGCGTTCATCGTGCCGACGATCGCCTTCGTGGGTGCGGTCTTCGTGCTGATCGGCGTCGGTCTGTTCCGCTCCGAGCCGGTCAGTACGGCGGCAACGGCCGGACACGCCCCGGCCGTTGCCGGCCACGCGACCGGTGTCGGCGTCCTGCTCCTGCTGAAGGCGTTCGCCTCCGGGTGCTCCGCCCTCACCGGAGTCGAGGCGATCGCCAACGCCGTCCCCTCCTTCCGCCGCCCGCGCGTCCGGCGGGCCCAGCGGGCGGAGATCGCGCTCGGTGCCGCACTCGGTCTGATGCTGATCGGTCTGGCGGTGCTGATCGGCCGCTTCCACCTCCAGCCGGTCGAGGGCGTGACGGTCCTCGCCCAGCTGGCGGACGCCGCGCTCGGCCACAACTGGGCCTTCTACGTCATCCAGTTCGCGACGATGACCCTGCTGGCCCTGTCCGCCAACACCTCCTTCGGCGGGCTGCCGGTGCTGCTGAAGCTGCTGGCCCGGGACAACTACGTGCCCCACGTCTTCGCCCTGAAGGCCGACCGCCAGGTGCACCGGCACGGTGTGCTGGCCCTCGCCGTCGTCTCCGCCGTGCTGCTGGTCTTCTCCGGCGGGGACACCAACACCCTGGTGCCGATGTTCGCCATCGGTGTCTTCGTCGGCTTCACCATCGCCCAGACGGGCATGGTCCGGCACTGGCGGCTCGAACAGGGCCCCGGCCGGCGAGGCAAGGCCCTGCTCAACGGCTTGGGCGCGCTGCTCACCGCGGTCTCGGCGGTCGTCGTCACGGCGAGCAAGTTCACCGACGGCTCCTGGCTGGTCGTGGTGGCGCTGCCGCTGCTGATCGCCGCCTTCGTGGCCGTCCACCGCGCCTACGACCGCATCGGCGAGCGACTCGGCCTGGGCCGCGTCCCCGAGCCCCCGCACCGCGAGCGTTCGCTGGTGATCGTGCCGGTGTCCTCGCTGTCCCGACTCACCTCCGAGGCGCTGACCGCTGCCACCTCCCTCGGCGACGAGGTCCGTGCCGTCACGGTCGGCCACCCGGACCCCGAGGACCGCGCCCGGCTGCACGCGCTGGAGCGCGCCTGGACGGCGTGGGGCCCGGGCGTCCCCCTGGTACGGCTGTCCTCCGAACGGCACAGCGTGGGCCGCCCCATCGCCGCGTACGTCCGTCAGGTGGCCGCCGCCGAGCCCGGCACCCGGGTCACCGTGCTGATCCCGGAGACCGAGCCGCGGCGACTGTGGCAGCGGCTGCTCCAGAACCAGCGTGGCGCGGTCGTGGCGCACGCGGTGCGGCGGGAGACGGACGCGGTGATCTGCCGGCTGCGCTTCCGGCTGCTCTGAGGAGAAAAGCTCCGCCACCGGCCGGTTCGGATCGGCGGCCGTAAGGGTCCCGTCAAAGCCAGGGGCGAGGCCGTAAGAGGGCCGTCAACGAGCGATCGGATCCGGTCAGGAGGAGGTTTCCTCTGATTGTCCTTGTTCCACCCCCGAACCTCTTCAGGAGTTCACGATGGCCGATCTGGCCTTCGTCGTCACCGTGCTCGCGGGCTTCGCGCTGGTGGCTCTCGTCGCCCGGGGGGTGACGAAGCTGTGACCGCCGAAAACGTCGTCGGCCTGGTCGTGGCCGTCGCCCTGCTGGGCTATCTCGTCCTCGCCCTGGTCTTCCCGGAGAGGTTCTGAAGCCAGACATGAGTCCAGAAGTCGCAGGCTTCCTCCAACTGCTCGCCCTCATGGGCGCGCTGGCGCTCGCCTACATCCCCCTTGGCACCTACATGGCCAAGGTCTACTCCTCGGAGAAGCACCTGCGGGTGGAGAGGTGGATCTACCGGGCCATCGGCGCCGACCCCGACGCCGAGATGGCCTGGCCCGCCTACCTGCGCGGGGTCCTGGCCTTCTCCGCCGCCGGCGTCCTCTTCCTGTACCTGCTCCAGCGGCTCCAGGGCGTGCTGCCCGGCTCGATGGGCTTCTCCTCGGTCGACCCGGCCCAGTCGTTCAACACGGCTGTCTCGTTCGTGACCAACACCAACTGGCAGTCGTACTACGGCGAGCAGACGATGGGGCACGTCGTGCAGACCGCCGGTCTGGCGGTGCAGAACTTCGTCTCGGCGGCCGTCGGCATCGCCGTCGCCGTGGCGCTCGTGCGTGGTTTCGCGCGCTCGCGCACCGGTGAACTGGGCAACTTCTGGAGCGACCTGGTCCGTGGCACGTTGCGCATCCTGCTGCCGGGTGCCGCGATCGCGGCCGTCGTGCTGGTGGCGTGCGGTGCCATCCAGAACTTCTCCGGCATCCACGAGGTCGGCCAGTTCATGGGCGGCTCACAGCAGTGGAACGGCGGCGCGGTCGCCTCGCAGGAGGCCATCAAGGAGCTGGGCACGAACGGCGGTGGCTACTTCAACGCCAACTCGGCCCACCCCTTCGAGAATCCGACCCCCTTCACCAACCTGTTCGAGATCTTCCTGATCCTGGTGATCCCGTTCTCGCTGACCCGCACCTTCGGCGTGCTGGTCGGCGACGTGAAGCAGGGGTACGCGATCCTCGCCACCATGGTCACCATCTGGCTGGGCTTCACCGCCTTGATGATGTGGACCGAGTTCGCCCACCACGGCGCCGCGCTCCAGGCGGCGGGCGGTGCGATGGAGGGCAAGGAGACACGCTTCGGTGTCGGCTCGTCGTCGATCTTCGCGACCTCGACCACGCTCACCTCGACCGGTGCGGTGGACTCCTTCCACTCGTCCTTCACCGGCCTGGGCGGCGGAATCGCGATGCTCGGCATGATGCTGGGCGAGATCGCGCCCGGCGGCACCGGCTCCGGCCTGTACGGCATGCTGATCATGGCGATCATCGCGGTGTTCATCGCCGGTCTGATGGTGGGTCGTACGCCGGAGTACCTGGGCAAGAAGATCGGCGCCCGTGAGATGAAGCTGGCCGCCGCCTACATCCTGGTCACCCCGGCGCTGGTGCTGGTCTTCACCGCGGCCTCGATGGCGCTGCCGACGCCGCCGCACTCGATGCTCAACTCCGGTGCGCACGGCTTCTCCGAGGTGCTGTACGCCTTCACATCGGCGTCGAACAACAACGGTTCGGCCTTCGCCGGGCTGAACGCCAACACCGACTGGTTCAACACCACGACCGGGCTCGCGATGCTGCTGGGCCGCTTCCTGCCGATGGTGTTCGTGCTGGCACTGGCCGGCTCCCTCGCCGGGCAGCAGCCCGTCCCGGTCACCGCAGGCACCCTGCGCACCGAGAAGCCGCTGTTCACCGGGCTGTTGGTGGGCGCGATCCTGATCATCACCGGTCTCACGTACTTCCCGGCCCTCGCGCTGGGCCCGCTCGCGGAAGGGCTCGCGTGATGACCACCCGTACAGAGAAGACAGAGAACCCAGAGGACTCCATGTCCACAGCCACTCCCACCAGGGCGCCGCACAGCGACGTCCCCACCGGGCACAAGCCGGCCGAGGGCCGTGTCGGTTCCGGCCTGTTCGATCCCAAGGCGCTGATCACGTCGCTGCCGGACGCGTTGCGCAAGCTCGACCCGCGGGTGATGGCCAAGTCCCCCGTGATGTTCGTGGTGTGGATCGGGTCGGTCCTGACCACCGTCTTCTCCTTCCAGCACCCGGCCGACTGGTTCGGCTGGACGATCAGCGCCTGGCTGTGGCTGACGGTGGTCTTCGCCAACCTGGCGGAGGCGGTCGCCGAGGGCCGGGGCAAGGCGCAGGCGGACACGCTGCGCAAGGCCAAGACGGACACCGTGGCCCGCCGGCTGCTGCGGGACGGCTCCGAGGAGCGGGTTCCCGGTACCGCGCTGACCATCGGTGACCTGGTGGTCTGCGAGGCCGGCGACATCATCCCCGGCGACGGTGACGTCGTCGAGGGCGTCGCCTCGGTGGACGAGTCGGCCATCACCGGTGAGTCCGCCCCGGTGATCCGCGAGTCCGGCGGCGACCGGTCCGCGGTCACGGGCGGTACGCGGGTCCTGTCCGACCGGATCGTCATCAGGATCACGACGAAGCCCGGTGAGACGTTCATCGACCGGATGATCAACCTGGTCGAGGGCGCGGCCCGGCAGAAGACGCCGAACGAGATCGCCCTCAACATCCTGCTGGCCTCGCTGACCATCGTGTTCCTGCTGGCGGTGGCCACCCTGCCGCCGTTCGCCGGCTTCGCGCACGCCGAGCTGAGCATGGTCGTGCTGGTGGCCCTGCTGGTCTGTCTGATCCCGACCACGATCGGCGCCCTGCTCTCCGCGATCGGCATCGCGGGCATGGACCGGCTGGTGCAGCGCAATGTGCTGGCCATGTCCGGGCGTGCGGTCGAGGCCGCCGGTGATGTCTCGACCCTGCTGCTGGACAAGACCGGCACGATCACCCTCGGCAACCGGCAGGCGGCGGAGTTCGTGCCGGTGCGCGGGACGACGGAGGCGGAGGTGGCCGACGCCGCCCAGTTGTCCTCCCTCTCGGACGAGACCCCCGAGGGCCGTTCCGTCGTCGTCCTGGCCAAGGAGAAGTACGGGCTGCGCGAGCGCCACCAGGGCGAACTGGCCGGCGCCGAGTGGATCGAGTTCACCGCCCAGACCCGTATGTCCGGTGTGGACGTCGACGGCCGCAGGATCCGCAAGGGCGCCACGGCCTCGGTCATCGCCTGGGTCGAGGAGCAGGGCGGCACGGTCGCCGAGGACGCCCAGGCGCTGACCGACCGGATCTCCGAGGCCGGCGGCACCCCGCTGCTGGTCGCCGTCCAGGACGGCAAGGGCACCCGGGTCCTGGGTGTCATCCACCTGAAGGACGTGGTCAAGGAGGGCATGCGGGTGCGGTTCGAGGAGCTGCGCCGCATGGGCATCAGGACGGTCATGATCACGGGGGACAACCCGCTGACCGCGAAGGCGATCGCCGAGGAGGCGGGCGTCGACGACTTCCTCGCGGAGGCCACCCCCGAGGACAAGATGGCCCTGATCAGGCGGGAGCAGGCCGGCGGCAAGCTGGTCGCGATGACCGGTGACGGCACCAACGACGCCCCGGCGCTCGCGCAGGCGGACGTCGGCGTGGCCATGAACACCGGCACGTCGGCCGCCAAGGAGGCCGGCAACATGGTCGACCTCGACTCCGACCCCACCAAGCTGATCGAGATCGTCGAGATCGGCAAGCAACTCCTGATCACCCGGGGTGCGTTGACGACGTTCTCCATCGCCAACGACGTCGCGAAGTACTTCGCGATCATCCCGGCGCTGTTCGCGGCGGTCTACCCGGGCCTGGACAAGCTGAACATCATGCAGCTGTCCAGCCCGAACTCCGCGATCCTGTCCGCCGTCATCTTCAACGCGCTGATCATCATCGCCCTGGTGCCGCTGTCCCTGAAGGGCGTGCGCTACCGGCCGATGAGCGCGGACAGGATGCTCCGCCGCAACCTGGGGATCTACGGCATCGGCGGCCTGATCGCCCCCTTCATCGGCATCAAGCTCATCGACCTGCTCATCTCTCTGATCCCCGGAATCGGGTGAAGGACATGAACAACTCCTTTGTGAACACAGCCCGGTTGCTGGGCGCGGGTCTGCGTGCGCTGCTGGTGCTGACCCTCGTCGCCGGCGTCGTCTACCCGCTGGTCGTCACCGGCATCGCCCAGGCGGCGTTCCCCGGCAAGGCGAACGGCTCCGAGATCACGGCGCACGGCAAGGTCGTCGGCTCGTCCCTGATCGGGCAACAGGGCTACGGCCTCAGCTACTTCCAGCCCCGCCCGGCGAACGGCCTCGGCACGAACAGTGTCAACACGCGGTACAAGCTGATCCTCTCCGGTGCCACCAACCTGTCCGCGGACAGCAAGGTGCTCCGCAAGCAGATCGACGACGCCAAGGCCAAGGTGGTCAAGGACAACTCCGTCCCCGGCTACACGGTCAAGCCGTCGGAGGTACCCGCGGACGCGGTGACCTCCTCCGGCTCCGGCCTGGACCCGGACATCTCCCCGGCCTACGCCGAACTCCAGGTCCACCGCGTCGCCGCGAAGAACGACCTGCCGCTCGCGCAGGTGGAGAAGCTGGTCGAGGACCACACCGAGGGCCGGACCCTGGGCTTCATGGGCGAGCCCCGGGTGAACGTCCTGGAGCTGAACATCGCGCTCAAGGACCTTGTGGCGAAGAAGTGACCGCCTTACGCGATCCGCGACGGGAGTCGGCACCCCGGGGTGCCGACTCCCGCAGGCATGACAGGAGAGGCACACACCCATGACCCGGGTGCTCGTGGTGGAGGACGACCCGCAGCTCGTACGGGCCCTCGTGATCAACCTACAGGCACGTCACTACGGCGTGGACGCCGCTCCCGACGGCGCCACAGCGCTCCGGCTCGCCGTCGCCCGCCAGCCCGATGTGGTGCTGCTGGACCTCGGTCTGCCCGACATGGACGGCGTCGACGTCATCAAGGCCTTGCGCGGCTGGACCCGTGTCCCGATCCTGGTCCTCTCCGCCCGGCAGGCGTCCGACGAGAAGGTCGCGGCCCTCGACGCGGGCGCGGACGACTACGTCACCAAGCCGTTCAGCATGGACGAGCTGCTGGCCCGGCTGCGGGCCGCTGTCCGCCGTACCGAGGACACACCGCTGGTCCGCTCGGCGCCCCTGGTCGAGACGGCGCACTTCACCCTGGACCTGCTGGCCAAGAAGGCCGTACGGGACGGGCGGGACGTACGGCTGACCCCGACCGAGTGGCATCTGCTGGAGATCCTGGTGACCCATCCCGGCCGGCTGATCACACAGCGGCAGCTGCTCCAGGAGGTGTGGGGGGTCGCGCAGAGCAACAAGTCCAACTATCTGCGGGTCTACATGGCGCAACTGCGCAGAAAGCTGGAGGCGGACCCCTCCCACCCCCGCTATCTGATCACCGAGCCCGGCATGGGTTACCGCTTCGAAGGATGACGTGGAGGAGAGTGAACTCCTCAGGCGGGCTCGACACGTACGACGAGCGCGTAGGACCCGAGGCCGAGGAGACGGTCTCCGGAGATGTCCCCGAGGGCTGTGTAGAGGGTGTGCAGGCGTCCGGTCGCATGGTCGAAGGCGATGTCCTTGACCGTGCCGTGCGCGACGCCGTCCTCGGTCAGTATCCGGTGTCCGAGAGCCTCGTGATGGACGGGGAGACTGCTCTGCCCGGGATCGGCGGCGGTGCGGGAGCGCACGATCACGGCGTCCCGCCCCACCGCCTCGATCGAGTTCCAGGCGATGGTCGTGGCGTGCTTCGGAGCTCCGGACAGGCGCAGGCAGGCGATGCTCCGGCTGTGCGCGTCGATGGTCAGGCCCTCCACCCTGCCCAGGAGTTCGGCCTCGGCGGCGGTGATCACTGGAAGGCCCTGGGCCTGAGTGAACAGCATCATGCAGGGCCCCCTTCTCCAGTGCCGGGGGTACTGGTGTACGACCGTGCCGTGTGCGCATGGAAGGCTTCGACCTGGGCGCTGAAGCTGGGCAGGTCGTCGGCGACGAAGTGCGGGGCGTGTGCGGGGACGACCAGCGCTCGCCCCGAGACGGCCAGCGTGTCTCCGCGTGGAATGAAGACCTTCCGCTTCCGTTGGTCCAGGTTCTCGTTGGAGCCGATCTCGAAGCCGACCACGCGCCCGCCGGCGCCGGCCTCGATCACGACATCCAGGACGGTACCGACCTCGGTGCCCTGGTCGGTGAGGACGGGCGCGCCGATGACCCGGCCCTGTCCGGCTTCGCCGGACCCCACGGCCATGCCGCCCTTCTCCAGGACCGCCTCACTCGGAACCATCACGGCGGACGGCCCGATGGCGTGCACTCCCGGGAAGGGCAGGATCTTCTTGAGCGGGCCGGCCAGCAGACCGCGCCCGCTCAGGGTGAAGCCGGTGATCCGGCCCGCCCGAGCGTCGAAGACGGTGTCCCTGATCTGGGCGACCGCCTCGCCGCCCAGCGTCACGACCACCCGTCCGGTCAGTTCCGAGGCGAGCATGAGGGTGTTCACCGCGGACCCTCCCGGCCGGGCCGGTGGGCCGTGCGTACCGCGATCACCGTGCCGCTTCGGCGCCTGGCCTGCACCACCAGCGTCGCGGCGGTGAGCAAGCCCACCACCGCGATGAGGAGAACAACCCAGCTCCACCACACCATTTGCCGACCTCCTCGTACCGTCTTCACCATGGCCGTCGTTCTGTCCGGCGGTCCCTGGGCTATCCACTTGCCCGCAGGACGGATGTGCACGCCTGGGGACCGCCGGCGGTGGGGTGGGGGGGGCTGGGGCCGCTCAGCCCAGTTCGGCTCCCTTGGCCGCGGCCTCCTCCTCCGTCCGGGCCTGTCCGGTGGCGAGACTGCCGCCCGCGCTCTCCAGGTGGGCCCGCACGAACCACTGGAACTGCTCCAGGTCGCGCAGCTGCTCGATGAGCAGGTCCTCCGTGGCGGGATCGATGTCACCCGCTTCCTTGATCGCGGCGCGGACCCCTTCGATCACTCCCGTGTAGACCAGATCGAGCGCACCCAGATGGGCGATCGCGTCGGCCCTTCCGATGGAGTAGTCGTCCCAGGTCCGCTCGGCGACGAGCGCTCCCGGCGTTCCCTGTGCGACGCCACCGAGCGCGGCGATGCGTTCCGCCACGTCGTCGGCCATGTCCCGGACGCGGTCCACCTGCGGGTCGACCATTTCGTGCACGGCGATGAAGTGCGGCCCGACGACGTTCCAGTGGACGTGCTTGAGGGTCAGGTGCAGATCGTTGAGGGCGTGCAGGCGCAGCCGGAGCAGACCGATCAGCCGGCCGGCGGCCTCGCGCCCGATGCCGGGGACCGTGTACTTCGGGGTCGGATCCTGCGTCATGACTCACCTCGGTTTTCGACGGAGTGCGTGGTTGCATCTCCACGCGTGCCCCGGTTCGCCCAGGTCAGACATGGGCCGTACCGACCTGGACGGGTGCGGTGCGCGGTTGCCGTGCATGGTGAGGGACAACCCGGCAATGCGGGGATGTGTGACTCGTGTGGGAATCGTGCTCCTGACTCTGGTGACCGGCCTCGGGGCTGTGGCCGCGGCGGTCGTCATCTCGCCCTTTTGGCTGTTCGCGGCCCTTCCGCTCACGTTCTTGGGTGCTCTGGGCGCCTGGGACCTGGTACAGCGTCGGCACTCGGTGCTGCGCAACTATCCCGTCCTCGGTCATGTCCGCTTCCTTATGGAGCGCATTCGTCCAGAGCTCCAGCAGTACTTCGTCGAGCGGAACTACGACGGACGCCCCTTCGACCGGGACGTGCGCAGCATCGTCTACGAGCGCGCCAAGGGCACCGACGCGGAGGAGCCGTACGGCACCGAACGGGACGTCTACCAGCCCGGTCACGAGTTCTTCGTCCCGTCGATGGCGCCGTGTCCGGTGCCGGAGAACCCGCCCCGTGTGCGGATCGGCGGCCCGGACTGCGACCGGCCGTACGACATGGCGCTGCTGAACGTCTCGGCGATGAGCTTCGGCTCACTGTCCGCCAACGCGGTTCTCGCGCTCAACGGGGGTGCCGCCGCCGGAGGTTTCGCCCAGGACACGGGCGAGGGCGGGCTGTCCGAGTATCACCTCCGTCCGGGAGGCGACCTCGTATGGGAGATCGGCACCGGGTACTTCGGCTGCCGTACCGAGGAAGGCGGTTTCGACGCGGCCGAGTTCGCCGCCAAGGCCGCACACGACCACGTCAAGTGTGTGTCCCTGAAGCTGTCGCAGGGAGCCAAGCCCGGTATCGGAGGTGTCCTGCCGGGGGCCAAGGTGAACGCCGAGATCGCCCGGGTCCGGGACGTGCCCGAAGGGCGGACGGTCGTCTCCCCGCCGTATCACCGGGTGTTCTCCACCCCGCGCGAACTCGTGCGTTTCATCGCCCGCATGCGCGAGTTGTCCGGTGGCAAGCCCGCCGGATTCAAGCTGTGCGTGGGCTCGCGGCGCCAGTTCCTGGCCGTGTGCAAGGCCATGCTGGAGGAAGGCACGTCGCCCGACTTCATCGTCGTGGACGGCGCCGAGGGCGGGACGGGTGCCGCGCCGCTGGAGTTCGCGGACCATGTGGGCACCCCGCTCACCGAGGGCTTGCTCACCGTGCACAACGCCCTGGTGGGCATGGGCCTGCGCGACCGGATCAAGGTCGGTGCGAGCGGCAAGATCGCGACTGGCGCCGACCTGGTCAAGCGCATGGTGCAGGGCGCCGACTACGGAAACGCCGCGCGGGCGATGATGTTCGCCGTCGGGTGCATCCAGGCACAGAGGTGCCATACGAACACCTGCCCCACCGGCGTCACGACCCAGGACCCCCGCCGCGCCCGCGCCCTCGACGTCGGCGACAAGACGGCGCGCGTCCAGCGCTTCCAGGAAGCGACCGTGGCCGGCGCGTTGCAGATCATGGCGTCCATGGGCGTCACCGACCCCGCGGACCTGCGCCCGCACATGCTGCGCCGGCGCGTCGACCCCTTCACCGAGCGCTCCTACGAGGAGCTGTACGAGTGGCTCGCGCCAGGGCAGCTGCTCGCCGAGCCGCCGGCCTCCTGGGCGGCCGACTGGAAGGCCGCCGACCCCGACCGCTTCACCGTATGACCCGACCGTTCGACCTGGAGGACTCACGTGCCCCGTACTGTTGCCCGCGTCATCGTGGACGCGCTGAGCGAGCTCGGCGTGCGCCAGGTGTTCGGCGTCGTGGGAGACGCACTCAATCCCCTGACCGACGCCATCCGCACCACCGAGGGCCTGGAATGGGTCGGCTGCCGGCACGAGGAGGCCGCGGCCTTCGCCGCGAGCGCCCAGTCGCAGCTCACCGGAACCCTCGGCGTGTGCATGGGCACCGTCGGACCCGGTTCCGTCCACCTTCTCAACGGACTGTACGACGCGGCCAAGAGCCATGCTCCGGTCCTGGCCATCGCCGGCCAGGTTCCGCTCGCCGAACTCGGCACCGACTACTTCCAGGAGGTCGACAACGACGCCGTCTTCACCGATGTGGCCGTCTTCCGCGCGACCGTCACCTCGCCCGACCAACTGCCGCAGATGCTGGAGACGGCGGTGCGCAACGCGCTGGGGCGCAAGGGCGTCGCCGTTCTCACCGTGCCTGGCGACCTGGGCGAGCGGGAACTGACCGCCGACCGGCCCGCCAGGTTCTCACTGACCCCTGCGGTGAGCCGGCCGGACGACACCGCGGTCCGCCGCGCCGCGGAACTCCTCGACCGCTCCGAACGCGTCACCCTGCTCGTCGGGGAGGGCGCCCGCGCCGCCCGCGAGAACGTCCTCACCCTCGCCGACCGCCTGGCCGCACCGATGGTGCTCACGCTGAAGGCCAAGGCCGGATTCGAGGGCGACACCAACCCCTTCCAGGTCGGCCAGACCGGGCTGATCGGCAATCCCGCCGCCGCGGCTGCCCTCCAGGATGCGGACACCCTCCTGCTGCTGGGAACGGACTTCCCCTACCGGGACTGGTATCCCGAGGGCCGGACCGTGATCCAGGTGGACACCGAGGCCGCCCACATCGGACGCCGGGTGCCGGTCGACGTCGGGCTCGTGGGGGATACCGGCGCCACCGTACGCGACCTCCTGGACCACCTCGCCGCCGAGCCCGCCGGGTCGGCCGGTTCCGCAGGCGCACGCGACCGCTCGCATCTGGAAAAGGCGCGAGAACGCTTCGACCAATGGCGCACCGGTCAGGCCCGGCTCGCCGACCCCTCGCACGACAGGGGCCTCGTCGGCCGCGTCCGCTCCGCGCTGGACAACCGCTCCCACGACATCCGTCCCGAGGTGCTGGCCGCGGCCGTCGACCGGATCGCGGCCGATGACGCCGTCTTCACCTCCGACACGGGTATGGCCACGGTGTGGCTCTCGCGCTTCGTCGAGATGCGCGGCGAGCGACGCCTCATCGGCTCGTACAACCTCGGCTCGATGGCCAACGCCATGCCCCAGGCGCTGGGTGCCCAGTGCCTGGACCGTGAGCGCCAGGTCGTGGCCTTCTGCGGCGACGGCGGTCTGAGCATGCTCCTCGGCGACCTCATGACGCTGAAGACGTACCGCCTTCCCGTCAAGCTGATCGTCTTCGACAACCGCCGGCTGGGCATGGTCAAACTCGAACAGGAGCAGGCCGGCCTGCCCGAGTTCGGCACGGTGCTCGACAACCCCGACTTCGCCGCCGTGGCCGAGGCCATGGGCATCACCGGCATCCGCGTGACGGACCCGGCCGACGTCGCGAGCGCCGTGCGACGCGCCTTCCGTGACCCCGGCCCGGTGCTGCTCGACGTCCTCACCAACCCCGACGAGATCGCCGTCCCGGCCAAGCCGACCGTCGAGCAGGGCTGGGGGTTCGCGGTGGCCAAGGTGAAGGAAGCCATACGCAGCCACGGAGAGCCGACGGGGAACTGAGCGTTCGTCAGCATGCATTGAGTGCGGCTCATGAACGCGGGTATACGGATTCGCGTGCCGGGCTGAGAGGCGTCCCGGACGTTGGCCGACATGGCTGACGACACCTTGCTCCCCGGAGAATGTGCCGGACCAGTGGTTGGGACAAGTCATGCGGCGGACAATGACGCGCGAGTCGGATGCCAAAGCGAAATCCGTCAGTAATCCACCTTCACGCAGGCTGCTCAGTCCGTGGGCGCGGGCCCTGCTCATGCTTGTCGCCCTGGTGGGGATGATTCTCTTCGCGGTGGTGCTGGCCAGGTTGACCCTGGAGCCGAAAGCGGCATCGGCGTCCTTGACGCACAACAACCTGCGCCCGGGTGGCTCGATCCGCGCGTACCTGGACCGGCCGGGGGTTCAGGACGCCGTCAAGCAACTCGGCGGCAACATTGTGCTCGGTATGCCGTTCGGCCTGCTCCTGCCCGTTCTGGTTCCTCGTGCCCGCGGTCTCCTTCGCGTCGCGGCCGTCACCGCCCTGGTGATGCTCCTGGTGGAACTGATACAGGGCACCTTGATCACCGGGCGCGCCTTCGACATCGACGATGTACTCCTCAACACCTTGGGCGCCCTGCTGGCCTACCTGCTGCTCGGCCGCCGCCTCGGCCGAGCCGTCCACCCACGGCGGCACCACTGGTGGCACCGAATCGCCCCCGGAACCCACCGGCCAGTGACGGCCGAACTCTCGGAACGTCCCGGTGAGAGGGCGTGAGTCAGCCCTCTCGGCATGGTCGTCACCGGCCCGTCTCCGTGGGCGCGCCTAGATGGTGGCCGGGGGATCGTCTCCTGCCGGGCGGTACACGGTCAGGGCCTCGTCGAGCTTGTCGAGGAGGAGAGCGGGAGGGGCGTCGGTCACCTCGCCGTCGTAGGCCATGCAGGCCTCCTCGGGCAGGCCGGAGATCACCAGACGCTTCGGTGTTGCCGCCGCGTAGAAGGGTGTCCTCGTCAGGCGGCCGACGCATGCTGCCGCCAGAAGGCGGGTGCGGGCGAAGCGGCCGGCATGGGCGACCCGTACGTCGAGCATGCCGTCGGCCAGGTCGTGGCGCCGGACCGGCGCGATGCCGACGCTGCGGTACACGCCGTTTCCTGCGAAGAGCAGCCACAGGGATCGGCGGTGTCCGTTCAGCTCGACCTGGAGGGGGTCCGCCTGGCGCAGAATCCGGGCGACGCCGAGGAGGGCAGCCGGCGGCCCACCGATCCTTGGGGCCCATCGCTCGCGCAGCCGTACCAGTTCCGGGTAGGCGCCGATACTGAAGGTGTTGAGGAAGTAGACCGGCTCGGCATCGCCGTCCGCCGCGCGCAGAGGCCTGATCCGGCCGACGTCGGTACGGACGGCACGGCCCTGCATCACCGCGGTGCAGGCGTCGGCCACCGTGTCGATCCCCAGATCGGCGGCGAAGTGGTTGAACGTGCCGCCGGGGAGCACCATCAGAGGCACGTCCGCCCCGAGCGCGGCCGTCGCGGCGGCGTTCACGGTGCCGTCGCCGCCGCACACTCCCAGCGCACCGTCGCGGTTCGCAGCCTCTCCGGCCGCCTTCGCCAGCACCTTGGCCAAGGGCCCGGCCTCCTCGTCGTAGAACACGACTTCGGCACGCGGCAGCAGTGCTTTCAACTGCCTGACCGGGGCAGCCAGTTGCGGCTGACTCCCGGAAGACGGGTTGACGACGACGACCAGCCCCTCGCCGTCGGGGAGCGCGGGCACGTCCACCCGCGGCCTGGCCGGCGGCGGCATCTGCGTGCGGGACGGTACCAGGCCGCGCACCGCATAGGCCGCGCCCACACCGAGGGCTGCACCGGCCAGGACATCGCCTGGATAGTGGACTCCGGTGTAGACACGGGAGAAGGCCACTGATGCGGCCAGCGGAGCCAATGCGCCGCCCCACCGCGGCGATTCGAGGGCAACCCCCGCCACGAACGCCGCGGCCGAGGCGGCGTGCCCGGAGGGGAAGGAACTGGTGATGGGCTGACGAGGCAGATGCCGCACGACCGGTACGACGTCCAGTATCGGCCTGGCCCGGCCGACGGAGCGTTTGGCGATGGTGTTCACCGTGGCGGACGCGAGCGCCAGTGATGTCATTCCGCGGACAGCGGCCCGGCGGCCCGGCGCCCCGCCGAGGACCCACATACCGAGGGCGGCTCCGCCCCACAGCAGGCCGTGGTTGGCGCTCCGGCTCATCCTCGGTAGCACCGCTTCGGCTGCGGGCCACTCACGCGCCGCCACCTGCTGGAACAGCGACTGGTCGGCGGCGCGTAGGAGACTCCTGATGCGGTGCCGGGTTCGATCATTCATTGCCCCCCTTTACCCCGCCGAGCGCCTCACACTCTGGGACGGACCGAGTCACTGTCCACTCATCGGGCGAACATCTCTCGCCCTGTCGCGGGAAGCCGATGAAGGAGGACAACAACCGTGGCGCTGCCCGAGGGAGGAACAGTGATCGACCCCGATGCCGGAGAAGTCACCCGCGCTCCACGGCGCCTGGTACTCCGCAACCGTTCCGACGCTGCGGCGAAAGCGCGGCAGGCTTGCCGGCGGTTCGTGCGCCGGCTCGCTCCTCCGGTCGACGACCGGGCCGCCCAGGACGTGGATCTCGTCGTGACGGAACTCGTCACGAACGCGGTGCGGCACGCCCGCGGCGCGACCTGCGTGCTCAGCCTCGACGCGCGGCCGGACGCCGTCGAGGTGACCGTCCTCGACTCGGATCCCGAGCCGCCTCGTCCGCGTGCTCCGGACTTCAGCGGACGCCGGGGCGGATTCGGCTGGCCCATGATCCGCCGTCTGGCGGCAAAGGTCACCGTGGTGCTGGTCCCCAACGGAAAGGCCATCTGTGCCCTGGTTCCCAGGTGACTCGCACGGCTGGGGCTTGGTGACCCACAGATGGCATTGACCACAGTCGGCTTGAGGCGGTCTCGGGGTATCCGGATGTCAGAGGGCCCCAGGCGTCACTTGTCATTTGACAATAATGACCCTAGGGCAAGAAAGTAGCCGTGTCGTGCTGCACGGGGAAGGGTGTGGAATGTTCCGGTGGGCGGACACTCCGGTGGCGCGGCCCGGTATTCAGGCGGTCTGGTCGTCCGGGTGCTGGGCCTTGTCCTGTATCTGCACCGCCGCCGCGTCGCAGAACGCCTCCAGCCCCTCCAGCAGTGCCATGCGTTTGCCCGCGGGCATGAGTGCCAGCACGGCCTGCAGCTCCTGTTCCCGGCGTGCGCGCAGGTCGTCGAGGAAGGCGCGGCCCCGGCTGCTGAGGTGCAGTCGCACCTCGCGCCGGTCGGCCGGGCTGACCACACGCTCGACGAAGCCGGCTGCGACCAGTCGGTCGCACAGCCGGCTCGTGGAGGGCGGCGTGGAGGCGAGGGTGTCACAGAGCGTGCGCAGGTTGATACCGTCCTGGTGCTCCAGGGTGAGCAGCACCCGCATCTGGGACGCGGACGCCGGGGCGGTCGACGCCCGGCCCCACAGGACTTCCAGCAACTCTCCGGCCGTCGCGGTCACACGGGCGACCTCGACGGGTTCCGGGCGGGGGCGGAAAGCAGCCACTGTCACACTCTCGCAGGCACTGGGACGGCCGCCAGCCTACTAGGCGCTCGCAGCGGCCAGAGATGGTTCGGACGGCTTGGACGGCTTGGCGCGGCTGAATGGTACGGCCTCGTCGTGTGAACGGGGTCGGTAAGTGTCCGCCGAATGATTGGTGTGTTTACCATCGTGAACAGATTTGTGACCGCCGAGCGCGCCCTGCGCACGGCGGCACCCCATGAGTTGCTCGACGCTGTCCGTCGGGTGCTGATCGAGCAGTACGCGGCCGAGTCCGTGGAGCTCTTCATGGCCGACTACGGCCTGACCGTGCTCCAGCCGATGTCGGTGCTGCCGCACACCACGGAGCCGGTGTCCGTGCACAACAGTGTGGTGGGACGGGCTTTCGGGGCCCAGGAACCCCTCGTCGAGTCCGCCATCGACAGCCGTGTGCGCGTGCACCTCCCGGTCAGTGTGCGCGGGGACCGGCTGGGTGTGCTGTCCGTGACACTGCCGGACGACGGCGGGGTGCACGGCCTCCTGGACGAACTCGCGGACATCGCCGAGGTGCTCGGCCACGAGGTGCTCGTGGCCGAGCGGGACACCGACATCTATCTACAGGCGCGGCGCAAGGACCGGCTCACCCTGGCCGCGGAGATGCAGTGGCAGCTGCTGCCCGGCCGTTCCTGCTCGCGCTCCGAGTACGAGCTGGGTGCGCAGCTGGAGCCGGCGTACGCGATCTTCGGTGACAATTTCGACTGGTCCGCCACGGCCGACCACCTGATGCTCTACGTCACCAACGGCATGGGGGAGGGCATAGAGGCTTCCCTGCTGACCAACCTGGCCCTCAACGCCCTGCGCAACGCCCGGCGCGCCGGGATCGCCATCGATGACCAGGCCGCACTGGCCGACCAGGCGGTCTATGCCCACTACCAGGGCCGCTGCTACCTGTCGGTGCTGATGTTCGACTTCGACCTCGCGACCGGGCACGCCAAGGTGGTCGACGCCGGCTCCCCGCAGCTGCTGCGGCTGCGTGACGGCAAGGTCGAGCGCGTCACCTTCGACGCCCAGCTGCCGCTGGGCATGTTCGAGGAGACCGACTACGTGGCCCAGGAGTTCCGGGCCGAGCCCGGGGACCGGCTGGTCTTCGTCAGCGACGGGGTGCACGCGGTGGCCGACTCCCGGGGCGAGGCCTACGGCGATGCCGCACTCGCCCGGGCGATCCAGGCCACCCGACTGCTGCCGGCCGCCGAGGTACCGCGCGCCATCCTCCGGGAGTTGACCGGGCACCGCGGCCGGCCCGCGCCCGACGACGACGCCCTCGTGGTCTGCCTCGACTGGCGCGGACGCTGACCGGACCGGGGTCGCGCAAGCTCCTTCTCGATATGTGTCGATCGTGTGTAGTTTGCACCACATCCTCGGCGTGAATGTTTGTCATGAGGCAATAATCGCCTCTTGTGGATGGCCGCCCGGCGGCCGCTGATCCTGTACAGAGGAGACGATGTAGGTGTCGGAGCAAGAGGCGGTCGCGTCGACGACGCGCCGGCTGGGGACCTTCCTGGAACGCCGCCGGGAGCAGATCGCTCAGCGCTGGGCCGATGCCGCGCTCTTCCGGACGGTCTTCACCGTCTCGCGCGACGAAGCCGTGGAGGCGTGCAAGGCCGTCGTGGACGCGCTCTCCGAAGTGGCGTCGGCCGGGAGGCTGGAGGACATCGAGGCGCCGGGATTCGAGAGCGTCCGCGAGCAGCTCGGGCGTATGTCCGGCTCCCGGACGCGCACGGGAGCGGGCCCCGCGCAGATCGCGGACGAGGTCGCCGCGCTGCGGGCGCCGGTCGTCGATCTGCTGCGGGCCGAGTTCTCCGACCCCTCCGCTCCGGAGGCGGCGGAGAGCCTGCTGGCGCTGACCGCCCTGATGGGCACCCTTCGTCTGGTGGTGATGCAGACGGCGCTCAGCGCGGGGGAGGAGCTGATCGCGCGGCAGCGGCAGCAACTGCTCGAAGTGGCCACCCCGGTGATCAACCTCTGGGAGGGCGTCGTCGCCGTGCCGCTGATCGGCACCCTGGACAGCGCCCGCAGCCAGGTGGTCATGGAGGCCCTGCTGGAGGGCATCGTCAGCCAGCGCGCCCGCTACGCCATCCTCGACATCACCGGTGTGCCCACGGTCGACTCGCTCGTCGCCCAGCACCTGATGAAGACGGTCGCCGCCGCCCGGCTGATGGGCGCCGAATGCATCGTCTCCGGCATCCGTCCGGCCATCGCGCAGACCATCGTGCAGCTCGGCATCGATCTGGGTTCCGTTCTCACCCGCGCCTCGCTCGCCGACGCCCTCGCCTACGCCCTGGGCCAGCAGGGCATCGAAGTGTCCCCGCGTGCGAGCCTGACGTGACCGGTCGTCGCCCGGAGTACGCCGCCGCGGTGCCGGTCCTGGCCCTGGGGGAGACCCTGCTGGTCACCCTCCAGGGCGAGCTGCACGACAGCCTGGCCGAGCAACTCCAGCACGACATCACCCAACGCATCGCCGACAGCGGCGCGACCGGTGTGGTCATCGACATCTCCGGTGTGGAGATCGTCGACTCCTTCCTGGGACGTGTCCTCGCCGAGATCGCGGCCAGTGCCCGTCTGCTGGCGGTCCGTACCGTCCTGGCCGGTATGCGACCGGCCGTGGCGATCACCCTGGTCGAACTGGGCCTCACCCTGCCCGGCCTGGCCACCGCCCTCGATGTCGAACGAGCCCTGGAAGTGCTCGGGCAGCCGCCGAGCACTCTGGGCGGACGCGAGAGGGGGACGTGATGCCGGCCTCCGACCCTGACACGGTGACGACCCTGCCGATCGGCTCGGACGCGGACCTCGCCTGGGTACGTCAGCAGGTACGCCAGTCCGCGGCCGAACTCGGCTTCGGCCTGGTGATGCAGACGAAACTGGTCACCGCGGCCAGCGAACTGGCCCGTAACACCCTGATCCACGGCGGCGGCGGGCAGGTGGAGATCATTGCGCTGACCCGGGGCGCGACGCGCGGGCTGCGGCTGTCCTTCGTCGACAACGGCCCCGGGATCCGCGATGTGGAGCTGGCCATGACGGACGGATACACCACGGGCGGCGGCCTGGGGCTCGGCCTGAGCGGCGCCAAACGCCTCATGGACGAGTTCGAGATCGACACCGGACCCGGCCGGGGCACCACCGTCACCGTCATCGCCTGGACAGCGGGCGTGCCCGCGGCTCGCTCGGGGGTGCGACAGCGATGACGCGCGTCTGGGACATCCCGGTGCACGACTCCACCCGCGTTCGGGACGTCCGGGTGGCGGCCGAGGCGGCCGGCACGCATGCCCGCCTCGACCCGCACCGGATCGCGGTCGCCGCCCTGGTCGCCACCGAGCTGGCGACCAACCTGCTCAAACACGCCGGCGGCGGGCGGATCGTGATCGACCTTGTCGACTGCCCCCGAGGGGACGCCCGTACCCCGGCGGTGCAGCTCACCGCCCTCGACCACGGCCCCGGCATCCGCGATGTCGACGCGGCCATGCGCGACGGCTACACCACCAGCGAGGCGTCGCTCGGTGCCGGTCTGGGCACATGCCTGCGCATATCCAGCGCCTTCGACCTGTACAGCACCCACCGGGGCACCGTCGCCGTGGCCCGCATCGACCAGAGCCCCGGACGGGAGAAGAACCGGCCGGTCCTGCGGGCAGGAGGAATCAACGTCCCGCTCGCCCAGGCCGAGCACTCGGGAGACGCCTGGTGCTCGATCCGATCGGGTCCCCGCCTGACCCTGATGCTCGCCGACGGCCTCGGCCACGGCGCCAAGGCGGCGGACGCCTCCGGTGCCGCGGTCGACGAGCTGCACCGCGCCGCACACCTGCCGCCCGCCGAGATCATGCGCCAACTGCACCCTGCCCTGCGGCGCACCCGCGGCGCGGCCGTCGCCGTCGCCCAGCTGAACACGGACACCGCGGAACTCGCCTTCGCCGGAGTCGGCAACATCGGCGCCCGGCTGTACACCGGCGGCTCATGGGAGCACCTGGTCTCCCACCCCGGCATCGTAGGCGCCCACTTCCCGGCGACCGTACCCGTGCAGCGCCGGTCCTGGCAGCCGGGCAGTCTGCTCGTCCTGCACAGCGACGGACTGCCCAGCAGGTGGGTGCCGCCCGACGATCCCGGTCTCCTCATCCACGACCCGGCGGTCGTCGCTGCGACCATCCTGCGGGATGCCAACAGCCCCGCCAGTCCCGTACGCGACGACACCAGTGTGGCCGTCCTGGCCTTCGACCCTGCGGACCGGCACCCATGACCACGCCAGACGTTCGGAAGATCACCTCCGCCACGGAAGCCGCCCGCGCCCGGACCTTTGCGGCGCTCCTCACCACCGCCCTGGGCGCTCCCGAGGTCGAGCGGGCCCGTTTCCTCACCGAGCTCACGGCGCGGCTGCGCCAGTGTCTCGGTCAGGGCGGTGCGGAACTCACCCTCACCGTCCAGGAGGCCGGCCCCGGCAGCGCCGGGCAGGTCCAGGCCGTCGTACGACCCACCCCGCCGACGCGCGAGCAGATGCCGCCGTGGCGGCTCACGCTCGCCTGCCCCGGGCCGCCGGCACACGAGTTGCCCGTCCCGGCGGCCCTGGACGACGCCGACCCCGCCGAGGTCGTCCTCGCGGCGGACGAGGAGACCGCGGCGGTCCTGAACCGGCTCGACGAGACCGAGAAGCTGCTCGTCCTGCACCGGGAGGAACTGCACCAGACCAACCAGGGCGTGCTGGCCCTGCACGCCGAGCTGGACGCGGCCGCGCTCACCCAGCGCACACTCCTCGACGCCGAGCGGGCCGCGCGGGCCGAGGCGGAGAAGGCACGGCGCCTGCTGACCTTCCTGGGCGACGCGAGCGCGGCGGTGACCGCGTCCCTGGACCACAGGGACATCCTGCGGCGCCTTCCCGAGCTGCTGGTTCCCGAGTACGCGTGCCATGTCGACGTGTGGATCTTCGACGACGAACAGGCGGACAGGAACCGTGCTCACTCGGCCGCCGCGGTGGCCGCTGCCCGTACCGATCGCCCGCAGCACGCGGCACCCTATCCGGGAGGACTCTCGGGTATCGACGACCTCCCGCCCTCGGCGATGAACCCCACCGGGTCGGTGCTGAGCATTCCCCTCACCGTGCGCCGGACGCTGGGTGTGCTGACCCTCATCCCCCACGGCGACCGCTTCGACCCGGACACCGGCGTCATGCTGCTGGAACTGGCCCGCCGTACCGCCATCGCCCTGGACCACGCCCTGCGCTACGAACAGCACCGGGACACCGCCGAGGCACTCCAACGCGCCCAGCTCACCGACCTGCCCACCACCGACAGCCTGCGCCTGGCCGCTCGCTACCTGCCCGCCACCCGCGGACTCAACATCGGCGGAGACTGGTACGACGCCTTTCCCCAGCCCGACGGCAGCCTGCTGACGGTCATAGGAGACGTCACCGGACACGGGCTGCGCGCCGCCGTCATGATGGGCGAGCTGCGCACCGCCCTGCGCGCCTACGCCGTCGAGAACGACAGCCCCGCTCAGATCCTCAGCCGCCTGCACCGCATGCTCCACCACCAGCAGCCGAACCTGTACGCGACCGCCATGATCGCCCGTTTCCGGCCGGGTGATCCGCACGTCGTGTGGTCCGCCGCCGGACATCCGCCGGCCGTGGTCCGCATGCCCGACGGCGGCGTGCGCGTCCTGGACACCAAGCCCGGCGTCATGCTGGGAGTCCCCCTGCCCTTCGAGTACGAGGACCACACGGCCGAACTGCCGGCCGGCTCGACGCTCGTCCTGTATACCGACGGCCTGGTGGAGAGGCGTGCCGACGGAATCGACCCGGGGATCGAGTTGCTCAGCCAGACCCTGGCCGCCTTGGACGAGCCCGAACTGGAAGATCTCGAAACCTGCGCCGAGTCACTGCTCAAACCGCTGCTGCACGACTCCGAACGCGACGACGACGTCTGTCTCCTGCTGTGCCGCACCACCACGCCGGAGGTCCTGCCCGAGCGCTCGGGAACGGGCCCTCGCCGCGATAGCGTGGAGGCCACAAGGGGAGAGGGTGGACGCCGTGAATGCCTCTGAACCGTTCCCGTCCGCGGAGAGCCTGCTGCGGGCCGTCCCGCCCCACGCGCTCGTCGCCACCGCCGCCTCGTTGCTGGCCAAGCGCTTCGGTGCCCAGGACGTCACCCTGCTCCTGGCCGACTACGGCCTGACAGTCCTGCAACCGGTCACGCACCTGCCGCACACGGGCGAACCGGTCTCCGCGTACGAGGGTCCGGCCGGCACCGCGTTCACCAGTCAGAAGCCGGTGGTCGAGGTCATTGCCGACACGACGACGGAGCGGGTTCACCTGCCCATCACCGTCCGCGGTGACCGGCTCGGCATCCTGACCGTTCGGGTACCCGCCACCGCCGCGGACCCGGCCACGGTGCTCAGACTCGGTGAGTTCGCCACGGCCCTCGGCCACGAGGTGGTCACGGCCGGCCGGGACACCGACCTGTACCTTCAGGCCCGCCGTACCCGCCGTCTCACCCTCGCCGCCGAGATGCAGTGGCAGCTTCTGCCGGGGCGCGGCTGCGCCCGCCGGGAGTACACCATCGGCGCCCATCTGGAGCCGGCCTATGCCGTCGGCGGTGACAACTTCGACTGGAGCACCAGCGCCGACCACCTCACCCTCACCGTCACCGACGGCATGGGTCAGGGCATCGAGGCCTCGCTGCTCACCAGCCTCGCCGTCGGCGCCCTGCGCAACGCCCGCCGCGCCGGCCTCGGCCTCGCCGACCAAGCCGCCCTGGCGGACCAAGCCGTATTCGCCCAGTACGGCGGCAAGGCATACGCCTCGACGCTTCTGCTGCGCTTCGACCTGGACTCCGGGACCGTGCGCGCGGTCGACGCCGGCTCACCGCAGCTGTACCGCCTGGGCGCCACGGGCATCGATCTGATAGAGCTGGAAGCACAGCTCCCGCTGGGGATGTTCGAGGAGACCCCGTACGAGGAGCAGACCTTTCAGGTGCAGCCAGGGGACCGCCTGGTCGTCATCAGCACCGGCGTCCACGGCACCCGCTCGGCCACCGGAGACCTCTTCGGGGAACGCGCCCTGCGCCAGATCCTGAGCGCGACACGTCAGACCACGCCGCATGAGACGGCGCGCGCGGTTGTCGCCGGGCTGATCGAGCACTTCGGCAGCAAGGACCTCACCTCCGACGCGGCGGTCGTCTGCCTCGACTGGACGGGCAGGAGCACCGATACGGCGCGGCTCACCCCCGAAGCCGCCTGACCCCTCCCCGTCACTGGGCGTCCGGCGGTTCTCCCGGCAGGGGCCGCGCTCCCCTCTGAGCGGCGAGAAAGGCCCTCATACCGCGGCTCAGCGCCGACCGCTCCGCCGGCTCCATGGCCGTCAGCGCGACCGTCAGCGCCTGGGCCCGCCGCTGTGCCACGTCCTCCAGGACCCGGCGTCCCTGCGCGGTGAGGCTCAGCCGCACCTCGCGGCGCTTCTCCGGATGCAGCGCGCGTTCCAGCATCCCCGCCGCCTCCAGCCGGTCACAGAGCCGACTGGCCGTGGGAAGCCCTATGTCGAGCCGTTCGGCCAGGGTCGTGAGGTTCAGCCCCGGTGCCGCCTGAAGGGCCCGCAGCGCCCGCAGCTGGTGCAAGGACAGACGAAGGGCCGCCTCCTGCGCGGCCAGCGACCACAGGTTCGTGAGACTGTCCACGGCATCGGCGATCTCCAGCGCGACAGCGTCCGGGCCATCGCCCGCTCCCTCCACACGGTCGCCGCCGGGGTCGTCGAGACGGGTCACGAACACATCGCTTTCAGTGAGATCCGCATACTGTGGAGACAATTCTCATTCAATCGCTGTACCCGAAGAAATGAGGCGCAAGCAGCCTGCTGCGGCGCTGGGCGTCGTCCGGACGCCGGCTGATGCGAACGTTCCGAGTCGATCTGGGACGTACACGGTCCGGTGGTGAAGTATTTGTGACCAAACCTCGGGTGAAGTCGGTGGAAATGGGGACATGGAGGATGCATATCACTACTCCCTGAGGAGCGTGCGCCCATGTCGACGGGAACGCTTCTGGCGATCATCATTCCCATCGTGGTGGTGATCGCTCTGGCCGCTGTGGCGGTCTCACTGCTGATGCGACGCCGTCACCTCCGTGAGCGCTTCGGCCCGGAGTACGAACGGACGGTCGAGGGATCCGACAGCCGGCTCGCCGCCGAGCGTGAGCTCCGGGAGCGCGAGAGGCGACACGACTCGCTGGAGATCAAACCGCTGCCCCCCGTCTCACGGGACCGCTACACGCGGGAGTGGAGCAGCGTCCAGGAGGAGTTCGTCGACCGGCCGGAGGACGCGGTGCACGACGCCGACCGGCTGGTGACCTCCCTCATGCACGAGCGCGGATACCCCACCGAGGGGTTCGAGCAACAGATGAAGGACCTGTCGGTGGAGCACGGCGCCACGCTGGAGCACTACCGGGCCGCGCACGAGGTGGAGAGCCTCTCCACCCGTAGGCAGGCGACGACCGAGCAGTTGCGGGGTGCCATGGTGCACTACCGCGCCCTGTTCGACGAGTTGCTCTCCGACGGCGGCGGCCGGGCGCGATCCGCCCCGACCTGACCGCGATCACAACCCGCAGAGGAACGCCATGCAGAGAAACGAGGACGCGGACCGCACCACCGGCGGTCTGTCCACCGAGGACCTCGCCCAGACGACCGACACCGGCCTGGGCGCCGAGCCGGAGGAGACCTCCGGGGGCGCCCCTGTCTATCCGGGCGAGAGCACCGGGACGCCGAGCGAGGGCGGCACGTCCGTCACCGGCGGAGCCGATGCCGAGGTCGCGGAGTCCGAGACCCCGCAGGCCACGGGCGCGTCGGACGACGAGACTCCGCAACTGCTGACGGACGACGAAGAGCGAGCCTTCCGCGACCGCTGGCAGACGATCCAGAACAGGTTCGTGGACGACCCCCGCGAGGCCGTGCACGACGCCGACGCCCTCGTCGCGGACGTCATGCAGACCCTGGCCTCCACCTTCGCCCAGCACAAGAAGGACCTGGAAGGACAGTGGAGCCAGGGCGAGAAGGTGGACACGGAGGAGCTCCGGGGAGCGCTGCGGCGCTACCGCTCCTTCTTCAACCGCCTGCTCAGCACCTGAGCCCGGGATCGCCCCGGGCCGGAGAACAGGCCATGGCGCCCCCTTCGGCCCGGGCCGCCATGGGCTCGTTCTCCTGGCCGGTGCCCCGGCTTACCGGCCCAGCAGGGCGTCGATCTCGCTCAGTTCACCGGCGGTCAGCGGGGGCCGGCCGAGGGCAGCGGCGTTCTCCTCGACCTGTGCGACGGTGCGGAAGCCGGGGATGGGCACCGTGTGCGGACTGCGCGCCCAGATCCATGCCAGGGCGCCCTGGGCCAAGGAGCGTCCGCCCGAGGTCAGGATCTCGCGCACGGCGTCACGGCGCTTGAGCCATTCGCCGGCCGGGGCGCCGTCGGCGAAGTACCGCATCCACGGTGGTGCCTCGTCGCCCCGTACGTCGTCCTGGGCGAGTCGGGTGCCAGTGGTGTACTTCTCGCTGAGCAGCCCCATGGCCAGCGGACTGCGGTTGACGCTGGCCCAGTTGTGCTCGGCGACCAGGCGCAGCATGTCCGGCGCGTCGTTCAGCACGTTCAACTCGTGCTGGACGGCGGCGAAATGGGGACCGGCCAGCGCGGTGGGCAGGGTCGGATCGTCGGTGCTCCACCCGTAGTGGCGGATCTTGCCCGCCGCGACCAGGGCCTCCAGCGCGCCCTGCATCTCCTGCGCCTGCTCGGCGGAGGCGCCGCCCAGATGCCACTGGTAGAGGTCGATGCGGTCGGTGCCGAGCCGGGTCAACGACGCCTCGACAGCGCGCCGGACATGAGCCGGGCTCGGGTCTTCGCCCGTGATCCGGCGGCTGCCCTCGTCGAAGACGTTGCCCCACTTGGTGGCGATCAGCACATCGTCGCGGTGACCGGCCAGGGCCGCGCCCAGGATGCGCTCACTGTGCCCGGTGCCGTAGACGTCGGAGGTGTCGAAGAAGCGGATGCCCAGGTCCACGGCCCGGCGCACCGCCCGGGTGGACTCCGCGTCGTCGACCTTGCCCCAGCCGGCCGGGGTGTCACCGGCCCGGAATGGGCCGCCGATGGCCCAGCACCCCATGCCCAGGGGGGGAATGGCGGTGTCACCGATGAGGCGGTGCGCTTGCGTCATCTTGGCTCCAGACACGTGGGAAGGGCCCTGGTACCGGGGCAGCGTAGAAGAACCTTGGACGGGCCGCCGGGCGGATCCGTGGGCAGAGAAGGATGGCCGGTGGGACGGGTACGACACAGTACGGGGAAGTACGCCGCGCGGGGACCGTTACCGGCCACGGCCGGTTGCGGAGAGGGGGCCGGCCGGCAGCCCCGGGTGCGGCGCCCGAGGCCGCCCGAGGGCTCCCGGTAGCGCCTCGGCCCCCGGCTCGACCATCCGGGAGGTGACGTAGGCGGTCAGCCACTCACTGAACTCCGTCCCCAACTCCGAATGATCGCAGGCCAGTTGTACCACCGAGCGCAGGTAGTCAAGGCGGTCGCCGGTGTCGTAGCGGCGGCCGGAGAAAACCACGCCGTGCACGGAGCCGCCGGCCGCCAGCGTCTCCAGGGCGTCCGTCAGCTGGATCTCGCCGCCGTGCCCGGGGCCCAGCCTCTCCAGTACACCGAAGACCTCGGGCTGGAGCACATAGCGGCCGATGACCGCGTAGTTGCTGGGCTGGGCGCCGGGCGGCGGCTTCTCCACCAGGCCGGTCACGCGCACCACGTCGCCGCCGTCGGCCCCGGCGATCCGGGCGCAGCCGTACAGGTGCGTCTGGGCGGGATCGACCTCCATGAGGGCGATGACGCTGCCCCCCATGGCCTGCCGCACGTCGAGCATCCGGCGCAGCAGGGCATCCCGCGGGTCGATGAGGTCGTCGCCGAGGAGGACCGCGAAGGGCTCGTCACCGATGTGGGAGCGGGCGCAGAGCACGGCGTGGCCCAGGCCGCGGGGCACCTTCTGCCGGACGTAGTGGAGGGTGCCGAGTTCGCTGCTGGCGCGGACCTTGGCGAGTTTGTCACGGTCACCGCGCTGCGCGAGGACGGACTCGAGTTCGAAGTTGTGGTCGAAGTGGTCCTCCAGGGAGTGCTTGTTGCGGCCGGTGATCATCAGCACGTCGGAGAGGCCCGCCGCGGCGGCCTCCTCGACGACGTACTGGATGGCCGGCTTGTCGACGACCGGCAGCATCTCCTTCGGAGTGGACTTGGTCATCGGCAGGAACCGGGTTCCGAGGCCGGCGGCGGGGACGACGGCCTTGGTGACGGGGGGATGCGCGAACATGCGTACCTCTCTCATGGGGAGCAGGCGGCAAGGAGGGAGAGATGTGCCCGGCTCAGACTTCGGAGGGGGCCGAGGGCGCCAGGTCCGCGGTGCGCCCAGGGCCGTCCGGGGCCGGACGCGGCCCGCGGCGCGCCAGCAGCGCCGCGGCGGCCAGTCCGGCGAGCGAACCGGAGACCTCGGCGAGGGTGCACGCCAGCCGGCTGACGACGACGGCCGTCACGGTCTGCTGGGTGGTCAGGACGGGAGCGAGCGCCAGGGTCAGCACGACCTCGCGGACCCCGGCGCCGTCCGGGACCACCAGCACGAGCATCCCGGCCGCGGAGGCCAGGGCGAAGCCGCCCACGCACAGCAGTACGGTGTGGGCGTCCAGCGGGCCGCTCAAGACGGCCACGATCAGCGCCAGATGCAGCCCGCCGACCGCCCAGGACACCACCTGCACGATGATCGACCGGCGCAGCAGCCCCTCCGCGAACGGGGCCTGTGGCGGTGGCCTGCGCAGCACCCGGGCGATCGCCCCGGCCAGCATCAGCACCAGCCGGGGCCGGTGCAGCAGCACGCCGAACAGCGCGAGTCCGAGGACGAGCACGACGGCGGAGTGGTCCATGACGGCCGGTGCCGCGGCGATGCCCACCACGCCCGCGGTCAGCAGCACCAGCGCCGAGTTCAGCGCGTACGCGGCGATCATGCGGGCCGCGGGCACACCGCTGGCCCGCCCGGTGTGGACGCTGGCCAGACCGCTCCAGAACGGGCCGGGGAGGTACTTGCCCAGCATCGCGGCGCCGTAGATCCGCATCGTGGGCCCGGCGCCGAGCGGATGACCCAGACCGCTGAGCAGACTGCGCCAGGCCGTCATGCCGAGGGTCAGCCCGGCCAGGTCGAGCACGGCGGCGCCGGCGAGCACGGCGGGAGCGTCGCCGCGGGCCAGGAAGTCGGCGACCCCGCCGGTGGAGTCGCCCAGCGCCCGGTACATGCCGTAACCCGCGGCGACCACGAACGCGGTCGTGACGACGGCCCGCAGGGCCCGGCGGCGGGACAGTGAGGTCATCCGGTCTCACCGCCCAGGCCGGCCGGTTCCGGCCGGCGGCGTGCCGTCGGGGTCCCGAAGTCGGTGAAGACCATCCGCACGACGCCCCAGAGCGCCCCCAGACCGATGGTCATGTTGACGAGCAGATGGCACAGCAGGAAGAACGGCAGGAAACCGGAACCGCGGTGGCGGCGCACCACGCCGAGCAGTCCGGGATCGGAGAAGACGAAGCCGGTCAGTGCTGCGAGCGGCGCCAGCGTCCACCAGGAACCCGCGGCGACCAGCGGCAACGTGACCAGGGTGAGCATCGCCGTTGCGACACCGCCGGTGGTGTTGACCCGGAGCGCGCCCTTCTTGCGGCGGTGCGCGGCGCCGAACGGCACCAGGAACTGCGAGCGTCGGAAGGACTCGCGCAGCATGCGGCCCATCCTCGACTCCTCGTCGTGCCAGGCGACGATCCGGTCGGTCAGCAGGATGCGGTACTTGGCGGAGAGACGGTCGCTGTACTCCACGTCCTCCGCGTCGCGCAGGGTGGTGTCGAAGCCGCCGACCTCGTCGAAGACCCGTCGCGGCATCGCGGTGGCGACGAAGATGACGGTGGATGTCTCGCCCAGCGCCTTGGTGCGCCAGTGGTGGGCGTGCAGGGTGCGATACCACTCGACGGGGCCGTCGTCGATGAGCGGTTCGGGGGCGAAAACGCCGTGCACACAGCCGAGTCCGGGGTCCTCGGTGAGGAGGCGCACCGCCTCCTTGACGGCGTTCGGCGCGATGGTCTCGTCGGAGTCGAGGAAGAACAGGATGTCGCCGCTGCTGGCCGCCACGGCGGCGTTGCGGGCGGCGGACACCCCGCCGTTGGGGTTGAGGTGCAGCACGGTGCAGGGGAACTCGGCGGCGATTTCCCGCGAGGCGTCGGTGCTGTTGTCGTCGGCCACGATCACCTCGTGCAGAGGATATTCCTGATCGAAGACGGACTTCAGACAGAGCCGCAGTGTCCTGGCGTAGTTGTAGTTGGGGATGACGACCGAGACGGTGGGTTGCACGAGGCCGGGCCTTTCGGTTCAGCGGTCCACGAGTCGCGGGACGGCGGCCGGACAGGGGCCGCCGTCCGGCCGGGCCGTCAGACGGTGAACGACATGATCTGCGCCCGGTGGTCGGAGATCCCGTCCATCGGGTCGATGCGGTAGTGGTCGGCTGCGATGGAGCCGCTGAGGAAGGCCCAGTCGAGCCGCCACAGGTGGCCCCAGGAGGCCGTATAGAGGCTGCCCCCGGCGTCGGCGGCGTCCCGCATCATGCCGCGCAGGGTGTGCAGGTCCCCCATGGCCGGACTGGTGTTGAAGTCACCGGCCACCACCGTGGGCAGGGAGTTGGTGCGCAGGTCGTCGGCCAGGCCCTCGAACTGGGCCTTCCGGGCACGTTCGTTGGCGTGCATCATCCGGTACAGTCGGCTGCCCAGCGGGCTGACGCCGATGTTGATCTGGACCGGGACGTGCACGTTGTACAGGGACACGGTGTGTCCGCCGACCCGGACGTCGGTGCGCAGCACCTTCTCTTCGGCGAACCTGGTCTGCCACGGCCAGCGCCCGTGCTCCACGCCGGCGCCGGGCCCGATGCTGTGCGCGGACACCACGGGTAGCCGGGAGAGGGTGACCAGCTCGCCGCGGACGATGATGTGGTAGCCGGGGAAGTAGGTCCGCAGTTGGGCGAGTTCGTCGATGGGATCGGACGTCGCCCCGTTGTCGTGCGAGGTGATGTACTCCTGGAGGAGGTAGACGTCCGCCTTCCGCTCCCGGATGGTGCGGTAGAACACCGCCCGGCCGGTGCCGCTGCCCCAGAGCCGGGTGTTCCAGGAGACGACCCGCAGATCGGGGGTGCCGGACGGGGAGTCGTGGACGAGCACGCCCCACTGCACCCCGCAGGAGTTCCAGCTGAGGACGAGCGCGGCGACGGCGCCGGCCACGATCGTCCAGGTGACCCGGTGCGGGGGCGCGGTCCGCCGCAGCCGGCCGGCGAGGGCGGCCGCCACCAGCAGCAGCGGTACGGCCGCGTACACCAGCGGCGGCGCCAGATCCGGGAGGAGCATCAGCCACCAGCGACCCGACAGCGCCAAGTGGATCAGGGCCACGGCCAGCCAGAGCCAGGTCGCCGCCCACAGCCACCGCACTCGGCCGAGCCGCCGGGCGGCACGCCGGAACGGCCCGGGGCGGTCGGTGTCGGACGGCCGCTGCGGGCCGGCGGAGAGGCGGTCGGTGGCGGTCGGGCCGCGGCCGGTGGTGAGGTACTCGGTCACGGCAGGAGCACCCCACCGGTCTCGTCCTTCGCCCCGCGCCGCGGCGCCGGCACGCCCGGCGCCGGGCCGGCGGTGTCGGCGCGTGGCTCACGCTCGTAGAGCCGGCGGAACCCCGGGGAGATCAGCCAGTGCACCGCGCCGAAGAGGACGGCGGTGGCCACGGTGACGTTGAAGACCAGCAGCACGCCGAAGAAGGCGGGCAGGAACAGCAGGCCCTTGCGCCGCGCGACGAAGGCGTACATGCCCAGGTCGCAGAGGACGACCGCGGTGAAGGCCGCGGCAGGCAGCAGCCAGCCGAGCGGCCCCAGCAGGAGCGGTGCGCACAGCAGCAGGACGGCGGCCAGGCCGAACAGCGCGGCCCAGGACCGTGCCATGGTCTCGAACCCCTCGGCGTGCCGCTTGCGCTGGGCGTACAGCGGCACCCGCAACCGGCCCCGCACGAACATCTTGCGGATCAGGGCGAACAGTTCGTGGTCGTCGTCGTGCGCGCCGCGCATGCGGTTGGTCAGTCGTATCTCGTAGCGTTGGGACAGCCGCTCGCCGAAGTCGACCTCCTCGGTCTGCCGCAGCTGCGGGTTGAAGCCGCCGATCTCGTGAAAGATCTCGGCGCGCATCGCGCAGATGGCGGAGATGAGGAAGCTGACCGAACCCTCGGAGTCGTAGCGCCAGTAGTAGGCCTGGAGGCAGCGGGCCTCCTCCACCAGGCTGTCGCGGATGAGCGGTTCGGGTTCGTACATGCCGCAGACGGCGCCCAGCTCCGGGTCGGCCAGCAGCTGCTTTACGGCCTCGGTGATCGCGCCCTGGGCGAGGGCGACGTCGGAGTCGAGGAACATCAGGATCTCGCCGGAGGCGTGCTCGACACCGAGGTTGCGGGCGACGGCGGAGCCGCCGTTGGCCGGCGTGCTCAGCACGGTGATGCCGGGCATCGCCCGGGCGGTGGCCAGGGAGTCGTCGGTGCTGCAGTCGTCGACGACGATGATCTCCTTGTTCGGATAGTCCTGCTCGAGCGCGGAGCGGATGGAAAGACCCAGGGTGCGGCTGTAGTTGTAGTTCGGGATGATCACTGACACCAGCGGTGTGCCGGACATGGCGGTGCCTTCCTCGGAAGCGGTGGTCGGTGCGGGGCGGACGGCCTGAAGACGTCAGGCCGGGCCGGGCAGGAGCACGATCAGTACGGCCCACAGCAGTCCCACGGCCATCAGCACCCGGTCGCTGAGCAGCAGCCGGACCGGGTCGCCGCCACCGCCGTGGACGAGGACGACCTGGAGGTAGCGGAACAGCGCGAAGACCGCGCAGGGCACCGTCACCAGGATCAGGGCGATCGCGGCCGGGTGGGACGGCGGGACGAACAGATGGACGACGTAGATCATCACCGACAGGCTGGCGCTGACCACCACCATGTAGTCGAGCAGTTGGGTCGTGTAGCCGGTCAGCGCCGGGCGGTGCGCGCTGCCGCTCTCGCTCAGTTCGCGTCGGCGCTTGCCCAGGGCGAGCACCAGGCAGAGCGTGAAGACGCACATCAGCAGCCAGGCGGACGGCGTCAGGCCCGGTGCCAGGTAACCCTCGGCGCCGCGCAGCACGAACCCGCCGGCGAGCGCGAACACGTCGACGATCGGCAGGTGCTTGAGGCGGAAGCTGTAGGCGACGTTGAGGGCGACATAGACAGGCACTGGCCAGAACCGGTCCACGCCGCCGAGCAGCACCCCGGCGACCTGCACGGCGGCCAGCACACCGAGCGTCACCCAGGCGGACCCGGCGCTCAACTCGCCGGCGGCGAGCGGCCGGTGGCGCTTGACGGGGTGCAGCCGGTCGCGTTCGCGGTCCACCAGGTCATTGAGTACGTACACGCTCACCGAGGCGGTGATGAACAGGGCGACGGCGACGCCCACGGCACGCAGCGCCGACGGGGTCACCGGTCCGGTGAGCAGCACCGGCAGGGCGACGACGAAGATGTTCTTCACCCAGTGCTTGGGCCGGGCGAGCGCGACGAAGGCGCGTACCGGTCCCCGCCGGTACGGCAGAGGATCAGGTGGCAGCAGATGCGGCGCGGGCGGCGCGGACACGGCGCCCGGCGGCGGGCCGACGGCGAGCTGCGAGGGTGCGGCACCCTCGGTGGGGGAGGGGCGGGGGGCGGAATCCGCAACGGACATGGCTCTCCTAGAAGTGGGAGGCGCGTCGTGAACGGTGGTCCGGGAGTAAGGAGGCGTCACCGGGCGCGGCGGCGGAGGGAACCCGCGGCGGATGGGCGCCATCAGAACAGCGCCTTGCCGAGGGAGAGGGCGCCCTGCTTCCAGGGCGCACGGCTGGTCCGCCCGGTCGGGGCGCCGTGGCTGCGGGCGTGCTCGCGCCGCCACCAGTCGAAGGTGCGCAGCAGCGCCTCGCGGTTGGAGTACCGGGGACGGAAGCCGAGCACCTCGGCCGCGCGCTCGGTGGAGACGTAACTGTCCACCTGGAGCTTCTGGAGCAGCCTGCCGTAAACGGGGGACAGCCCCGTCCGGCTGAGCACCTTGAGCACGGCCACGGCGGGTGCGGTGGGGAGGGCGACCACGCGCTTGCCGTGGCCCGCCGCGTCGAGCACGGACTGGAAGTCCTGGCGCAGCGTGCGGAACTCGGTGGCGGCGATGTTGAACGCCGTGTTGACAGCGTTGTCGTCCGGATGGGCCGCCGCGGCGACGACCGCGTCGACCAGGTCGTCCACGTCGAGCATCTGGGAGCGCACGTCACCACCGCCCAACATGGGGAAGTTGTGGCCCTCGTGCGCCCATTCGAAGAGCATGGCGAACAGGCCGAGCCTGCCCGGTCCGACGAAGGTCTTGGCGCGCAACGCCGGTATCACCATGCCGGCCGCGCGGAACTCGGCCACGACCTCCTCCGCCGCGGCCTTGGAGCGGCTGTACGGGTCACAGGGCCTCGGGGGGTGCACCTCCGGCGTCGGCACGGTCCTGGGCACGCCGTACACGGCGGCGGAGGACAGGTGGATGACGCGGGGCACGTCCGCGTCCCGGCACCCGGTGAGCAGGGTGCGGGCGCCGTCCACGTTGATGGAGCGGATCTCGTGCTCGGCGTACGTGGGCAACGCGGTCGCGCTGTGCACGACCAGATCGGCTCCCCGTACCGCCTTCCCGACGGCGGCGGGGTCGCGGATGTCGCCCTCGATCCACTCCACGTCCGGGTGGGCGGCGGCGGGCGGGAGCAGGTCCAGGCCGACAACCTGACGGCCGTCCCGGGCGAAGCGGTCGACCAGGGCGGTGCCGAGCATCCCGGCTGCCCCGGTCACGACGACGCGGCTCACCGCGCGCCGGCCCGGCCGGTGCGGGCGGTGGACAGGTGCCTGACGGTCCGAGGCGTTCGCCGTCGGCTTCGAACCGGGATGGGGGAACCATGCAAGCGGGACATGCAACACCTCTTCGCGGGAGTGTGTCGTACGGCGGGGAGCGGCAGTCCGTGGGAGCCTCGCGCAGGCACGGCCTCGTTGCCGTGGGGAGGGTGCTCCTCGCGCCTGCCGCGCAGGAGAGGGCGGACGTCGCAGCGGGGGTCTGCCCGCGCCGACCGGCTGGGTCCTGCCCGGGGCGGCGGCGCCCGCATCGTTGCGGGGGGCCCGGGGCGGAGGGTCCGCGGGTCACGTCCATGTCGCGCTGTTCACTGGTCGGTGTGCCGGTCAGTCGCCGGTGGCGCTGACGGCGCCGGTACGGAGCGCGGCACGGGCGCTCCGGGCGCGGGCGGCGCGGACTACCGGTCGGTGGCCGGTGCGGTACCGGGCCGGGGGCTGCCTCCCGGTCGGCCACCCCAGGCGGTGTCGTGTGAGGCAGAGAATTCGCTCTGCGGACGACAGGGAACACACATTGTGGAGACCCTTTGATCGGCTGATGTCCTACAGATCATCGTTTCCGGCTCAAGTGAATGTACAGTGATCCTGGCTGCATCTTGATGCATGCAGCAAATGCCCTCACGGAAGGCGAAAAGTGTCGACACCAGATTCTGAGGACGGGAAACTGGAGCGCATCCAGGCGCAGGTATACGAGCGGGCCCGACGGAGAGGCGGCGTTGACGTGCGGGACGCGGCTCAGGAACTCGGAATTCCGGTGAAGGAGGCGGAGGAAGTACTGAAAAATTTACGTTCCCTTCATCTATTGCGTGCCGTCGGCGGTGCGGACGTTCCCGCCGAGCCCCCGGACGAGCGGATGGAGGCGGTGCCCGCCGAGCTGGCCTTCGGGCTGCTCACCGGCGACTTGGAGCACTCGCTGCGGGAGGCCCTGGACTGCCTCGGGTCGGCGCGTCGGGGTGTGGCCGGCCTGCGGGCGGTGTTCCAGACGCTCACCCTGGAGGGCGGGAACGGCGACGGACCGCTGCGCATCCCGGACGTCGGCACGGTCAACGAGCTGATCGAGGAGGCCGCTTCAGCCTGTGTGGAGGAGGTGCTGACCTGCCAGCCCGGCGGTGGGCGGCCGGCGCACCTGCTGGAGGAGGCGATCGACCGCGACCTGGCGATGCTGGGCCGGGGCGTACGCATGAAGGTGCTCTACCAGCACGCGGCGCGGCGGGACCGGCCCACCCAGGCGTATGTGGAGAAGGCGGTGAGCCACGGGGCGCAGGTGCGCACCCTGGCAGACCTGCCGCCGCGTTTCATCGCCTTCGACCGCTCCGTCGCCTTCCTGGCGGACGAGGAGGCGGCGGAGGGTGCGACCGTTGTGACCCAGCCTTCGACGGTGCGTTTCCTCTGCCGTGTGTTCGACATGACGTGGACCCACGGAACACCTTTCCCGTCGAATGCGGAAAACAGTGCGCTGGCCGAGGGTGTTCAGCGGTCGATTGTCAGGATGCTGGCTGACGGTATGCGTGACGACATGATCGCGCGGCGCCTCGCGATATCAGTGCGCACCTGCCGCAAGCACATATCAGAGATCATGCAGCGATTTGATTCCGAGACGCGTTTCCAGGCCGGTTTCGCGATCCGTGAATTTGTGGACGCGGAAGCCCTTGAAGCGCCGTCGGAATAGGGGTGCGGTCGGCATTCCGAATCATGGGAGCGCTCCCATATGACATCGTAGCGCAACGGCACGGTCGTTGGCCACCCTGGGACTCGGCACCGGGGCGCACGGGCCGGTCGCAGACGGGTCGTGGACCACACGCCCGTCGCCCCGGCGCGGGTGACTGCCGTGCGTTCGCACCCCGCCGGTCGACCGACGGCCCCCTGGCGCTCGTGCCCCTCAGGGGCCGCATGGCCAGCTGCACGGTGTTCGGGCGGAATCGGCTCTGCCGCCTACGGTCTGTCCGCCGGCCGAGGGCCTTTGGGCGAGCACGAGGACGGTGACGGTCCCAAGCCGGGTGCAGCAGTCCGGGTCCGTGAGCCAGAACCTCAAGCGGAGCCTGTGACCCTCGCTCGGTCAGAGGCGACTGGATCGATTCTGCTTACGACGTTTGGGTGAAGCGGTGCGTCTGCGCCGCTGTGGTGGAAAAGACGGATAGCGTCCATCGTTCATCCGGAAGGTCGTCATGAAACGCACCCGCCTCGTAGGTCTGGCCGTCGTGACGGCCCTCGGCGTCGGCGCAGGAGTCGCCGCTGTCGTTCCACTGGCGTCTGGCCAGGCAAGCGCTCAGGGGGCCGCCGTAACGCACGTGGTCACAGGAGGGGCACGGCTGGGGCCTGGGCAGACCGGTTTCGCCCAGACCGGTGAGTGCCCGCCCGGGGAACTGGTTACCGGGGGCGGCAGTTTCGTCTCATCGAGCACCGGCAACGCGGACAGCACCTTCGTCCTGAGCCGCAGTAGCCCTCGGTTCCCCCGTGATGGTCTGCCCCTGCAGTGGTCGGTCGCGGGCAGGAACACCGGTAACTTCCCGGTGGACATCACTGTCTTCGGCCTGTGCTCCGAAAGTATCCTCGGCGCTGCGGTCAAGGGGTCGAGTGCGAGCCTGCCGCCGGTCCCGCCCGGGAAGTCACCTGGCACACACTGACCGCGGAGGCATCGTGTGGCCATGCGCACACTGCAACGGGATCACCTGATGATGAGGTTCTGTCCGGCGGATCATGTGGACTCCCCTCGTGTCAACGCACCCTTCCGCGCGGTTTCAGCGGTACTTCCGGCAGCTTCGGTGCGCGCAGTGGGGCCCCGTCGTAACCCTTCACCGCGCCGAAGCGGACGCCGTTCATCCAGTCCTCCCGCGCCCGTTCGATCTCGTCCTGGGAGCGGGCGACGAAGTTCCACCACATATCGCACTACGCCGCTGTTTCCGCAGGTCAATGACCTGCGCGACTGCTCCTGGTCAGCAAAAGGTCAGCATCAGGCGCGAGGAGTCGATCGGGCGTGGCGCGGGATTCGTTGGTTCGGGGGATGGGCTCGTTCTTCAAGGAGTGCGAGCATCCGCGGTCTCGGTGGTCGAAGTGCCCCCACCCTTAGACGTCATTTCAGTTGGCGTGATCTTGCGGCAGTCTGGGGTGATGACTGCTGCGCTTGTCGAGCGGATGGCGCCGGAAGAACTGTGGACGTTGT